>NZ_CP045649.1:600000-965000 GCF_009557055.1 Nocardioides sp. dk884 | reverse complement strand
GGACCGGGTCGTCGTCGACGGGGAGGAGACCGCGCACCTGAGCGCCACGATATCGATGAACGGTGCCTCCACCACGGTCGACCAGTTCTACCTCGCCGGGCAGGACGGCGCCTTCATCGCCACTTTCTCGTTCAGTCCCAGCGTCAGCGCGACCCAGCGGGCCGAGGTCACCGACTCGGTGCTGGCCAGCTGGACCTGGACCAGCTGACCCCCTCCGCTCGGGTACGACGACCCTCCACGGCGTACGACGCCCGCCGTAGCGTCGCTGGCGGCAGTGCGCACGCCGGACGCGGAGGGCGACATGGACGATGGACCTGGCCTCGCTGGGCCCGCCCGGGATGCCTCCCTGCTGGACGCAGAAGCCGTGACGGCGGACCTCGGTGTCGATGCCGTGACGGGGCTGAGCACCGAGGAGGCGGCACGCCGCCTTGCCGCGGACGGCCCCAACGAGCTCCAGCAGCGCCCGCCGGTGCCGGCCTGGCGCCGGGTGCTCGCGCAGTTCCAGGACCCGCTGATCTATCTGCTGCTCGCCGCGGTGGTCGTCTCGGTCGCGGCGTGGGTCGTCGAGGGCAGCGAGGGCGTGCCCATCGACGCGCTGGTGATCACCGCGATCGTCGTGGTCAACGCGGCCCTCGGCTACGTCCAGGAGGAGCGCGCGGCGGATGCGGTGGCGGCGCTGCGCACCATGACCGCGGCCGCCTCCACCGTGCTGCGCGACGGGCGGCTGCGACAGGTGCCGTCCGCCGAGCTGGTGCGCGGCGACGTGCTCGTCCTCGGCGAGGGCGACGCGGTCGGCGCCGATGCCCGCCTGCTCTCGGCCAACGCGCTCCGCGTGCAGGAGGCGTCGTTGACCGGTGAGAGCGCCGCGGTGACCAAGGACCCGACCACCCTCGCCGCGCCCGCCCCGCTCGGCGACCGGCTGGACATGGTGTTCAAGGGGACCGCGGTCGCCCAGGGCACCGGGCGCGCGGTGGTCACCGCCGTGGGGATGGGCACCGAGATGGGCGCGGTCGCCGAGATGCTCGAGGCGACCACCGAGGACCCCACTCCCCTGCAACAGGAGATCCACCGGATCAGCCGGATGCTCGGCACCGCGGTGGTCGTCATCGCCGTGGTCGTGGTGGTCACCATCATCTGGTTCGACGGCATCACCGACCCCGACGACCTCGTCGAGGTGCTGCTGCTCGGGGTCTCGCTCGCGGTGGCCGCCGTACCGGAGGGTCTGCCGACGATCCTGTCGGTGGTGCTCGCGATCGGCGTGCAACGGATGGCCCGGCGCAACGCAGTGGTCAAGCGCCTCAGCTCGGTGGAGGCGCTGGGCTCGGCCACGGTGATCTGCACCGACAAGACCGGCACCCTGACCCGCAACGAGATGACGATCCAGCGCCTCGTCACCGCCTCCGGCCGTGCCGAGGTCACCGGGATCGGCTACCGCCCCGACGGCGAGGTCCTCGCCGACGGCCGCCCGCTGGCTGCGGACCAGCGTGCCGAGGCCCGGCTGGTGCTGTCGGGCGGTTCGCTGGCCAACGACGCCCAGCTGTCCGAGCGCGACGGGGAGTGGGAGGTGGTGGGCGACCCCACCGAGGCGGCGTTCCTGGTCGCCGCCCGCAAGGCCGAGGCCGAGCCGGACGGGCGGTTCCGCCGTCTCGCGGAGATCCCGTTCACCTCCGAGCGCAAGATGATGTCGGTCCTCATCGCCGACGCCGAGGACCGGCAGGTGCTGTACGCCAAGGGCGCGCCCGACGTGCTGATCAGCCGCTGCACCCGCCGCCAGGTCGGAGCGTCGACCGTGCCGCTCACCGAGGAGGACCGCGCCGCGGCGATGGCGGAGGTCGACCGACTCTCGCGCGAGGCGTTCCGCACCCTCGGCGTGGCCTACCGCCCCCTCGGGGAGCGGGCCGGAGTACCGGGGACCGGCGACCCGGACGAGTCCTGGGAGCGCGACCTCGTCTGGGTCGGGATGGTCGGCATCATCGACCCGCCCCGCGAGGAGGTGGCGCCCGCGATCGCCGAGGCGCACCGCGCGGGCATCCGGGTCGTGATGATCACCGGCGACCATCCCGCCACCGCGCGGCGGATCGCCGCCGATCTCGGGATCGTCGCTCCGGAGGCCCGGGTGCTCACCGGTGTCGAGCTCGACGGCCTGGACGACGAGGCGCTGCGGGAGGTCGCCCGCGAGGTCTCGGTCTATGCGCGGGTGGCCCCGCAGCACAAGCTCCGGCTGGTCGACTGCCTGCAGGCCGATGGCGAGGTGGTCGCGATGACCGGCGACGGTGTCAACGACGCGCCGGCCCTGAAGTCGGCCGACATCGGCGTCGCGATGGGCATCACCGGGACGGAGGTGACGAAGGAGGCGGCCCGGATGATCCTCGCCGACGACAACTTCACCACGATCGTCGCCGCGGTCCGGCAGGGCCGGGTGATCTTCGAGAACATCAAGAAGTTCCTGCGCTACCTGCTGTCCTCCAACATGGGCGAGGTCCTCACCGTCTTCCTCGGCGTGCTGCTCGCGGGGGCGATCGGCCTCACCGACGCCGACGACACCGATGCCCTCGTGCTCCCCCTGCTGGCGACCCAGATCCTGTGGATCAACCTGATCACCGACTCGACGCCGGCGCTGGCGATGGGCGTGGACCCCGAGATCGACGACGTGATGGCGCGCCGTCCGCGGCGGCTGACCGATCGAGCCATCGACGGACGGATGTGGGCCGGGATCGTGTCCGTCGGCCTGGTGATGGCCCTGATCACCCTGTTCTCGATCGACGTGTTCCTGCCCGGCGGGCTGGTCGACGGCGAGGACTCCCTCGAGGTCGCCCGCACCGCGGGGTTCACCACCCTGGTGCTGGCCCAGCTCTTCAACGCGCTCAACGCCCGCTCGGAGACGACCAGCGCGTTCCACGGCCTGTTCGCCAACCGGTGGCTGTGGCTCGCCATCGCCCTCGGCGTGGTCCTCCAGGTCGCGGTGGTGGAGCTGTCGTTCCTCCAGGTCGCCTTCGGCACCGCCGCGCTGGACCCGGCCCACTGGGCCGTCTGCGTGGCGCTCGCCTCCGTCGTGCTCTGGTACGACGAGGTGCGCAAGATCGTGCTGCGCGCGCTCGGACGCCGGCGGGTCCCGGCCGCGGGTGCGGCCGGGGCCACCTGAGCTCGCGCTCAGCTGCGGGCGGTCAGTGCGGGGTCACCAGCTGCCGTGCACGGTCGCGGCCAGCCCGTCGAAGCCCTGCCGGATGCTCAGGCTGCTCGGCGCGCCGTTCTGCATGAACGCGTAGGCCTTCATCCGCCCGTCGGCGCCGCGGGTCACCCCGGCGAGGGTGATCACGTCGTGCAGCGAGCCGGTCTTGCCGCGCACCTTCCCGGCCGCGCGGTAGGACTGCTGGGTGACGAACCGGCCGTAGCTGTCGTCCAGCGTCCCGCTGGCGCCGGCCAGCGGCAGGCCCTGCTTCAGCGGCCACATCGTGGTGTGGCGCCCCTTGGTGTAGGCGGCCTGCAGGATCGAGACGAGGTTGGCCGCGGAGATCCGGTCGGCCCGCGAGAGCCCGGAGCCGTCGTACAGCTTCATCCCGCGGGTGTCGACGCCGAGGTCGCGGAACATCTTCATCTGCGCCTGGGCACCACCGCGCCAGGTCGCCGGCAGGCCCAGCTCGACGGCGGTCAGCCGCTGCAGGCCCTCGGCCAGGTCGTTGTCGGAGTAGAGCAGCATCTGGATCACGACGTCGGAGACCGGGGTGTGGTGCGCAGCGACGCTGGTGGCCTCCTCGGACGCCTTCCCCCGCCGTACGTCGGCGACCTTGACGCCTCGCTCGCGCAGCTCGGTGGCGAAGACGTGGCCGGCGTCGATCGCGGTGTCCATCACCTGGTGCTGGTCGACGACCAAGGAGCGGACCGGGGTGACGTTGCCCGGGTAGTAGCCGCCGGACCAGCCCGGGCTCATCGACGGCTGCTCGAACAGGCTGTCGTCGACGCGCAGGTGGTACGGCGTCCGCTTCTTCACCTGCCGGGCGGTCTTCGCGGCCAGCGCGCTCAGGTCGCCGCTGGTGAGCAGCTCGTCGCCACCCCCGACGAGGGTGATCGTCTGGTCCTCGAGGCGCACGTCGGTGGTCAGCTGGTGGTCCGGGCCGAGCGCCTTCAGCGCGGCGACCGCCGTGCCGATCTTGGTGGTCGAGGCGGGCATCATCGCCTGGTGCCCGCCCGCGGACCACACGGCGCGACCGCTGTCCACGTCAGCGACGTGGCCGGTGACCTTGGCGCCGAGCTGGTCGTTCTTGATCCGCGTGCGGAGCTTGGCGGCGATCGTCCGGTCCGCGCCGGTGGGCCTGGCCTTCGCGGCCTTCGCGGCCTTCGCGGCCCTCGCAGCCTTCGTGGCCTGGGCGGGCTGCGAGCCGGTCCGGACCCGCTGCGCGTGCCGGCTCTGCTGGGTGCGCTTGGCCCGCTGGGAGTGCTCGGAGTGCTCGGAGCGCTCGGAGCGCTTCTGGCCCTCCTGCCCGATCCGAGGCAACCGCTGGATGGCCTCGACCCGCGAGGGCGTGTCGTCGTGCGAGGGGGTGGTCAGGGCGGGTGTCACCGCCCCGGTGGCCACGAGGGCGGCGGTGGCGGCGGTGGCCGCGATCGTCCTTCGGTTGCGCTGGAGCCTGGAGCGCAGAGGGGTGCGCGCGCGGCGCAGCATGCAGGTGACCTCCGTGTCGGTTGCGGGGGCTCGGGCCAGGGCTGGACACGCGTGCCTGGTCGCGGGCACGCGTGCACGCCGCGGCGGAGGACCACGGCCCGGACGCTCGGGGCGCCGTCAGCGCAGACGGCAGCGCCGGAACCAAGCCCGCCCACGCCGCGTGCGTGGCCGGACCTGAGCCGTGGTCGTGCGGGCGTCGACAGCAAGACGGGGGCGAGGTCGCTCGCTCAGCCCGGGCGTGTCGCTGCCGGATGACTCTCGAGACAGCGAGTGCTGCCGCTCCGGGAGGATGTCTCCCCCACCGGAACTCACCTTCGATGGTAGGTCGGCGACCGGCCCGGTTCACGGGGCCGGAGCGCGTTCTGCGTCACGCTCCGGAGGTGCCGCAAGAGGCCCTTCAGAGGTCCTTGCGCAGGTGCACGTCGGCGGCGCCGACGACCGGCACGTCCTCCCAGCGGAAGAGCTCGCGGTAGCCGTGGCGCACATAGAACTGCGGCGCCTGGAAGGTGAAGGAGGTGACGTACACGTGCTGGCAGCCGCGACGTCGGGCCTCGACCTCGAACTCCTCGAGCAGCCGGGCGCCCAGGCCGGCGCCGCGATCCCCGGCGCGCACCCAGGTCATCGCGATGCCGGCAGCGACGCCCCAGGTCCAGCCGCTCATGCCCGCGGCGAGCTCGCCGGCATCGTCATGCAGGCTCACGGTGAGCTCGCGGGCGGGCTCGGTGCCGCGCGTGGCCTCGGCGTTGACCCGGTCGAGCTCATCGGAGAGCCGTTGGTCGAGTGCGGCGTCCGCCTCGCCCACCCGACAGCGGTACGACGGGTGCGGGGCGGGCGGCATGCCCCTCGCCTCGGAGTCGGTCACGGGGCGCATGCTGCCACGCGGAAGACCGGCCAGCCGATCTCGGTGCGCCACGCCGCGGGGTCGGCTGAGCGAGGCGCAGGCTCAGCCCGCGGACAGGATCGCCGCCAGGTCCTCGGCGACGGCACGCTCGTCGTACTCCTCGCTGAGACCGTCGCTGCTGCCGGAGACCTCCAGCGTGGTCCGCGAGCGGGTCTCCGGGTCGAGGTGGTGGGCGGTCAGGTTGAAGTCGGCCGCGGGGTTGGTCGGGAAATCGGTGTGGACCACCACGAAGTCCCGCTCACCCACGGTGATGGTCTCCTCGGTCTGTTCGTTGCCCGACTGCTCGACGGCGCCGGTCGCGGACTCGAGCGCCGTGAACGCCTCGTCGCTCTCCGCCTCCGCGTAGGCCAGGCTCACCGAGAACGGTTCGTGGAAGCTGCACTCGACGAGGTGGACCTCCTCCATCGGGCCGAAGAACGTCGTGTGCAGGACGTCGTCGTGCTCCTCGCCGTCGACCTCGATCTCGGTCTCCAGGGGGCAGTCCCACTGGAAGTCGCCCATCCCCGTCCGGCCGATCTCCGGATAGCGCTCGAGGCCCTCGGCGATCGCGTCGGCATAGTGCGCGGGCACACCCGTCGCCCGGGCGTCCGTCGGACTCGCCTCGTCGTCACCGCAGCCGGCCAGGGCCCCGGCGCCGAGGGCCAGGGAAAGCACCCACCCCATGTGGCGGCCGCGCCGCCGTCCGCATCGGAGCGAAGGAAGGGCGGGTCCAGCGTCGGAGAGGATCACGAGCCGCATGCTAGGGCGTCGGCGCGGCGTCACGGCGCTGTCCGCGCCGGGCGGGAGGCGTCGCTCAGCGCCGGTGGCGAGTCGGCGCTGGGCTGGCCTTCGGCCGTTCGAACAGCTGCAGCCCCCCGGCCACGGCGAAGCACACCGAGCCGGCAAAGGTTCCCCAGTTGGCCAGGCCCGGGTCCAGGTCGGTGGAGGTGGCCGGGAGGGTGAACGAGGCGAGCCCGGCCACGAAGAAGATGATCGACCCGAGCTGGTTCACCCCGACGATCCACCAGCCGAGGTCGTTGACGATCCGCCAGATCACCCCGTGCCCGACCTCGACGAGGGCGAGGTGGCCCGAGACAAGGAAGCAGACACAGCCGACGATGTCCGGGAGCCAGATCCAACCGTCGGTCTGGCGAGGCGTGAGGTGCGAGGCGAACGCCGCCACGAGGCTGGCCCCGAAGACGAGCGTGCCAGTGAACAGCACCGCCGCGCTCAACCAGCCGATCTGGCGGGGCTCGAGGGCGAACCAACGCCACCGCGGCGAGGACAGCGAGCCGTTCTCGTCGAGGTCGGTGGGCGTGTTGGAGGCCTGCAGCAACGACACGTAGCCGCCGACGCTGAAGAAGGCCCCGCCGACGAGGTACACCGTGTCGACGTGCCGCACACTGCCGACGTCGAGCTGCGCTAGCAGCGCACCGAGCGCGAAGAGGCCGCCACCGACGATGAAGGCGGTCCCGGCCAGCAGGTTGGCCCGAGCCAGTCGGCGGGCGGTCGCCGGCGCCGCCTCGACGAAGCCGGTGGTCCTTCCCGTCGCGTCGAGCAGCTCCACGCGCCCCCGGCGTCGTGCCGAGCGCGACTCCCACCGGGCCATCGTGCCGTCCGGGGCCCGCCAGGTCACCCGGGTCGTGAACAGCCCGGACCGCTCGACCTGGCGCAGCGCCCAGCGCGCGGGGTGTGCGCGCGGGACGTCACCAGCAGGTGCGGGCTGCTCCGCCATGATGCCGACTCTCGGGCGACCGGATCAGGCGCTCATCAACAGCTCCGGTCGCCGGCCCCGCCCTGAGACGAGCAGCGTGAGGACGATGCCCGCCACGGCGTACGCCGCGAGCACGAGCAGCGGCCGGGTCAGGTCGTCGGAGCCGAAGTAGACGATCTGGCGCACCCCGTCCACGCCGGCGCCGGTCGGGATCCACTCGCCGACCACCCGCCAGAAGGCGGGCATCACGCCGGCCTGGAACGCCCCGCCCGAGCTCGGGTTGCCGATGATCACGATGAGCAGCAGCGTCACCCCGATCCCGATCACCCCGAGCAGCGCCTCGAGCCCGATCGCCAGCGCGGCGATCGAGAACGACACGGCCGTTCCGAGCAGGCCGAGCTGCCAGAAGTGCCCGGTCTGGGCGTCCAGCAGCGGGCCGACGATCAGCGCGCCGCCGAACCCGGAGGCCAGGGCGTAGGGCACCAGCGCGGCCAGCCGGATCAGCGCCGTGCGCACCGAGCGGGGCCGGTCCCCGCGCGCCAGCGCCACCACGGTCGGGAAGAGGTAGGCCCCGACTGCCCAGCCGACCACGAGGTAGAAGCCGGTGAGGCCGCGGGCGTCGCCGCTCTGCAGCGGCACCAGGTCCTCCTTCTCCACGCCCCGCCGCTGCTCCTCGACCACCTGGGTGAGGACTCCCGAGGCGGCCTCCTCGACCGAGACACCGCCGCCGGAGGCGATCAGCAACAGGTCGGTGCTCTTCGCCGGGCGCAGCACGAGGGCCGCGACGTCGTCGCCATCGCGGACGTCCTCGCGCGCCTCCGACTCGGAATCCGCGAGCGAGGCGTCCAGGGGGTCGCCGGAGAGCCCGTTGAGCTGGTCGACCAGCTGCTGGGCCTGGCTGCCGCCGAACTCCGGCGCGACCACCTGCACCTCGAGCTGGTGCGGCGTGGGGTCGTGGAACGCCGCGACATAGCTGTAGATGAACGCGAACTGCAAGAACAGCACGCCGAGGACCCAGGCCACGGCCCGGACCATCGAGCGCCGCGGGTCGATCGCCAGCGCCGGCGTGGATCCCCTGCTGGTGGGGCCGGGCTGCTCGGGATCCTGCGGGGTGCCTTGGGCTGACATGGCATCTCCTTGCCGTTGCGCCGTTCCGCGCGAACCTGGCGCGGACGCCGTACGGCGAAAGCAGCTGCCCTGGGCCCGAGCGCCCTAGCTCTCCACTGTAGGACGGTTCTCCCCCGGTGGCACCGGTCCGATTGCCCGGGACCCGCCGCCCGACAGCACTAGCCGAGAAGGGCCTCGATCTCGAGGAGACTCCTGATGGTGGCTTCCGGCTGCACGTGCGGATCCTCCGACAGCCGGTTCAACCACACCCCGCGCAGCCCCGCCTGGGCGGCGGCCAACGCATCCGTGTGGAGGTTGTCGCCCACGTAGGACACCGAGCCCGGAGGCCTCCCCAGCCGCTCGCACGCGGCGACGAAGGCCGTCGCATCAGGCTTCGCGGCCGGCAGCGAGGACGAGGCGACCACGCAGTCGAAGCGGTCGAGCAGGCCGACGGCGCGCAGCTTGGCGCGCTGCTGCGCCTCGTCCCCGTTGGTGAGCACCCCGAGCGCGACGCCGGAGGCAGCGAGCAGGTCCAGCGCGGGCACCACGTCGTCGTAGGCGACCCACGCGGCCTCGTACAGGTCGAGATACGACTGGAACAGTCTGTCCATCGCGTCGGCGTCCGGGACCGGACGTCCGAGGAAGGCCAGGAACTCGGCGATCCTGCCGCGGCGCTGCTCCTGGAACGTCGCCTCGCCCCGCAGGTAGGCCGCGAAGTGCAGGCCCTCGAGCCGGCCCCACTCGGCGACGGCATCATCCGCCGCATCGCGCCGCCCGCCGTACCGGGCCACCCACTCCGCCACGGCAGCATCGGCGGCGGCCCGGTGATCCACGAGCGTGCCGTCGAGGTCGAACAGGACTCCCGGTGTCATAGCCGGACGCTAGCAACCCGCCGGCACGGGCCCGCAGAAGAGCAACTGGCGCGTGGTCCCTAGTCCTGGGGAAAGGCCCCGGTTGCGCGGCCGGGCAGTACGGCGTCGGCGCAAGACTCGGAAAGAGCGTCACGACCCCGCCGCGTCCGGGCCTTCGTCCGAGCACGACGGACCATGGTGAGGAGGACGCGATGGCAGACGTCATGCCCCGGCCCGCACCGCCCGGCGGAGGACAGCCCCCGGCTGCGCATGAGCCTCCGCCGATGGCGCTTCGGACCTACCGGTTCCTGCGGCTTGGCGCGGTCGGGGTCATCGCCCTCCTGGCGGCCTCGCTGTGGAAGGAGTACGACCGCGCGGGCAGCTGCCTCCAGGGCTCGATCAGCGCCTACTACTACACACCGGTGCGGTCGGTGTTCGTCGGCGCCCTGGTCACGCTAGGGCTGGTCATGGTGGCGTTGTGGGGCAAGTCCCTGTGGGAGGACAGCCTTCTCAACCTGGCGGGGATCCTGGCACCTGTGGTCGCGTTCGTGCCCACGGCCGAGACGAACAAGTGCGGTCTCAGGGACCCGGCGGGCGCGAAAGTGCGGACGCAGGCCGAGCAGGAGGCGCTCATCCAGGCCAGCCACACGGCGGTGTCGAACAACCTGTTCGCCTACCTGGCGGTCATCGGCCTGATGCTCGCGAGCGTGCTGGTCATGGGCGTCATCGGTCAGCTCATCGCCCGGCTTTCGCGCGGTGGCTCGACGGCCTCGACGACCTGGACCTCGGCAGCCGCGCATCCCCCGGCGTACTGGATCCCCTGGGCGACCGCGTTCGCGCTGTGGGCGTTCGGTGTCTACAAGTTCTCCCAGGACAGGAGCTGGATCTTCGAGCACGCTCACATGTACGCCGCGATCGTGCTCTTCGTCCTCATCGTCGGGGCCATCGTCGCGATCGCGGTGCACAAGCTCCGTGGCGAGGGTGAACGCGGTGGCAGCCGTGACCGGCGGTGGGCACTCGCCTACGGCACGCTGTCGGGCGTCATGGCGATCGGCGCGGTCGTGGTCCATCTCCTCGCCGACACGCACCCGACATTCTGGGTCGAGGCGTGGTTGATCTTCTGGCTGGCGACCTTTTGGGTCCTGCAGACCTGGGACCGCTGGAACGACGGGGCACCGCGGCAGCCCGGAGCGCCCGACCTGCGGACATGACAACGAGGGCCCGCCGCGGATGCGGCGGGCCCTCGTCCAGAAGGGGATCTGCTGATCTGTGGAGCTGCGGGGAATCGAACCCCGGTCCTCGAGCGTCGAACCAAGTCTTCTCCGGGTGCAGTCCGTGATGTCGCTTTTCTCGGCCCCGGGGCTCGCACGGACACGTCCCCGACAGGCTCAGTCACGGAATAGTCCCGCTCACCCTCCGCGACACGGAGTGAGCAGCAAGTCTCCTAGATGACGCCAGGGTCCGGGACGGAGACGGATGCCCGGTCTGACGCTTCGATCACCGCTCAGGCGGCGAGAGCGAAGGAACTGCGCTTAGCGTTGGCAGTTGTTGTTTTCCAGCGATCGTTTACGAGATGTCGCTGGCTCCTCGACCCGCTTCCCTTGGAACTAACGTCCCAAGTCGAAACCGATCAGCCCCTCTGTAGTTGTCAACGTGGCCAGTGTAGACGCCACCACCAGCCCCGCGCACCCGGGATTCGCGCGAGCCCTGGACCGGCTCGGTGCCGCGGCGTTCGACACAGCCGAACGGCGCGACAAGACGCTCAGGCGGGCGGGCACGCGCTTCGATCACTGCGCGGAATTGGGGGCGGCGCGGGCCCGTCGAAGGTTTCTAGTATCCCAGGTCACGTCCCGGCGGCGTCCCCCTCAGCGCCGCCGACTCCCCCTCCCCTGCCGTCCGTGCGTGGTGCCCCGCACGGACGGTCGCGTCGTCCTCCCCCCACCCCAGGAGCCTCAGTGAGAATCACGATCGAGAACCTTCGCCTGCAGTACGGCCAGGTCACGGCCATCGACGACATGTTCCTGGAGATCTCCGACCGCGAGTCCGTCGTACTCCTCGGCAAGTCCGGATGCGGCAAGACCACGACGATGCGGTGCATCGCCGGGCTCGAGGAGCCCACCAGCGGCCGGATCACCATCGGCGACACCGTGGTCTTCGACGCCGAGCGGGGCATCAACCTGCCCCCGAACAAGCGCAACGTCGGCATGGTCTTCCAGTCCTACGCCGTGTGGCCGCACATGACCGTGTTCCAGAACGTCGCGTACTCGCTGAAGCTGCAGAAGACCCCGCGCGCCGAGATCGAGCAGCGCGTGGGCGAGACCCTGGAGCTGGTCGGGCTCGAGGACTTCGCCCACCGCGGCGCGAGCCTGCTCTCCGGCGGGCAGATGCAGCGCGTCGCCCTCGCCCGCAGCCTGGTGATGCGCCCCTCGGTGCTGCTGCTCGACGAGCCGCTGTCCAACCTCGACGCCCGCCTGCGCGACCGGCTCCGCATCGAGCTGCGCGACCTTCAGCTGCGCCTGGGGCTGACCACCGTCTACGTCACCCACGACCAGACCGAGGCCTTCGCGCTCGCCGACCGCATCGCGCTCATGCAGGACGGGCTGATCGTGCAGATGGACGAGCCGTCGGCGATGTACCACCACCCGCGCAGCTCCTCGATCGCCCACTTCCTCGGCGTCGCCAACGTGCACCCCGTCGCCGCCCGCGACGGCGCGCACGTGCTGGCCGGCACCGACCTGGTCGTGACCAGCTCCCAGCCAGCGCCCGACGCCGAGGACCTCTCCGCGTGCATCCGCAGCGAGGACGTCCGGCTGGTCACCGACGGCGCCGCCGGACCGAACAGCTGGCCCGGCACCGTGCGCGTCAGCAGCTTCCAGGGCGGCAGCGTGCGCTACTCCGTCGAGCTCGCGACCGGCCTGGAGCTCGACGTGGTGGTCCCGACCGCCGCCGGGCGCCGCCTCGAGGTCGGCGAGACCGTCTGGGCCGAGGTGTCCGCGAGCGACGTGCAGATCCTGCCCGCCCGGGCCGTCGCACGTGCGGCGAACGGCAACGAGGTGGCCGCATGAGCATCGACGCCCCGGAGCGCCCCGCCCCCGCGGCCGACCGTCCCGCCGGCGCGCCCGCGCGGCGCCGCCCCAACCTGCGCCGCGGGCTGCGCGGCGTACGTCGCGAGATCCCGGCGCTGGTGCTGGCGGCCTTGCTGTTCCTCGTGGTGATCCTGCCGGTCCTGTTCATCATCCTGGCCGCCTTCACCACCCGCGTGCCCCGCCCGGGCGGCGCCGGCCTCGGCGGCTTCACCCTCGAGAACTTCGAGATCCTGGGCACCTCCCAGGCCGTGGAGAGCCTGCTCAACTCCCTCGGGGTCGGCGTGGGCGCCGCCGTCCTGTCGCTGCTGATCGGCGCCAGCCTCGCCTTCATCGCCGCGCGCACCGACGCGCCGTGGCGCCGGTTCGTGTACGTCGCGGGGATCGCGCCGATGTTCCTGCCCGCAATCGTCGGGGCGCTGGCCTGGTCGATCCTGGCCAGCCCGATCTCCGGCCACCTCAACATGGCGCTGCGCGAGGTCGGCATCGGCCTCACCCTCGACGCCTACTCCTACGGCGGGCTGATCTTCGTGCTCGGCCTGTACTACGCGCCGTACACGTTCATGCTGACCTACAGCTCCTTCGCGATGATGAACGCCGACCTCGAGGAGGCGGCTGCTGTGCACGGCGCCGGGCTCGGGTCGATGTTCCGCACGGTGACCCTGCCGCTGGCGATCCCCGCGCTCGCCGGCGCGGCGATCCTCAGCTTCGTGCTGGCCGTGGAGAACTTCCCCGTCAACGCGATCCTGGGCAACCCCGGCGACATCGAGACGCTGCCGACCTACATCTACCGGCTGATGGCGGGCAACCCGCGGCCCAACGCCGCGGCGGCGATCGCGATCGCGCTGACCCTCGCCGTCGCACTGGTGACCTGGGGTCAGCAGCGGATCGTGGCCCGCAAGCGGTTCACCACCCTCACCGGCAAGGGCAACCGCCCGCGCCCGGTCCCGCTGCGCGGGCTGCGCTGGGTGGCGACCGGCTTCGCGGTCCTCTACTTCCTGCTCGCCGTCGTCCTCCCGGTGGGCGCGCTGCTGGTCACCGCGACCTCGGGCGCGCCGTACGCCAACACCTTCGCCGACCTGTTCAGCCGCGGGTTCTCCCTCGACCGCTTCGCCCAGGCGATCAGCCAGTCCGACTTCCGCACCTCCACGACCAACTCGGTCACGCTGGCCCTGCTCGCCGCGGTGGTCGGCACCGCACTGGCCTTCGCCGTGTCCTACGTGCGCTACCGCTCGCGGACCCGGTTCGGCCCGTTCCTGGAGCAGACCAGCATGATGCCGCTGGCGATCCCGCAGGTCGTGCTGGGCATGGGCATCCTGTGGGCCTGGCTGAGCCTGCCGTTCCCGGTCTACGGCACGCTCGCGATCCTCGTGATCGCCACCGTCGCGGTGAACATGCCGCAGGGCTACCGCAGCGTGTCGTCCTCGATGCTCCAGCTCGACCCCGACCTGGAGAACAGCGCGGTCATGCTCGGCGCCAGCCGGTGGCGCGCGGTCCGCAACGTGACGGCCCCGCTGATGCGCACGGGCATCGTGTCCACGCTGCTGATGCTGCTGATGCTCGGCCTGCGCGAGATGAGCGCGGTGCTGTTCCTCTACACCTCCGACACCCGGGTGCTCTCGATCCTGGTCTTCCACAGCTTCGAGAACGGCAGCATCAGCTACTCCGCCGCGATCAGCCTGATCTTCACGCTGATCATCGCCGCCCTCGCGATCGCGACGCAGGTCGTCGGTGCGCGCGAACGCCGCGCCCGCGACGGCTCCTGAGCCGGTCTCGGGCTGTCGACCGTCCCGCGCACTCCCTGCTTCCCCCGACGAAAGGTCCTTCGATGCGTCGTACCGCCGCACTCGTCCCGGCGCTCTCCCTCGCGCTCGCCGCGACCCTCACCTCCTGCTCCGCAGCCAGCTCCAGCCACGTCGTCAGCGCGAAGGCCGACGTCGACACCTCCTCGGGCCTGGTGATCGACGGTGAGCGGATCGCCGACCAAGCCACCTGGGAGGCCGCCCAGGAGCAGAAGATCACCGTCTACACCGGCTACCAGGAGGCCAACCAGCAGGCCTTCAACGACACCTTCACCGCCGACACCGGCATCGAGGTGGAGTACGTGCGCGACGTGGCCAACAAGCTCTCCGAGCGGATCCAGTCGGAGGCCGGAGCCGGTCAGCTCGGCGCCGACGTCATCATCACCTCGGACTACAAGGTCGCCCGCGAGCTCACCGAGGCCGGCATCCTGAGCCCGCACGTGCCGGCCACCCTCGAGCCGGACAGCGACCTGGTCCTCGACGACGACCACTTCACGACCTTCGCCAACGTCGTGATCACCTTCGCCTACAACACCTACCAGGTGAGCGAGGAGGACGCCCCGACGTCGTGGACCGACCTGCTCGACCCGGCGTACAAGGGCAGGATCGGTCTGACCTCCGGCACCGCCGGCGGCTCCTCGATCGCGCTGAACCGGTTCGTCACCGAGGAGGTCGACCCGGACTACTGGGACAAGCTGGCCGCGCAGCAGCCCACGATCTACGACAGCGGCGGCCAGCGGCAGGAGGCGCTCGCGCGCAGCGAGCTCATGCTCGCCACGGCCGGCACCGCCGCGGTCAACGTGGCAGTCGCCGAGGACGCCGCTCCGCTGGAGTACGTCGTACCGGAGGAGGGGCTGGTGCTGTTCAGCTTCTTCATCGCCGAGGCCGCCGACACCGCGCACCCGGAGGCCGCCGAGGTCTTCATCAACTACGCACTGTCGAAGCGCGGGCAGTCGGTGATCTCCGCGGTCGGCGACTACCCCGCCCGCGAGGACGTCGACCCGCCGACGGCCAACGGCCGCGAGCTGCCGCCCCTGGACTCCCCGCAGGTCTGGCGGATGAAGCCCGAGGACGAGCTGACCTACGCCGACGCGGACGCCGAGGTCTGGCGCGAGGCCTTCGGCCGCTGACCCCCTTTCGCCGAGTCGGCGCGAATGGCGCGCCGAGTCGGCGCGAATGGCGCCCGAAGTCTCGACTCGACCGGTCGGAGGTCTCGATTCGACCGGTCGGAAGTCTCGACTCGACCGTCAGTCGGCGGGAGCGGGGTCGCCGGGGGTGGCGGCGCGGACGCGGACGCGGGTGATCCGGCGGTCCTCGACCGCCTCGACCTCGATGACGTGCCCGTCGACCGTCACCCGGTCGCCCACGGCCGCCATCCGGGTCAGCCGCGCGAGCAGGTAGCCGGCGACGGTCTCGTAGGCGCCGTCGGGCAGCTCGATGCCGGTGCGATCGTGGAACTCCTCGAGGGTCAGGCCGCCGTCGAGGGAGACCTCGCGACCCGGCGCGAGGCTGTCGGGCTCGGCCTCGTCGTCGTCGTACTCGTCACGGATCTCGCCGATCAGCTCCTCGATCAGGTCCTCGAGGGTGACGATGCCGTCGGTGCCGCCGTACTCGTCGACCACCAGGGCGATGTGGGCGCGCTCGCGACGCATCCGGCTGAGCGTCGGCAGCACCCGGTTGGTCGCCGGCAGCACCAGCAGCTCACGCGCCACCTCGGCCACCCGCACCTCGCCGAGGTCGCCGCGCCCGAGCAGGTCGCGCAGGTGGACGTAGCCGATCACCTGGTCGAAGTCGCGGCCGGTGACCGGGTAGCGGGTGTAGGGGCTGGCCGCCATGATCTCGACGGCCTCGGCGAGGGTGATCTCACCGGGCAGGAACACCACGTCGGGGCGCGGACACATCGCCTCCTTCACCGAGCGGTCGCCGGCCTCGAAGACCTCCTCGACGATCGCGCGCTCCTCGGCGGGGATCGCGGTGTGCCCCGAGATCATCCCGCGCAGCTCGTCCTCGTCGATCTCGTCGGAGGCCGCGTCGGGGTTGCCGCCGAGCAGCCGCACCAGCAGGTTGGTCGAGACCGACAGCAGCCAGATGACCGGCGTCATCAGCGTCGCGAAGCGCCCCAGCGGCGGCGCCAGCACCCGGGAGAACCCCATCGAGCGCTGCAGCGCGAGCCGCTTCGGCACCAGCTCGCCCAGCACCAGGGAGAGGTAGGAGACCACCAGCGTCGTCGCCACCAGCGACACCGTCTCCGCCGCAGGCACCCCGAGGTCCTCCAGCGACGGCGCGAACTGCGGGGCCAGCGTGGAGGCGCCGAACGCCGCGGAGAAGAACCCGGCGACGGTCACGCCGATCTGCACCGCGGAGAGGAACCGGTTGGGGTCCCGGGCGAGGCTGGCGACCGATCCGCCGCGCCCGCCCTCCCCCTCCAGCTTGGCGATCTGGCCCTCGCGCAGCGAGACCAGCGCTATCTCGGTGGCGGCGAACACCCCGCCCATCAAGATGAAGGCCACGATGAGGACGACGTCGATCAGCGTGCCGGAGTCCATGGCCGCCACGGTAACCGCGCCGGGTCACCCGTCCGCGACCGCGTGGGTCGGCCCGCGTGGGTCAGCCGGTGACCCAGGCGCGTACGGCGGCCGTGCCGGGCCCGGTGAGCCGACCCACCTCCGCGGCGCGCCCGGCGAGCACCGTGGCGAGCGCCTCGGCCGGGGCGGTGACCTCCGGACCGGTCCCGCTGCGCCAGTCCAGGTCGCTCGCGACGTACGACGCCTCGGGGCGGCCCTCCAGCATGGTGCCGAGCCGCGGGGCGCGGCCGCCGAGCAGTTCCAGGACCGGGCGCCACAGCTCCGCGGGCCGCTCGACGGACAGCCCCAGCGGGAACGCGATGTCCACGCGGTGCACCATCACCTCGGTCATCGCGGCCCGAGCGCCCATGCCGGGCGGCGCGACCCGGCCCTCGGCGTGCTCGCGCAGCAGCTCGACCAGCTCGGCGGACTCGCGCTCGACGTACTGGTCGGCGAGGTACTCGATCACCGCCGAGGGGCTGCCCACGCCGCGCACCGCCGCGCGCGCCAACCCCAGCACGCCGCTGGCCTGCACGCTGACCAGGTGGGCGACCACACCATGCACCGTCCACGCCGCGCACAGGCTCGGGGTGGACCACTGCTCCGGGCCCAGGGTGTCGAGCAGGTCGGCGAGCTCACGCCGCTCGGATGCGACGGTGCTCCACAGCGGGTCGGCCATCCTCCATGGTGCACCCGGGGCGCCGTCCCGTGTCATGCCCGAAACCGGGCAGCGCTCAGTCCTTCATGCCCTTGAGGTGGCGGCCGAGGGCCTGCTCCTTCTCCCGGTCCGCGGTGCGCTCGGCGATGCTCTGGCGCTTGTCCCACGACTTCTTGCCCTTGGCCAGGGCGATCTCGACCTTGGCCCGGCCGTCCTTGAAGTACAGCGACAGCGGCACCACCGTCAGGCCCTTCTCGTTGACCCGCCGCTCGATCTTGTCGATCTCCACGCGGTTGAGCAGCAGCTTGCGCTTGCGCCGCGCCGAGTGGTTGGTCCAGGTGCCCTGGGAGTACTCGGGGATGTGGACGCCGTGCAGCCACGCCTCACCACGGTCGATGTCGACGAACCCGTCGACCAGCGACGCCCGGCCCTGCCGCAGGGACTTCACCTCGGTTCCCTGCAGCACCAGGCCGGCCTCGAAGGTGTCCTCGATGTGGTAGTCGTGGCGCGCCTTCTTGTTCTGGGCGACCATCTTCTGCCCCTGCTCCCTGGCCATGGGGCTGATTGTGTCAACCGCCGCAACCGGGTTGTTCGCCGGAGGGTCCCCGGCGCCACCGCGCGAGGCTCAGAGGTAGTTCATCGGGTCCGACGCGTTGCCGTTGACCAGCACCGTGAAGTGCAGGTGGCACCCGGTCGACCAGCCGGTCGAGCCGACGTAGCCGATGACCTGCCCGCGCGAGACGCGCTGGCCGGCGCTCACGGTGTAGCTCGTGGCGTGGTTGTAGACGGCCGTGACGTACTGGCCGTTGACGTTGCCGACGTTGAGGTGCAGCCGGTTGCCGTAGACCTGGGAGTAGTAGCTCGAGGCCACGGTGCCGTCGGCGACCGCGCGCATCGGCGTCCCGCACGCGGCGCCGAAGTCGGTGCCGTCGTGCAGGCCCCAGTAGCCGTAGATCGGGTGCTTGCGGTAGCCGAAGGGCGAGGTCTGGTAGCTACCCGGCGCGGGGTTGTCGAAGAACCCGCCGGCGTTGCCGCGGTAGCCCCCGCGCGACTTCGCGGCGGCAGCCAGGATCTGGCGCCGGATCCGCTCCTCGCGCTGCTCGAGGCGGTCCAGCACGCGCTGGTCGCGCTGCTTGGCGGCGTACGCCGTGCGCTGCGCGGTGCGCCGGGCCTCGACGCGGGTGCGGACGGCGGCGCGGGCCTCGCGGGCCTCGACGTGCAGCCCGCGCATCGTGCGCAGGTGTGCGGCCGCCTCGCGGCGCTGCTCGGCGACCTCGGCGCGGGCCTCCTCGACCCGCGTCTCGCGGACCTTGAGCAGCACCTCGGTCGCGCGCAGCTCGTCGTACGCCGCGGTCTCGTTGCCGACCACCGTCTTGCGGGCCTCGACGCCGCGCATCAGGTCGCTGGGGCTCTGGGACTCCAGGATCGAGAAGACCGCGAGCATCTCGGGGTCGCCCTCCTGGTAGATGGAGGTGACGGTGTCGACGACCGAGGCGCGCTGGTCGGCGACGGCCCGCTGACCGGCGGCGACCTCGGCGCGGGCCACCCGCAGCCGCTCCTCGGCGGCGGCGAGGCGCACCTGCATCTGCTCATCGCGCGCCTTGGCCGCGGTGACCCGGGCCCGGGCGGTGTCGAGGGCGGCGCGCGCCTGGGTCAGCTCGGCGACCGAGGCCTCGAGCGCGGCCGCGGTGCGGCGGGCCCGGGCACTGGAGTGCTCGAGCTCGTCGTGGGCGTGGTCGAGCTGCTTCTCGACCTTCCTCTGCTCCTGCTTGAGCTCGTCGTCGGCCGCCTGGGCCAACGGGACCGCGGCGGAGCCGGCGAGAAGTGCGCCGGCGAGCGCGAGTGAGGCCATGCGGGAACGCGAGGCGCGGGGGAAGATGCGCACCAGGTCTGCCTTAACTGATCGGGGAAACTCGGGAGAGCTCGGGGAAGAACCCGCGCCCACGTTAGGCGTCCGCGATCAGACTTTGAGGTATTTGCGCGTCAGCAGGAGTGTCGGCACCAGCGTGAGCAGCGGACCGAGGATCGCGATCACCACCACGGAGGTCGTCAGCTCGGGCCAGCCGATCCAGGGGATGAACGCCAGGGAGTCCGCGAGCTTGTCCTGCACGCCGAACTTCATCAGCGCCGCGAGCGCGCCGCCGGCCAGGACCACGCTGATCACGGCGGTCACCAGCGCCTCGAGGAGGAACGGCAAGGTGATGTAGAGCGTGGAGGCGCCGACCAGCCGCATGATGCCGATCTCCTTGCGTCGCGCGAACGCCGCCAGGCGGATCGTGTTGGCGACCAGCAGCAGCGCGGCCAGCACCAGGAAGCCCGCGACCGCCAGCGCGCCCTTCTGCAGCACGTCGAGGGTGTCGTAGATGCGCACCACGACCTCGCGGTTGTCCACCACCCGGCTCACGCCCGGCAGGCCGGCCACCGCGCTGGTGATGCCGGCCGACTCCTTCGGGTTCTTCAGGGTGATCCAGATCGCCTCGGGCATGTTCTCGGCCGTCATGACCGGGTCGGAGCCCTCGAAGTACTCGTCGGGGAAGTCGAAGAGCTCCCGCATCTTGTCGAAGGCCTCCTCCCGCGTCTCGAAGTCGGAGGAGGCCACCTCGGCGTTGTCGTCGATGACGGCCTGGATCTCCTCCTTCTGCGGGTCGGTCGCCGCGGTGTTGCACGACGGCGACTGGTCGTCCTCGCGGCACAGGTAGACGGCGATCTGGAGCTCGTTGCCGTAGCGCTCCGCCGCCCGGTCGGCCTGCTGGTTCAGCAGGACGCCGAGGGCCACGAGCGTGAGGGAGACGAAGAGGGTGAGGACGACCGCGACGTGCATCGACAGGTTGCGGCGCAGCCCCTGACGGAGCTCGGAGAAGACGTAGCGCAGCTGCATGAGGTCGGAAGGACTCCTGATCAGGATGGATCTCGGGACGTACGACGGGCGGCCGCCACCGTCCCCGCGCGTGTCGGCGCGGCGAGCGGCTGGCCGCGGGTGTCAGTGCTGGAAGCCGTAGACGCCCTGGGCCTGGTCGCGCACGACCCGGCCGTGGTCGAGCTCGATGACGCGCTTGCGCATCTGGTCGACGATGCCGTGGTCGTGGGTGGCCATGAGCACCGTCGTACCGGTGCGGTTGATGCGGTCGAGCAGCTTCATGATGCCGACCGAGGTCGACGGGTCCAGGTTGCCGGTGGGCTCGTCGGCGATCAGGATCATCGGCCGGTTGACGAACGCGCGGGCGATGGCGACGCGCTGCTGCTCGCCGCCGGACAGCTCGTCGGGCAGCCGGTCGCCCTTGCCCTCGAGCCCGACCAGCTCCAGGGTCTCGGGGACCAGGCTGGCGATCTCGGCGCGGGTGCGGCCGATCACCTGCAGGGCGAAGGCGACGTTCTCGGAGACGGTCTTGTTGGGCAGCAGCCGGAAGTCCTGGAACACCGTGCCGATCTGGCGGCGCAGCCGGGGGACCTTCCAGCCGGCGAGCCGGTTGATCTCCTTGCCGGCGACGTAGACGCGGCCCGACGTGGGGCGCGTCTCGCGCAGCACCAGGCGCAGCGCGGTCGACTTGCCGGACCCGGAGGTGCCGACGAGGAAGACGAACTCGCCCTTCTCGACGTCGATCGACACCTGGTCGAGGGCGGGGCTGCCCGTGCCGGGGTAGGTCTTGGTGACCTTCTCGAATCGAATCACGTCCCAGACGGTACGCGAGCCGGAGGAGGATGCGGGGATCGCGCTTCCGTATCGTGTCGGGGTGCACAGCTCCGCCCGGCCCCTGACGCTCGTCGTCGCCGCGATCGCTCTCACCGGGCTCGTGGTGCTGGCCGGCGTGCTCGCGCTGGCCGTGGACCGCTCCCCCTCCGCCGAGGGCGAGGACGCCCCGGCCGTGTCGCCCAGCATCACCCTGGCCGACCTCGACACCTCCACCTTGGTGGTACGCCGCGAGTCGTTCTGCGCCACCGTCGCGCCGCAGAGCGTGGTCGCCGCGCTCGACGCCGAGCCGCAGCGTGAGACCGCCCACGCTCCCGGGGACCGCGCCGAGCTCGCCGAGGGCGTGCGCGACGTGGCCCACGAGCACGGCTGCTCCTGGACCGGCGGCGACGCCACCGCGCGTGCCTGGGTCTTCGCCCCGCCGGTCGCCCCCGGGCAGGCCCGCGCAGCCGCGACCTCCGCCCGCAAGGTCGAGGGCTGCAGCCCGCTGCCCGACGCCCCGTCGTACGGCGTGGCGTCGGTGGGCCTGGCCTGCCGCACCGACCGCGGGCTCGAGATCTCCTGGCGCGGACTGTTCGGCGACGCCTGGCTGACCTGCTCGCTGCGCGACCGCGACGCCCCTCGCGAGGAGCTGGTGGACCGCGCCGGGCGCTGGTGCGCCGCGGTCGCCCTCGCCACCTCCGCCTGACGCGAGCCGCACGAGCGCCCACCCGGACCTCCGGGTGGGCGCTTCGTCGTCTGCGCCGGGTCCACGCGGCAGGGGATCGGCCAAACCTGTCGCCAGATCGTGGCACCGCGAGAGTGACACCCGCCTCTCTTATATGCATTAATTCAGTGGACTTTATCGCATAACTCGAAGGAGAACCATGTCGTCCACCCCCCGCCGGCGTCACCGACGACCGCGCCGCCGCCTCAGCGTCTCGCTGGCCATGGCCGTCTCCGCCCTGGTGCTGGCCGGGTGCTCCTCCGAGGCCGCCGGACCGGAGCTCGACACCAGCGCCGACGTGCCCGACGAGGTCCCCGAGGAGACGGTGCTGCGCGTCGGCGACCCGGCCACCCAGACCGCGCTCGAGGTGTCCGGCCTCATCGACGAGATCGACTTCGACATCGAGTGGGCCAACATCAACGGCGGTCCCAAGACCCTCGAGGCGTTCCGCGCCGACGCCCTCGACGTCGGCGCCGTGGCCGACATCCCGCCGCTCTTCGCCACCTGGACCGGCACCGAGGTGCGCATCCTCGCCACCCGCGAGACCGTCGACCCCCTCGAGCACCCGACGTACGCGCTCGGGATCGCGCCGGGCACCGAGGTCGCCGACCTCGACGACCTGGCCGGCAAGAAGATCGCCTACTCCCCCGGCCAGGCCCAGGGCGCGCTCGTGCTGCGCGTGCTGGAGAAGGCCGGGCTGGCGCAGGACGACGTCGAGCTGGTCGAGATGACCAGCGTCGACGACTCCTTCGTCAACGCGCTGGGCAGCAAGCAGGTCGACGTCGCGCCGCTCCAGCCGACGCTGGCCAAGACCTACCTCGCGAAGTACGAGCGCGACGGCGCCGCGACCATCCCCTCCGGGGTCCGCGACGACGCCTGGGTGCTCTACGCGCCGGTCGAGGTGGTCGAGGACGCCCACAAGGCCGCCGCCGCCAAGAAGTACGCCGCGCTCTGGGCCCGGGCGCAGGAGTGGATCAACGAGCACCCCGAGGAGTTCGCCCAGGCCTTCTATGTCGATCACGAGGGCCTCTCCCCCGAGGACGCGCGCTACGTCGTCGAGGTGCTCGGCACCTTCGAGATCCCGACCGACTGGGACGACCTGATCGCGCGCCACCAGGCGACCGCCGACCTGCTCGCCCGCGAGCAGGGACACGACGAGCTCGACGTCAGCGAGCTCTACGACCGCCGCTTCGAGGCAGCGATCGCCGAGGCCGTCGGCGGGGCAGCCGGCGGGGCGACCCGCGAACCCACCGCAGCAGGGAGCCCGTCATGACCGCTACCCACCTCGACCGCACCGCCCCCACCACCGGCGGCCAGCGGACGCTCCATGACGGCTCCAGCGCCGTCGACGCCCGCGTCGTACGCCGCCGGCTCGGGCCCGGACCACGCGTGCCGTTCGCGGTGCTGCTCGGCCCGGTGCTGCTCGTCGTCGGCTGGTGCGTCGGCTCGGCCACCGGCCTGCTCGACCCGCGCACGCTCAGCGAGCCGTGGACGGTGGTCCGCACCGCCGGGGACCTGATCGAGAGCGGCCGGCTCCAGGACAGCCTGTTGACCTCCGCGGTCCGCGCCGGGCTCGGCCTGGCGCTCGGCACCGTCGTCGGCGTGGTGCTGGCCATCGCCGCCGGGCTCTCCCGGCTCGGTGAGTCGGTGGTCGACGGACCGGTGCAGATCAAGCGCTCCATCCCGAGCCTGGCGCTGATCCCGCTGCTGATCTTGTGGTTCGGCATCGGTGAGCAGATGAAGGTCATCACGATCGCGCTCGGCGTGCTGGTCCCCGTCTACATCCACACCCACAACGGCCTGCGCGCCATCGAGGGCCGCTACGCCGAGCTGGCGGAGACCGTCGATCTGAGCCGCACCGCGTTCGTCCGCAGCATCGTCATCCCGGGGGCGATGCCCGGGTTCCTGCTCGGCCTGCGCTTCGCGGTGACCTCCGCGATCCTCGCGCTCGTCGTGGTCGAGCAGATCAACGCCACCAGCGGGATCGGCCACATGATCACGCTCGCCTCCAGCTATGGCCAGACCGACGTGATCGTCGTCGGCCTGGTCGTCTACGCCGCGCTCGGCCTCATCGCCGACGGCACCGTCCGCCTGATCGAGAGGAAGGCCCTGACATGGCGACGCACCCTGGGCTGACGCCCGCCACCACCACTGACATCACCGGCACCCCCGTCGGCCCCGACGAGCCGCACGGCAGCGCCGTACGGGTCCGAGGCCTGCACCGCCGCTTCAGCGAGGCCGGAGGCGTGCTCAACGGCCTCGACCTCGACATCGCCCCCGGCGAGTTCGTCGCCCTGCTCGGGCGCAGCGGCAGCGGCAAGAGCACGCTGCTGCGCGCGCTCGCCGGGCTGGACCGCGACGTCGCCGGCCACGGCACCATCGAGGTCCCGACCAACGTCTCGGTGGTCTTCCAGGACTCCCGGCTGCTCCCGTGGAAGCGGGTCCTGGACAACGTCGTCCTCGGCCTCACCGGCAAGCACGCCCAGGCCCGGGGCCGCACCGCCCTGGAGGAGGTCGGCCTCGGCGGCCGCGACCGCGCCTGGCCGCACCAGCTCTCCGGAGGCGAGCAGCAGCGCGCCGCGCTGGCCCGCTCCCTGGTCCGCGAACCAGCCCTGCTGCTCGCCGACGAGCCGTTCGGCGCGCTCGACGCGCTGACCCGAATCCGCATGCACACGCTGCTGCGCCGCCTGTGCGAGGCGCACCGGCCCGCGGTGCTGCTGGTCACCCACGACGTGGACGAGGCGATCGTGCTGGCCGACCGGGTGATCGTGCTCGACGACGGCGTCGTGCGCTCCGACCTCACCGTGCAGCTGCGCGGTCGCCGCTCGCAGGCCGACCCCGAGTTCGCCGCGCTGCGCACCCGCCTGCTCGGCGAGCTCGGCGTGGTGGACGACGCGGACGCCGTCCGCACGGAGGCCGCGTCATGAGCCTGCACCTGAACCTGTTCCTCTACCCCGGCGGGCACCACGAGGCCGCCTGGCGCCACCCCGACACCGACATCTCCCGGGTCCTGGACATCACCTACTACCAGGCGCTCGCCCGCAAGGCCGAGGGCGCGAAGCTCGACGCGATCTTCTTCGCCGACGGCCCCTCGCTGGCCGACAACATCCGCTACGCCTCGCGGTTCCGCCTCGAGCCGCTCACCTGGATGTCGGCGATCGCGGCGGTGACCAGCCGGATCGGGCTGATCGGCACCGCCTCGACGACCTACACCGAGCCCTACAACCTGGCCCGGCAGTTCGCCTCGCTCGACCACCTCAGCAACGGCCGCGCCGGCTGGAACATCGTCACCACCGGCGCCGCGGGGGCGGCGGCCAACTTCGGCCTCCCCGAGCACCCGCCGCACGCCGATCGCTACGCCCGCGCCGAGGAGTACCTCGAGGTGGTCACCCGGCTGTGGGACAGCTGGGAGGACGAGGCGCTGGTGATCGACCAGGACAGCGGGATCTTCGCCGACACCGACCGGATCCACCGCGTCGACCATGTCGGTCGGGAGTTCTCGGTCGCCGGACCGCTCAACCTGCCCCGCTCCCCGCAGGGCCGCCCGGTCTACGTGCAGGCCGGCTCCTCCGACGACGGGCGCGGCTTCGCGGCGCGCTGGGCCGAGGCGATCTTCACCGCCCACCAGACCCTGGCGAGCGCCCAGGAGTTCTACGCCGACATCAAGGAGCGTGCCCGCGGGCTCGGGCGCGACCCCGGGTCGGTCCTGGTACTGCCGGGCATCAGCCCGGTGATCGCCGCGACGGAGGCCGAGGCCCGGGTGCTGCACGACCGGCTCAACGCGCTCACCCAGCCGGCGTACTCGCTCGAGGTGCTGCACCACACCCTTGGCGTCGATCTGTCGGGCTACGACCTGGACGGCCCGGTCCCGGCCGAGGCCGTGCGCCTCGACGGCGAGCGCAGCGCCTCCAGCCGGGCGCAGCTCGTCGTCGACATCGTCGAGCGCGAGCAGCCGACGATCCGCCAGCTCATGCACCGCCTCGCCGGCGCCCGCGGGCACCGGGTGGTGGTCGGCACCGCCGAGCAGGTCGCCGACCAGATGCAGCTGTGGCACGAGAGCGGCGCGGCCGACGGCTTCAACGTCATGCCGCCGTGGCTGACCGGCGGCTTCGACCGGTTCGTCGAGGGCGTGCTGCCGATCCTGCGCGAGCGCGGGCTGTTCCGCCACGAGTACGACGGCACCACGCTGCGCGAGCACCTCGGCCTCGAGCGGCCCCCGAGCCTCTTCGCCCACCCCACACCCCGACAGGAGACCGCATGAGCACCGAGCACTGGCGCGACCTCGGCACCACCGGCGTCAAGGTCAGCCCGCTCACCCTCGGCGCGATGATGTTCGGCGAGTGGGGCAACCCCGACGCCGAGGACTCGATCCGGATCATCCACCGGGCGCTGGACGCCGGCATCAACGTCATCGACACCGCCGACGTCTACTCCCGCGGGGAGTCCGAGCGGATCGTCGGCCGGGCCCTGAAGGGACGCCGCGAGGACGTGGTGCTGGCCACCAAGTTCCACGGCTCGATGTCGGATGAGGACCCCAACCACGGCGGCAACTCGCGGCGCTGGATCATCCGCGAGGTCGAGTCCTCGCTGCGCCGGCTGCGCACCGACCACATCGACCTCTACCAGGTGCACCGCCCGCGCCCGGAGATCGCGATCGACGACACCCTCTCGGCGCTCTCCGACCTGGTCCACCAGGGCAAGATCCGCTACATCGGCACCTCCACCTTCCTGCCCTCGCAGGTGGTCGAGGCGCAGTGGGTCGCCGAGCGCCGCCACCGCGAGCGGCCGGTGACCGAGCAGCCGCCGTACTCGATCCTGGCCCGCGAGGTCGAGCGCGACCTGCTGCCGACGGCGCAGAAGCACGGCCTCGGGATCCTTCCGTGGAGCCCGCTGGCCGGCGGCTGGCTCTCGGGTCGCCACCGCCGCGGCGAGGAGCCCGTGACCTCCTCGCGGCTCGCGCGCCAGCCCGGGCGCCACGACCCGCACCACCCGGCCAACGCCCGCAAGCTCGAGGCGGTGCACCAGCTCCAGGACCTCGCCGACGACGCCGGGGTCTCGCTGATCCACCTCGCGCTGGCGTTCGTGCTCGAGCACCCGGCGGTCTCCTCGGCCATCATCGGTCCCCGCACGATGGAGCAGCTGGAGTCCCAGCTGGGCGCGGTGAAGGTGACGCTGCCGCGCGACGTGCTCGACCGCGTCGACGAGATCGTCGCACCGGGCACCACGATCAACGACGCGGACCGGGGTTACGCACCTCCGGCCCTCACCGAGGCACGTCTGCGCCGCCGCTCGGCGTACTGACACCCCTGGCACCGGGGCGCCTCGACGCGACAGGCCCCGCCTCCCGATCGGGAGGCGGGGCCTGTCGTACGTCGTGTGCGGCGCGGCCGGTGGCCGGTCGGCTTTTAGTTCTCGTCGGCCTTCTCGGCGCCGCGGCGCCAGCGGATGCCCGCCTCGAGGAAGCCGTCGATGTCGCCGTCGAACACCGAGCTGGGGTTGCCCACCTCGTAGCCGGTGCGCAGGTCCTTGACGACCTGGTAGGGGTTCAGCACGTAGTTGCGCATCTGGTCGCCCCAGCTGGCCTGCACGTCGCCCTTGAGCTCGTCGAGGTGCGCCTTCTCCTCGGCCTTCTTGCGGGCCAGCAGCTTGGCCTTGAGCACGACCATCGCGCTGGCCTTGTTCTGCAGCTGGCTCTTCTCGTTCTGACAGCTCACCACGGTGCCCGTGGGGATGTGAGTCAGGCGGACCGCGGAGTCGGTGGTGTTGACCGACTGACCGCCCGGGCCACCGGAGCGGTAGACGTCGACGCGGATCTCCTCGTCGGGGATGTCGATCTCGTCGGTCTGCTCGAGCACCGGCACCACCTCGACGGCGGCGAACGACGTCTGGCGGCGGCCCTGGTTGTCGAAGGGGCTGATCCGCACGAGGCGGTGGGTGCCGGCCTCGACGCTCAGCGTGCCGTAGCCGTACGGCGCGTGGATGGCGAAGGTCGCCGACTTCAGGCCGGCCTCCTCGGCGTAGGAGGTGTCGAAGACCTCGACGGAGTACTTGTGCTGCTCGGCCCAGCGCGTGTACATGCGCATCAGCATCTCGGCGAAGTCCGCGGCGTCGACGCCACCGGCGCCGGCGCGGATGGTCACCAGGGCCTCGCGGGAGTCGTACTCACCGGAGAGCAGGGTGCGGACCTCGAGGCCCTCGACGGACTTCTTGACGCGTTCGAGCTCGATCTGCGCCTCGGCGAGCACCTCGGCGTCGCCCTCCTCCTGGGCCATCTCGGCCATCAGGCCGACGTCCTCGATGCGGCTCGCGAGGCTCTCGAAGCGCTCGAGCTCGCCCTGGAGGGTGGAGAGCCGGCCGGTCACGCGCGTGGCGTTGGCCTGGTCGTCCCACAGGTCGGGGGCACCCACCTGCTCACCGAGGTCGGCGATCTCGACCTTCATGGCATCCACGTCGAGCACCTGCTCGATGGTGCGCATGGTTGCCTGGAGCTGCTTGATCTCGACGTCGAAGTCCGGTCCGGCCACGTCCTACAGGTTACGGCCCTGCCGGGTAGGTGTCGAAAGCCCAGCCGATCCGCGTTATTTCGACCCCCGACCGCCCTGCGACAACTTTCCCGCGCCGAGGGCGCTCCTTACGCTCACAACGCTCGGTCTCGCCACGCCGGGCCGGGTGACGGCGCTCTTTGGGGATCCTCCCGCGGGAGGGTGCGCCGCCCCGGCCGGCGACCGGCGTCAGGCGACCGGCGTCACGCGACGCGGCCGAGCACCTGCGCGGCGTACCACTGGCCGTTGTCGGCACGGCGCGCGGCCATCCCGACCCGGTTGAACTGGCCGTTGAGGATGTTGGCGCGGTGGCCGGGCGACTTCATCCAGCCCTGGCGCACGACGGCGCGCCCGGTCGGGTAGCCGACGGCGACGTTCTCCCCCACCGCGCTGAGGCCGCAGCGCTGCAGCAGCGGGCCGAGGTCCTGGTGGAAGAGGCGCTGCTGCACGGCCATCTTGCGCGCCTGCTGGGCGGCGGCCTTGCGCAGGCAGGCGTTCTTCTTCACCGCACCGAGGTCGTGGTTGGCGCGCACCGCGTTGGTCGCGCGCACGGCCTGGTTGGCGTAGGTCTGCTCGGGCGTCGCCGCGCTGGCCGGGGACGGCACGGCGAGCGGGGCGAGGACGAGGGCGAACAGGGCGATCA
This sequence comes from Nocardioides sp. dk884, assembly GCF_009557055.1. Lineage (NCBI taxonomy): Bacteria > Bacillati > Actinomycetota > Actinomycetes > Propionibacteriales > Nocardioidaceae > Nocardioides > Nocardioides sp. dk884. Next base: position 936,102 of record NZ_CP045649.1, on the reverse strand, counting down.
GGGTTCCGAGACGAAAAAACATCCGACGAGGCTACGAGATCGGTGATGACCGACGCCCCCGCCGACGCCGCTCCCTCTCCGCTCACGCGCGGGCACATAACCGGGGCATCCCGTATCGTTTACTCAATGGCACGAACAGGACGCCCAGCAGGGCCGGCGAACGAGACGGCGACCGTGGTGCTCACCGCGGCACTCGAGCTGCTGCTCGTGGAGGGCGCGACCGCGCTGACCCCGCAACGGCTGCACCAGGCGACCGGCGTCTCGCGCTCGACGATCTACCGGCACTGGCCGACCTCGACCGATGTGCTGGCCGCGCTCATCGACGTCGCTCCTTCCCCGCCAGGCCCCTCCTCCGGCGATCTCGCGGCCGACCTGCACGCGGCGGTCGACGTCCTGTGCGACCGGCTGCGTGACAAGCCGGTGGCGGCGTTCCTGCAGGCGCTGACCACCACCGCTGCCCTGGACCCGGCCGCCGCCGACCTGCGCCGGCGCTATGTCGAGGACCTGCTCGAGCCGTTCGGCACGGTGCTGGCCCAGGCCGAAGTGCCGCGCGGGCCGGCCGACGACGTGATCGCCGTGGTCGTCTCCCCGCTGCTCGTCGACGCCCTCCTGCTGGACCGGCCCGCGGCGCGCGCCCGGGCGCATCGCGCGGTGGACCTCTGCCTCGCCGGGCTCGAGGGCGTGTCGCGATGACCAACGTCGTGGGCCCGCGGGGCGTCTTCGGGGTGATCGTGCCGAGCACCAACACGGTGGTCGAGCACGACTACTGGCGCGCCGGCGTCGAGGGGGTGGCCTTCCGCGCCGGATCGATGCACATCGCGGACCCGACGATGGCCGGGGACGCCGGGTTCGAGGCGCTGCTCGTGCAGATCCGCGCCTCGATCGACACCGCCGTCCGCGACGTGCTCACCGCCGAGCCGGACCGGATGGTGATGGGCATGTCGGCCGAGACCTTCTGGGGCGGCCTCGAGGGCAACGCCGCCTTCGAGGAGCGGATGCGCGCCCGCACCGGTCTCCCGGTCACCACCGGCGCCGGGGCCTGCCGGGCCGCCCTGCACGAGCTCGGCGTACGACGCATCGCGGTGTTCTCGCCGTACCAGCCGGTCGCCGACCGCGAGGTCGGCCGGTTCTTCACCGAGGCCGGCTTCGACGTCGCGGCGATCACCGGCCTGCGCTGCCCCACCGCCATGGACATCGCCCGCGTCGAGGAGCCCCGGCTGCGCGAGGTGGTGGCCGAGATCGACCGCCCCGGCGTGGAGGCGATCGTGCAGGTCGGCACCAACCTCTCCTTCGTGGGCCTCGCCGAGACCCTCGAGGCCGAGCTCGGCCGCCCGGTGGTCGCCATCAACGCCGCCACGCTCTGGCACGCCCTGCGCGAGCACGGCATCGAGGACCGCCTCCCCGGCTCCGGCGTACTCCTGCGCGAGCACTGACCCCTTCGCCGAGTCGGCTCTAATGGCGCGCCGAGTCGGCGCGTCTGGCGCGCTGAGTCGGCGCGTCTGGCGCGCTGAGTCGGCGCCAGTGGCGGCGCGGGCGACCCCCGGGACGCACCAAGGCGCGGTCACCGGCCACCCGGTCGTCACCGCGGAAGAGCACCCGGAGCACCTTCACCCCAGGGGCGGCGAAACGCGGCAGCCGGATCGTGACCCAGCACTGCGCGTTGACCAAGCCTGCGGCCAGCGCCGGGGCGTCAAGGGAAACCGGCGGGTAACCCTCCACGGGGCGAATGGCTGCCAGTCCGCCGCAATCCGCCACCGGGCGGCCGGAAGGGGTTTTCCACAGATTCAGTTTTTACCTTTCCGATTATTTCGAACACTTTCGAACATCGGTAGACTGATCCCTACGGAAGTACTTCTCCACCACGTCCTCACGGGAGGCGACGATGGCCGACATGGCTCATCCCTACCTCGCCGATGTGGGGTGCGCGGAGGCATTTCTCGACAAGATCGCTGACCGCGATCCGACTTTCCTGTCGATCTCGGAGAAGCGCCAGGCATTGCGAATGACGGCCCATCTGGCCTCGCGCGCGCAGGCGATGCACGCCCGGGTGATCGCGTGCGCCGACGACGTGGCCGACGCCGACGGGTGTCGCGACGTGGCCGCGTGGGTCGCGCACCGCACCCACACCTCGGGCCCGTCCGCGCGGCGGTTGCAGCGGCTCGGGGTGGCGTGCGAGCGGCGCTGGCACCGCGTCGGGACCGCGCTCGCGGGCGGACACGTGAGCCTCGACCAGGGCCACGTCATCGTCGCCGCGCTCGACGACCTCACCGATGCGTTCTCGCTGGTCGAGGCGAGCGCGGAGGAGTGGTCGGCGATGCTGGCCCGTGCCGAGGACTACCTGGTCGAGCAGGCCGCCGACTTCGGGCCGCGCGAGCTGGGCCGCCTGGCCGATCGACTGCTGGAGGTCGTCGCGCCCGAGTGGGCCGAGCAGGTCGAGGAGGAGCAGCTGCGCGCCGCGGAGCGCCGCGCCCGGCGGCGTACGACGCTGGGCGTGCGGCACCTCGGCGACGGAAGCGCAGTCATCCGCGCCCAGGTCCCGGAGAGCATCGCGCTGCGACTGACCACGATGCTCGAGTCGTTCACCAACCCCCGGCGAGCGGCGGACGAGCCCGCCGCGGACGGGCGGCGGGTGCCCTACGAGCGGCGGCTCGGCGAGGCGTTCTGCTCGCTGCTCGAGGCGATCGACCCGTCCCGGCTGCCGCTGCACGGCGGCGACGCCACCACGCTGGTGATCACCATGGACCTCAAGGCATTGGTCGAGGGGCTCGGGTCCGCCACGCTCGCGGACGGCTCGCCGATCACCGCCGGTGAGGCCCAGCGCCTGGCCTGCACCGCAGGTCTCGTCCCCGCAGTCCTCGGCACGCCTTCGGTGCCGCTCGACCTCGGCCGCACAAACCGGCTCTTCAGTCCAGGTCAGCGAAAGGCATTGGCGATTCGAGACAAAGAATGCCGGGCCGACGGCTGCACCATCCCCTCGACCTGGTGCGAAGCGCACCAGGTGGACCCGTGGTCAGCCGGCGGAAGGACTGATCTCGACAAAGGCATTCTTCTGTGCGGCCATCACCATCATCTGATCCACGACGACCGCTATCTGCACCAACGGATGCCGAACGGCGATCTGCGATTCACGCGGCGGACGTAAGGGCCGACGCCCGCCTCCCCCGCGTGGGGAAGACGGGCGCCGGCTGGTGGAGCTCGGACGACAGTGGGTCAGCGGCGGACCTTGCCCACCGTGACGGTCGTCTTGTGCGTGGAGAGACCCTCACGCTTGGCGGTGACGACCACCTTCACCTTCTTGCCGACCCAGTTGTTGGCGACCTTGAGGCGAGCCTTGCTGGAGACAGCCGTCCCGCCGACGAACCAGCGGTAGCCCACACTGGACGGCTTCGGGCTGAACGAGCCCGGCCGGACGGCAAGCACCCGACCGACCTTCGCGGCGCCCGTGACCGAGGGACGCTTGGTCTGCGTGAAGGAGCGCGGCAGGTCGCCGACAGAGGTGATCGTGCTCAGCGAGGCGACGCCCTCCTTGCTGCTGACGATCGCGACCCGGATCTCCTTGCCCGTCCAGGCGGCCTTGAGCTTGAGCGTCCGCGACGTGGCTCCGGGGATCGGGGTGCTGCCCACGTACCACTGGTAGCTGACCGAGGTCGGGGTCGGGGCGAGGGTGCCCGGGTGGCCGGTGATCGTCTGCCCGGCCTTCAGGGTGCCGGAGACCGACGGCTGGGAGATGATCGAGAACTCCTTGGTGTCGCCCGGCTGCTCCCCGTCGTTCTCGAGGTCGCCCTCCGACCACCAGGCGTCGCCGTACGTCGTGTCGCGCAGCGCGTTGGTGACGCAGTGAATCTGGCCGCCGCGGTTGGTGTAGAAGTAGTCCTCGGCCCACTGGATCTCGGTGCCGACCTCCGCGAACCGCTCCTCGATCACGGTCTGGAAGAGGTCCTTGCCGTCGACGGCCGGCACGTGCTGGGTGGGGATGAAGACCACGTCGTGCCCGGTGCCGATCAGGTTGGCGGCGTTCGGGATCTGCACCCCGACGCGCCCGTGACCGTTGTCGCGGTAGAGGACGGGGACACGGATGAAGTCGTCCTCGGTGAGTCCGATCTCCTCACGCAGCACCTTCATGCCGCGGTTCACCCCGGCGTGCCCGATCTTCACACCGCTGAGGATCTGCTGGTCGCTGACCGCCTGGGCGACGGTGAGGTCCGGGGCGGTCGAGCCGGCGGCAGGCACGAGACCGTAGGAGGTGTAGAGCTGCTCGTCGCCGAGACCGGCGTCGACCAGCTCCTGGAGCAGGTCCAGCGCGAGCACCGGGTCAGCGACGACGACGGCCCAGCCGCGCTCGTTGTCGGCGGGGATGACCGACATGAACTCGTCCATGTGACCGACGCTCAGCCAGCTGGTGTCGACGTTGATCGGGTCCTGGAACCCCTGGAGCTCGAGCATCGTGTTGAACGCCGGGTCGGCGGTGTAGACGGTGCCCGGCACGGCGCCGACGATCTTGCGACCGAGCGGGTAGCTCTTGCCGTTGTGCTCGTAGGCCGGGACCGTGCCGTAGTTGCCCGTCGAACCCCGGCTGTCGTAGCTCATCCCCGGGATGGTCGGCGGCACGTACGCCGGATCGAAGTGCTGGATCCCGGCCACGTCCGGGCCGCGCAGCTCGGTGAAGACCACGCGCCCGGTCTGGCGGAACGGGTTGACGCCGGAGTTGTCGCGGCCGTCGCGGACCGGGGCACGGACGAAGACCCGCATCTGCTGCTCGCCGTCCGGGGACGGGACCGACATGAGCCCCGGCTCCATGATGTCCTGGGTCCAGATGTCGGTGCCGTCGCCGCCGCCGCGGGCGCCCTGGAGGCTGGGCAGCTTCTCGAGCTTGACCTCGGCGCCCATCCGCTCCATGCCAGCCAGGAAGTCACGGGTGAGCGCTTCGGCATTGCCCTGGGCCCGGATCGTGCTCGCCGGCGGCTCGGTGACCTCCTGGCCCTCGTAGACCGAGGTGGTGTTGTCGGCCATATAGAGCGTCTCGATCGGCATCCGATCGGTCGCGAAGAGGAGCGGCGCGGCACGCAGCTCGACCCGGTCGGTGGCCACCAGCCGGGAGCCGTTGCGGTGGACGACCTGCAGGGTCACCGTCCCGTCCCACGACTCGTCCCGGATGATGTCCTTGCCCTCGACGCCGAGCTCGACGCCGGCGCCGATCCGGTCTGCCGGCAGCACGCCGTTGGCGGGCAGCGGCGTCCAGTCCTCGGCCGAGGCGCCGTCGCCGCCCTTGACGAAGACGTTCACCTTCGCAGCGCCCACCCCGCGCAGCTCCACCCGCACCGAGCTGACCTTGCTGGTGTCGACCGGCTGCACCTCGACCCGGACGAGGTCGAGCACGTCGCTGTCGCCGTTGATGACGGAGTCGGCCGCGTCGTTGCAGGAGGCCAGCTGCACGTCGGTCAGCTGGACGCCGCCCGGCCCGACCGTCGGGCAGTCGCTCAGGTCGTCGTCGAGGTTGGGCAGGAAGAACGCGCCGCGCTCCTTGGTCCACGACCCGCGACCCTCGGCGTCAGCGTCATCCACGACGCCGTCCCGGTTGGTGTCGGCCAGGATCAGGGCCGGCGCGCGGTCGGACGCACTCGCGGGGCTGACCGCCATCGCGGAGAGCGCGCCGGCGCCGAGCACCGTCCCGCTGATCGCCACTGCACCTGCACGGCGCATCCTTGCCCGGAGCTCGGGGTTTCGTCGTGTCATGGACTCCCTCTTCACAGATCCGCCTCATGTCGACCCGTGCAGGTCGCCTGGAGGTAATCCATCAGCGCCACGTGGCGCACCGATTCCGGCGAGAAGAAGTTGTCGTGATCGCAAATGAGACACCGACTGAGACGGTCAGGTGAGCGACGCCTCCGCCCGGGTCGGTTCGGGCGAGGTGGCCGCCCGTGCCAGGGCCTGGACCCGGGCCCCGAGCGCGAACCCGCGCAGGTCGGGAGTGCGGACGAGGTACTCCTGGGCGACCAGGTGCTTGAGGATGCGGTAGACCGTGGCCCGCGACATCGGTAGCGCGTCGACCAGTTCCCGGGTGGTCACCCCGGGGCCGTGCGCGGCGACGGCCTCGAGCACGGCGAACGCGCTGTCCACCGCGGACGGCTGGCGGGCGAGGAACCCGTCGTCGCGGTCAGCGGAGCCCATCGCCACCCCCGTCGTACGCCGCCAGCGCGACGTCGCCGGCCAGTGCCTCCTGGTGGGCTCCCAGCCGCCGCGAGCGGTGCGGTGCCCGGCGGGCCAGGGCCAGCCGCCACGCGAGGCCGAGGGCGACCACGCCGCCCAGGAGCGCCAGGGCGAGGTGCGAGACCCCGGGCTCCGGCCGGGTGACCCAGTGCCAGGTCACCGCGCCCACCCCGCCCAGGCCGGTCAGCGCGAGCACGGCCGACCGGGGACGCAGCTCGTCGAGGGAGATGAGGAACGGGATGAGCGCGGCGGCCGCGCAGCCGTAGCTGACGCACATGATCAGGGTGGTCGCTTGCAGCAGCTCCCCAGGGGCGAGCGCGACGCTGCGCGCCGCCGCCGAGGCGGCCAGCGGACCGGCCAGGGCCAGCGCCAGGGCGCTCCAGGTGGCTGCCACCGGCACCCCCTGAGGGTTCGTACGCCCCAGCCCGGGCCACACGATCCCCTCGCGGGCGAAGGAGAACAGCAACCGGGACAGCGCGGTGCTGGCGCTGAGCGCCAACGCGATCATCGACAGTGCCAGGACGACGAGCACGGCTGCGTCGGGCCTCGACACCTCGTCCCCGATGTTGAACCAGCGCCAGTCCGATGAGGAGTCGCGTCCCGAGTGAACGGTCCCGATCAGGTTGGCGGCGAGGAACGCTCCCCCGCAGACCAGCAGGCTGGTCCGCATCGCAGCGGGGACGGTGCGCAGGGGCCGACCTGTTTCGAGGCCGAGCGCCGCGCAGCTCTCGAAGGCGACGGTCAGGGTGGCGATCAAGGCCGCGCCGGCGAAGATCCGCCCCGGATCGGCACCGTCGAGCGACAACACGTCGAAGCCGGGGACCCCGTACCGCCTCAGCCAGACCACGCCGATCAGCGCGAGCATGGCCAGGCTCATCGCCTCGATCACCAGCACGGCGCGCGACGACCGGGATATCCCCCGGTGGATCATCCATCCGCAGACCAGGGTGAGCGCCAGCACGAGAGTCCAGCCGACCAGGTCGGGAGGCGTGTCTCCCCCGGTGGCGGTCCAGGCCGCCTGGATGCGACGCGCCGCACCGGTGAGCCCGAAGCCGGCGAGGGCGGCGTACCCGAGCACCAGGGAGACGCCCACGACCAGCGCGACCGAGGCACCCAGCCCCTTCGCGGCGTAGGCGTACAGGGAGCCGGGGGCGTTGAACCTGGACGCGAACTCGTCGAAGACCAGCGCCAGGACGAACGCCAGGCCGAAGCCGAGCAGGGTGCTGATCCAGAACCCCGGTCCGACCACCGTCGGAAGGACCATGCCGGTGCCGAGCGCGCTCAGGGAAGGTGTCAGGACCGCGACCGAGTGGGCGACCAGGTCCCGGTGGCCGACCTGCCTGCTCGCCAAGCCGCCGAAGACCGGACGTTCACGAAACACGGGGCGCTCGCGGAGGACGGGTCCGGTGTTGTGTGACTGCTGCAGAGCATGACCTCCGACGCCGAGTACGCGGTGTTCACGCCACGACGCTGTGGGTCAACCGTCTGTCCGGCGTCACCTTAGCCGTGCATCACGGCCCGCAGGCGTCCGTCCCGGCGGCCGTGAGGGTCCGGGATTTCATGCCTCGTCAGCGGCGTCGGGCTCGAACCCGAGCAGCCAGTGGAGTCCGTAGCGATCGACGACCTCGCCGTCGGTGGCTCCCCACCCGCGCATCTGGAGATCCGAGACGACCCGGCCGCCGTCGGCGAGCCGGGTGAACCACTCGCGGGTGACGTCCGGAGCTGCGGCTCCGAGCAGGGAGAGCATCAGGCCCTCGGACTTCAGCGGCGAGTCATCCGGGCCGGCATCGGCGCCGAACAGCGCGACCGGCCCGTCGACCAGCATGCCGTGGGCCACGGCCTCCGCGGGCCCGTCGACCCGGCCGAAGCCAGCGTAGGTGTGCACCTGGACCCCGCAGCCGAAGACGTCGCCGTAGAACGTCAGGGCCTCGCGCGCGTTCCCCGGGAAGTGGATGTAGGGCGTGGGATGTGTCATGGCGCACACGCTAGGCGCTGCGCGGCGTACGACGGCGGTAGGCGAGCAGCGGCGTCGCGACGGCGACCAGCAGGCCGACCACCCCGGTCCCCAGCATCACCCAGCGGACGCCTCCGCCGCCCGGCCCGTACGCGCGCTCGGGATGCGCGGACTCGTACGAGACCTCGATCGGCTTGCCAACGTACGCCGCCACGCACCGGCGCGCGCCGAGGTGGAGGCGGTAGGTCTTCGCCTCCACGGTGTACTCGACGAGCCGGAAGCACGGAGACTCGATGTGGTGCCCGGTCACGGTCCGGTCGGGGTGCGGCTGGGTCGCATAGCCGTGGATCCCCCAGACGCCGAACGCACCGCCGAGCAGGATGCCCAGCAGGGAGATCACGATCGGGTCGTGGCGTCGCAGGCGGCGCTTCTCCCCATCAGGTCCCGTGCTGGCAGGTCTCGTGCTGACCACTCCTCGCTCACTCCTCGCGCAGACTCAGGGCCCGGCCAACCTAGCCGGACGACACCCCGCGCTCGGGACCGCGGCGTCCTCAGTCGATGCTCGACACCGCCGAGCCGCTCGCGCCGACCCGGGGGCTCGTGGGTGAGCCGGGGAAGGTGAGCGGCAGGTCGAGCGGTGCGCTGAGCTCGACGGTGACCCGCTGGTCGCTCCCGACGCCGACCCGGAAGGTCAGCCCGGGGTAGCGCCCGTGCGCGCCGACTTGGCGCAGGTAGTCCGCGACCGCCGCCCGCACCGCCGCCTCGGTGACCCGCAGCCGCTCGTCGGGCAGCCCGTCGGTGTAGACGTCCACGCCGGTGGCCCCGAGGTCGGCGCCGTGCAATGCCGCACCGTCGGCCAGCGTGGACAGCTCCGAGCGTTGCAGGTACGCCGCGGTCGCATCGATGACCACCGCGACGGTGAGCGCGATGATCAGCGCGAACCCGACGATCAGCGGCGTCACCTGACCCCGCTCCGTGCGCGCCCGGCGAGGAACCTCGGCCCGGGTCACCGGATCTCCTGGTACTGCCCGATCGGCACCGTGTGGCTCGCGTCCAGCGCGAACCGACCGCGCTCGGCACCCAGCGCCGCAGGGAGCACCGGCAGCGCCACGCTCGAGCTGATCCGCACGGTGATCACCGAGGTGCCGCTGTGGCAGTTCGGGTACGGGGTGCAGCTGATGTCCACGCGCAGCGGAGCCGAGCCGATGCCCTGGTCGGCCAAGGCCAGGCGCGCCGCCGCCTCCGCCCGCCGCTCCCCCTCCGCGTCGGTGGGCGCCAGCGCATAGGCGCGGCCCGCCGCGCGGGCAGCCGCACTCACGCCGTACGCACCACGCTGCACCTCGAAGACCGACAGCACGATCCACAGCAGCGGCACCAGGAGCAGCAGCCCCAGCCAGACCAGCTCGACCAGCGCGCTGCCCTCCTCGCCGCGCGGCCGGCGCCGGGGCACTCCCCGCGAGGTCACGGCGCCACCTCGACGCTCTCCTCGATGGCATGCGCGGTGACCACCAGGTCCACACCCGGGCCGCCCAGCCCGAGAGCAGGGACGCTGGCACGCACCGTCACCTCGATCATCGGCTGCCCGTCCCGCACGACGCGGGTCGCGCTGACGTCGCGCGCGAACTGCCCCGACACCGCGCCCTCCACCTGCTCGCGGGTGCGCGCCACCCCGTCGGCCGGACCGCGGTCGGCCGTCGCGGCGTACCGCGCCCCGTCCGAGGCGGCCGCGGCGAGGGTGTTGCGCACGAAGAGGGTCAGCGCGACCTGCAGGATCCCCAGCACCAGCGGGACCAGCACCAGCACGACGAGCACGAAGTCGACCACCGCGCTGCCACGCTCCCCCGCCGCTCGGGGCGGGGGCCGCACTACTGCACCTTGGCCAGCGCGTTGCTCAGCATCCGGGTCAGCTGCGGCTGCGCGATGGCGGTGATCGCACCGACGAGCCCGACCGTCATCAAGGTGACGAGCACCCAGCCGGGTACGTCGCCGCGCTCGTCGCGCCGGCCGCGCGCGGCCACGAGCGTGGCCTGCAGCCTGACCAGGAGGAAGAGAAGGTGTGTCATGACGAGCTCCGATCTCCGAGATCCAGCGGGGGTGAAGCAGGGTGAAGCGGGGTCAGGGGGTGGTCAGCGAGAGACCGACGGCGCCGGGCCAGAACGCGAAGAGCACCGTCACGGGGAGCACGAGGAAGACAACCGGCACCATCATCGCCACCTCCTTGCGGGCGGCGACCTCGATCAGCTCGCGGCGCCCGGCCTCGCGCACGTCGGCGGCCTGCGCGTGCAGGACGTCGGCCAGCGGGGTGCCGCGCTCGGAGGCGACCGCGATGCCCTGCGCGAAGCGCGCGACCAGCGGCAGACCGCTGCGCGCCGCCATCGCGTCGAAGGCGGAGGCCACGGGCTCGCCGGTGCGTACGGCGGCCAGCACGACGCCCAGCTCGTCGGAGAGGTCTCCCCCGCTGCGGCGTACGACGCGGTCCAGCGCCGAGACCGGGCTCTCGCCGGCGGCAACGGCGAGCGCGAGCAGCTCCGCGACCGTCGGGAACTCCTCGAGGATGCGCCGCTCGCGGGCCTTGACCTGCGAGGACAGCCAGGTGTCGCGGGCCAGGACGCCGCAGACGAAGGCGACTACGCACACCAGCAGCGACGCGATCGCGGCCCCGGGCGCGGTGACCGCACGCAGCAGCCCCCACGCGGCGGCCACGGCGAACCCGGCCAGCCCCCACAGCACCTGCTCGACGCGGAACTCCTGCACGGTGGTCTCGAGGCCGGCGCGCTCGAGGCGGCGGCGTACCGACGTGGCGCCGCCGAGCACCCGCTCGACCGCCTGCGCGGCCGAACGCAGCAGCGGCCCGAAGACGCCGACCGCTGCGGCGGCCGGCGAGGCGGACGGGACCGCGGCCGCCGGGCCGTCCCCGAGGCGGGGCACGTCGCGCACCCAGGGGAGCACCCGGTCGGCCAGCGGGACCCGGCGCATCGCGACCAGGCGGGTGACGACGAGCAGCAGCCCGCCGGCGAGCGTCGCCCCGAGCACGGCTCCCCACATCGCGAGGCTCACGACAGGATCCGTCGTTCGACCGGGAGGCGCCCGACGCGCATCATCACGCGGTAGGCGACCGCGCAGACCGAGGCGCCGACGACGAGCACGACCACGCCGGCGGGCGTGGCGTAGCGGCGGATCGCGTCCCCCTGGAGTGACAGCATCAGCAGCACCACCCACGGCGCCGCCACCGCGAGCCGGGCGCCGTTGACGGTCCACGACTGGCGCGACTCCAGCTCGGAGCGGGTGCGGGCCTCCTCGCGCAGGTAGCCCGACAGGTTGCGCAGCAGCCGCCCGAGCTCGCCGCCACCCACCTCGCGCGCGATCCGCAGGCCCTCCACGACCCGGTCGCCGACCGGGTCGGAGAGCCGGCCCTTGAGCCGGTCGAGGCAGTCGCTGAAGCGGCCGGTGACCTGGTAGTCCAGCGCGAAGGACCGGAACGCCGGCTGGAGCGGCTCGGGACCGCGGGTGCCGAGCGCGGCGAGTCCGTCGGGCAGCGACATCCCGGCGCGGACCGCGGAGGCGAGGTTGTCGACGGCCTCGGGCCAGACCTCGGCGAACTCCCGCTGGCGCCGGCGGGCGCGGCTGGTCACCACCGCGACCGGCAGGTAGCCGCCCAGGACGCCGAAGACCAGCGCGACCGGGGCGGTGCGGGAGACGAGCTGGACCAGGAGCGCGGCCACCAGACCCACCGCCACGCAGAGCAGCACGAACCCCGGCGCGGACACCTCGCGGAGCCCCGCCCGGGCGAGCAGCCGCGCCACCCGGCCCTCGCTGCGGGGGGCGCGCTCGGGGTGCGGCAGCGCGAACGCCGACCAGATCAGCAGCAGCCCGACGCCCACCCCGAGGCCGACCAGCGCGCCCATCAGGAGACCTCGCGGGCCTGCTCGGGCGACCCCGTCGGCTCGGCGAGCAGGGCGTGCACGTCGATGCCGGCGCGTTCGTAGAGCTCGACCCGCGGCGGCATCCCCCGCGTGCGCCGCAGGTCGCCGCCGCGCCGCTCGAAGATCGGCTCCACCTCGATGATGTCGTTCTCCACGCGGCCGGGCACCGCCACGATCTCGTTGACCCGTCGTACGCCGTGCTGGTCGAGTCCGAGGTGGACCACGAGGTCCACCGACGAGGCGACCGTGGGGACGACGAAACGCGCCGAGATGTTCTCCCCGGCGAGCAGCGGGAGCGTGCACATCTTCACCAGCGCCTCGCGGGCGCTGTTGGCGTGCAGGGTCCCCATGCCGGGCAAGCCGGCGTTCAAAGCCAGCAACAGGTCGAGGCACTCCTCGGCGCGCACCTCCCCCACGATCAGCCGGCTGGGGCGCATCCGCAGGCTCTCCTTGACCAGGTCGCGCAGCCGGATCTCGCCGGTGCCCTCGAGGCCGGACTGGCGCGTCTGCATCGGCACCCAGTCGGGGTGCGGGAACCGCAGCTCGAAGACCTCCTCGACCGACACGATCCGCTCCCCGCCCGGGATCGCGGCGGCGAGGCAGTTGAGCATCGTGGTCTTCCCGGTCTGCGTGCCGCCGGCCACCATGATGTTGAGCCCGGCGCGCACCGAGGCCTCCAAGAACCCCGCCGCCCGCGGCGTCATGGAGCCCAGCTCGACCAGGTCGGCGACCCGGGCGGCGCGCAGCACGAACTTGCGGATGTTGACCGCCGAGAACCCCCGGCTGATCCCCTCCAGCACCACGTGCAGGCGGTGGCCCTCGGGCAGCATCGCGTCCACGAACGGCTGGCTCAGGTCGAGGCGCCGACCGCTGGACTTCAACATGCGCTCGACGAGCTCGGTCACCTGCGCCGCGCTCAGCATCAGGTTGGTCAGCTCGTGGCGCCCCCGGCGCGCCACGAACACCCGGGACGGATCGTTGATCCAAATTTCTTCGACCTCGGGATCGTCGAGGAACTCCTGCAACGGCCCGAACCCGGCCACCCGCGCGACCAGCTCGCCGACCACGACGTCGACGTCGGGCACCGGCTCCACCTGCCCGGTGAGGCTCCGCTCGTCGTGGGCGCGCACCACCCCCTCGGCGATCCGGCGTACGACCCCGGCGTCGCGCTGGGGGTCGACGCCCTCGCGGCGTACCAGATCACGCACCCGCTCATCGAGCAGGTCGACCAGCACACTGCGCGTCTGGGCATGCCGCCCTGCCGTGGTGATCGCCATGTCGTGGCCCCGTCCCGAGTGGACTCGTGGGCCAGAACGTAGGCGAGCCAGCCGACCACGACCAGCCCCTCTACCCAGATCTGTGGACAACGGGTTCGCCCAGGTTGATCGCCACCGGGAGTCCCAGTAACCAGCACGACGGCAGGCGTGGGCCGCAGACCGTCAGCGGGTGCGCACCGTCCCGTCGGCCGGACCGCGGTCGGCCGTCGCGGCGTACCGCGCACCTTCCGAGGCGGCCGCAGCAAGCGTGTTGCGCACGAACAGGGTCAGCGCGACCTGCAGGATCCCCAGCACCAGCGGGACCAGCACCAGCACGACGAGCACGAAGTCAACCACCGCGCTGCCACGCTCCCCCGCCGCTCGAGGCGGGGGCCGCACTACTGCACCTTGGCCAGCGCGTTGCTCAGCATCCGGGTCAGCTGCGGCTGCGCGACGGCGGTGATCGCACCGACGAGCCCGACCGTCATCAAGGTGACGAGCACCCAGCCGGGCACGTCGCCGCGCTCGTCGCGCCGGCCGCGTGCGACCACGAGCGTGGCCTGGAGCCTGACCAAGAGGAAGAGAAGGTGTGACATGACGAGCTCCGACCTCCGAGAACCAGCAGGGGTGAAGCGGGGTGAAGCAGGGTCAGGGGGTGGTGAGCGAGAGCCCGACCGCGCCGGGCCAGAACGCGAAGAGCACCGTCACCGGAAGGACCAGGAACACGACGGGAGCCATTCGGCTCAGCACTATCCCGAGGAGCGACAATGACGACCAAGCCAACGCCCGCCAGGACTCGCAAGTCACCGGCCACGAGGAAGACCATCACCAAGGCCCCCACCAACGCGGCAACCGGCGCGACCGGCCGCACGACCCTCGGTACCTTCACACCGAACGGGAAGGACAGCGAAAAGCACCTGTGTACCGGCGCTTGCGGCCTCCTCCTGCCGATCAAGAAATTCCCAACGCCCAAGACCCGGGGTGTGCGCGTGTCGGAGTGCCGGTCTTGCCGCGACACTCGCACCAAGGCCACGCGAGCGACGAACGGCAGGGACGGCAAGTGAGCGAGTGGACAATGCACCCCAGCGGCGAGACCGCAGTGGGCGCGCCGGTTCCAGTCATCGGTGACGGCGACATTTTCGCCACGCTGTCTCCGATCTGGTCGGACGAGGACGGCGTGCGCGTATCGATCGACTGGGCCCGCGACATCTACGCCGGAATCACGGCCCTCGAGGATCTGAGCTCCGGCCAGGCCTTGGCACTGGCCGACGCGCTACGCGAAGCGGCCTCCACCTCACCACCGGAGCGCAGGTAGGCCACAGCCAAGAACGCCCCAGCCGACCTAGCGGCTGGGGCGTTCTTGTTGTCTAGTTCCGGCCCGACTCCCGGTCGAACCGCAGCGTGCCGAGGTGCAGGGGCGGCAGGCCCATACGCCCGGTGATGTCCGCAATGAACTCGCGGGCATACGGGTAGAGAGCGAGCTGCCCGGTAGTCGCGGCGAACGCCTCCAGCTCCTCGTTCTCGAACACGTGGGGATCATCCCCGTCCTGCTCAACGAGCACGTACATCGCGGCAAGCGCGAAGGCCATGCCCGCAACCTTGGTCGGCTCCTGATCATCAGACTCGTCTGTCTCCGTGACATTCAGGTCATAGTTCGCAGTGACCACCAGGGCGTGGACAGGATCATCACCGAGCGTCTGAAACTCGACGTCGACGTCGAGCGTGTAGGCCAGGCTGGCGGACGGGTCAGGCGTCGAGAGATCGCCGCTCATTCCGAACAGGCGAACGTCCCGCAGATCCGCGCATCCAGAGACGCGGCCCGCCTTACGCCACTGCTCCTCGTAGTCGGTCACGCGGACTGAGGCACAAGGTTGAGGTATGGGCGCACGTTTCGGCCCACGTACGCGGGCTTACTGTCGACCCAAGCCGCCACACGCGACGTCGCCGCAGTCGGATTCGCGACGATGTTCTGTCCGCCCGGGTACGACACGTAGACAGCCGGCCGCTGTCCTGCGGGCATGTTCGGCACAACGTGGACGTACAACGAGGCGTCGACCGCGCGCGCGTAACGCTGCAAGGTGGACAGTCGCGGATCACTGCCCTCCGTTTCGAAGCCAGACACCGTCGACTGCCCGACGTCCATAGCCCTCGCCACAACACCCTGGCTGAGCCCGAGCGCTCGTCGGCGGCGAACCAGAGCATCAAGGATGCCATTGCGAGCACGCGCATCTTCGTACGCGGCTCGGACAGCGGGGTTCTGGAGCCGCTTGGCGCGGAACTCGTTGAACTTAGCTCGGGTGGCAGACATGTGCGGGCTCCTGTTGGAAGGGCAAGCCCAGGCGGTGAGCACTGGCGATGCAAGGTCTGGGGGTGTTGCGGTGGGGGGGGAAGGCAGTCGTGCGTGGGTGTACTTATCGGTTGCGACCGATAGTAACCACGTCACCCATGGCGTCAACCAGGTATCGCAAAAGTCGAGACGGAACGACCGAACAGTCAGGCGAGGTAGGCCCGTCGCCGAGCGATCGCTCGGTCGATGTCCTTCTTCTCAGTCTTCTGACTGTTCTTGTAGAAGCACGTGACAGCGATGCACCGACGCTCGTGCACGAACCACAGGACGCGGTAGTGATTGTTCTTGTAGCGGTCCCGAAGCTCGTAGATCCCTCGATCGAGGTGCTTCACGTCGCCAGCGCCGGACCGCGTCTCCCGATCCAGGACCCGCTCGATGAGGTCAAGGAAGTTGGCCTGCATCGCGTCCGGGAACTTGTCGAACTCGCGCTCAGCCTGTGACGTGAACTCCCAGTCGTCATAGCCCGCACGGGATGCGGCAGCGCGTCCTTGCTCGCGGTTGCTCGACCCCACCGAGGACTCCATGACACTAGGCGTTACGGATAACTACATCAATGTGATCTGAGAGTAACGGTGACCTCAGACACCCGGTAGGCGTTCGTCACCATCACGACGTAGAAAGGCCGGAGTCCAGGCGTGTGGACTCCGGCCTCCGTCAGGTCAGCCGCGACCCGACTTGTTCTTCGTGGGGTCAACGTTCACCCAGCGCGTTCCCGGCTTCGGACCCGGCGGGAGACGGTGCCCCTTCGGCACAGTGACCTCATTTCCGCCTCGCGAGGGACGGTACTGCCCCGAGGTCGGCGCAGGAGTTCCGGGAGTGAAGGACTTCTTCGCCACGGTCATCACCTCATTTCCGGACTGGAGCGCACGGGCAGTTAGGCCCCGGCGCATCGCCCACCAGGTGCTGAACCTGTAGAGTCGACTCGCTTTCCACAGCAGAGAAGACCCCGGCCCGGACTCAACCCCGTCGCCGGGGTCTTTCATGTCCTGACCAGAATGGTACCTCACGGAGTATCGGTTGCAACCGATACAAGACGATCTTCCCAGGTCGGAAGGCCTGCCAATCTCCCGAGGTCAGCCGCTGACCTGGGGAAACACCCCTCCAACTTCGCTCGCTCATATGTTCGGACCTGGGTTCCTATTGGGCCTAGGAGGGCGACAGCCCACCCCCGTGCGCGGGGGGGGTGGGCTGTGGGGCGCTGGCGGGTCTGCGCGGTCATCCTGGGCCGCTCGTCGCCAATAACTAGGCATCTGTGTCCGCAGGCCCTCCTTAATGAGGTCGCCCGGCTTGGCCTCGCCGGCGCACTGGAGACCGCTCTGGCGGCACCACGTGGCTACCCTGTCCGCGCGGCGAAGCGGGGCGCGGAAGCCGCGACAATCAAGCGAACGACACTCCGACACGCGGAAGAACTTCTTGCGCACGTCTCTTGCGCAAAGACGCGTATCGCACGTACAGTTCCACTCGTCGCCTCGGAAAGCGGGGCAAGGCGACCGCCAGCAGGAACCCCGCTCGAATCGAGGCACCAAGTTGAACAGCAACATGAAGCTCACCTTCGAGAACGTCAACTTCGTCGACGACGGTGGCCTCCTCGCCGCCGAGCTCGTCATGACCGGCGCTGACATCGTCGGTCTCGCCGACACCGGTCGACTGGTCATCGGCAACGCTCGCCCGGACCACGACATCGTGACCCTCAAGAGCGGCAAGACGCGCTACCGCAAGACGGCCGTCCGGCTCAAGAACTGGACCTCCGACCTCCTCGCCAACGAGGCCGTGATCGGCAACCTGACCTTCAACCTGAACCCCGACACTACGGTCGTCGACATCGACGAGGACAACCACCGGCTGGTGGTCAAGGACGGCAACTTCGACCAGAACGTCGACTCGGCCACCCGGACGCGCGCCATTATCGCGGCCGCCAAGAACCCCCTGCAGACCTTCGACCTGGACACCCGCTTCGCCGT
This sequence comes from Nocardioides sp. dk884, assembly GCF_009557055.1. Classification (NCBI taxonomy): domain Bacteria; kingdom Bacillati; phylum Actinomycetota; class Actinomycetes; order Propionibacteriales; family Nocardioidaceae; genus Nocardioides; species Nocardioides sp. dk884. Next base: position 918,454 of record NZ_CP045649.1, on the reverse strand, counting down.
GCGGGTGTGGTTCGCCACCAAGGAGGAGGAGGACAAGCTCTTCCACATCTACAACCAGGTCGGCGAGAAGGTGAACGACACGGTCGCCAAGTACCAGTACCAGTCGACCGCCCACCAGCGCATCGCGAAGCAGCTCATGATGACGTCGCCGCACCTGGGGATGGACAACACCGAGGTCCAGAGCAACACGGTCTCCGCGAACAGCAACAAGCTCATGGCCTTCAACACCCTGTCCCAGGCTGTTGAGGGCTTCTGGAGCAACGACCCCATCGACGAGACCGAGGAGAAGGCGGACGCGCAGTACCTCGTCGACTTCTGGGACGAGCTGGTGGCCGCGCGTCCCGAGTTCGGCAAGCTGCCCAAGGAGAAGCGCGGCGCCCTTCGCGGTACCTCCGTCGCCGGTACCGCCGTCTCCATCCACGGCGTCATCGCGCTCGCCGACGCGATGCGCAAGGCCAACAAGCCCCTCTCGGAGCTGTCCAAGCTGAAGTCCACGGTCGCGGTGCCGGGCCCCGGTCACACGACGGTGGACGTCGACTTCTTCGACTACGACAACCCGACCTGGATCGACCGCGGCATCCTCGTGCTCTCCAAGAACAAGGCGGGCGAGACCCGGAAGACCCTTCGCATGAGCTTCCAGACGCGGAAGGCGGCGGGTGACGCGCTGATCGAGCTCCTGGCCATGTGACTCAGGCCAAGTCGAGAAGGGGTCGTGCGGCAAGGCCGCACGGCCCCTTCTGCTTGCGCGAATGGGGCTCGGCGGACACGAAACCTGCAAATGTAAGTTTCACTGCCGAGAAACCCCGACTGATCCCCTCCAGCACCACGTGCAGGCGGTGGCCCTCGGGCAGCATCGCGTCCACGAACGGCTGGCTCAGGTCGAGCCGGCGACCGCTGGACTTCAACATCCGCTCGACGAGCTCGGTCACCTGCGCCGCGCTCAGCATCAGGTTGGTCAGCTCGTGGCGCCCCCGGCGCGCCACGAACACCCGGGACGGATCGTTGATCCAAATTTCTTCGACCTCGGGATCGTCGAGGAACTCCTGCAACGGCCCGAACCCCGCCACCCGCGCGACCAGCTCGCCGACCACGACGTCGACGTCGGGCACCGGCTCCACCTGCCCGGTGAGGCTCCGCTCGTCGTGGGCGCGCACCACGCCCTCGGCGATCCGGCGTACGACCCCGGCGTCGCGCTGGGGGTCGACCCCCTCGCGGCGTACCAGATCACGCACCCGCTCATCGAGCAGGTCGACCAGCACACTGCGCGTCTGGGCATGCCGCCCTGCCGTGGTGATCGCCATGTCGTGGCCCCGTCCCGAGTGGACTCGTGGGCCAGAACGTAGGCGAGCCAGCCGACCACGGCCAGCCCCTCTACCCAGATCTGTGGACAAGGGGTTCGCCGAGGCTGATCGACACTGTGGCGCTGGGACCAGCAACCAGCCCGGACGAGAACACGTTGCACTCTTTTGGTGACTCGGGTCACATTCGGCCCCGATCCTGGCTAGCGTGCCCAGGCATGACGTTCAACCTCGCCTCCGTGTTCGAGACCGTCGCCGACGCCGTGCCCGAGCGGGTCGCCCTCACCTATGAGGGTCGCGACCTGACCTACGCCGAGTTCGACCGCGAGGCCACCCAGGTCGGCCACCTCTTCGCGGCGCACGGCGTCGCGCCGGGTGAGCACGTCGCGATCTTCCTCAAGAACAGCGTCGAGCACGTCACCTCGATGGTCGGCCTGCTCAAGATCCGCGCGGTGCCGATCAACGTGAACTACCGCTACACCGCCGCAGAGCTGGAGTACCTCTTCACCAACTCCGACAGCGTCGCCGTCGTCGTCGAGGAGCCCGCCCACCAGCAGGTGCTCGCCTCGATCCTCGACCGCCTCCCCCAGCTCCGCACCGTGTACGTCGCCGGGCAGCCCGACGCGGCACTCGTGTCCGCGGCCGGCGAGCGCGGCGTCGCGCTCGTCGACCTCGCCGGCTGGCGCGACCAGCCGGCCGAGCGGGGCTTCGCCGAGCGCACCGGGGACGAGCACTACATCCTCTACACCGGCGGCACCACGGGCTACCCGAAGGGCGTCGTCTGGACCCACGACGACCTCTTCCACAAGCCGCTCTCGGGCGGCAACCCCTACGGCGACGCCCACCCCGACCTCGCCGCCGTCGCGGCGGCCGCGCAGGCGATGCCGCCGATCTCGTTCCTCATCGCGGCTCCGCTGATGCACGGCGCGGCGTCGTACGCGATGTTCTTCTACTTCATCTTCGGCGGCCGACTGGTCATGCTCCGTGACTTCGACCCGGCGAGGATCGTCGACGGCATCGCGCACGACGGCCTGCAGAGCCTGCTCATCGTCGGCGACGCGATGGGCATGCCGCTGGCCGATGAGATGGAGCGGCGCCAGGACGAGGTCGACTACTCCGCGCTGTTCATGATCACCTCCGGCGGGGCGATCTGGTCCCAGGCGTGCCGCGACCGGTTCAAGGCGCTCGCTCCCGGCGCGATGCAGCGCGACAACTTCGGCGCCTCGGAGTCGGGCAACGACGGCGAGATCACGCTGGACGAGCAAGGCAACCTGCGGGTGCCGGCCACCGACCAGATGCTCGTCGTCGACGACACGCTCGCCGAGGTGCCCGCCGGGCCCGAGAACGTCGGCCTCATCGCCCGCCTCGGCCCGGTCCCACAGGGCTACTACAAGGACGAGGAGAAGACCGCCCGCACGTTCCGCACACTGCCCGACGGGCGGCGCTGCTCGGTGCTGGGCGACATGGGCTACCGCGACCACGACGGCTCGATCGTCTTCCTCGGCCGCGGCTCGCAGTGCATCAACACCGGCGGGGAGAAGGTCTACGTCGAGGAGGTCGAGAACGTCCTCCACGGCCACCCCGACATCGCCGACGTCCTCGTCGTCGCCGTCCCCGACGACCGGCTCGGCGAGCGGGTCGCCGCCGTCGTCTCCCCGCGGGAGGGCCGCGAGCCGCAGCTCGAGGACGTCCAGCGCCACGCGCGCGAGTCGCTGGCCGGCTACAAGGTCCCCCGCGACCTGGTCGTCGTCCCCGAGGTCAAGCGCACCCCCGCCGGCAAGGCCGACTACCGCTGGGCCAAGGCGGTCGCGAGCGAGCACGCCCCCACCCCCGCCTGACGCGGGTTACGGCCGACCCCTCTACCCAGATCTGCGGACAACGGGCCCTGTCGGCCTCAGAGACCGACCATGCGCACGATGCCGCGGACCACCAGGAAGAGGCCTACCGCGGCCAGGAGCAGCACCGTGACCAACCGACCGCGGGTGTCGATGAAGTCGCCCAGCGCCTGCAGACCGCGGCGCGTGGGGTCGGGCGCCACCAGGGTCATCGCGAGCGGCAGCCAGGCCGGCACCGCTGCCACGACGACGACGATGGCGAGCACGATCAGGCGGGCGAGGAACTCGAGATCGCTGGCAGCGATCTCCTTGGCGATGGGGACCATGACCGCCAGCGTCGTGAAGTTCGTCGCCATCGAGACCACGCCGAACCCCAGCGCCTGGGTCGGGCTCAGCCCGCGGTCACGCGACTTCTCGGGCTTCGGGGACCGCGGCCGGCGGTACCGCAGCACGACGGCGATGAGCACCAGAAGGGCCCCGAGGACGATGTCGAGCGAGGCGCTGAGGCTGGGCTCCTCCGGGAGGGCGATGGACCTGCCGAAGAACACCAGCAACGACACGATCACCAGCAACGTCGCGCCCACCCCGGCGGCGTAGCTCGCCGCGACGCGGCGGCCGTTGCGCCCGGCCAGCAGCACGGTCTGCTCGGTGAACATGACCGGACTGATAGCGCCGGCGAAGGCCAGCGGGATCACGAGTGCGAGGACACTGACCATTGAGCGGAAGCGTAACCGCGGCGCGTCGTACCGAGGTCGTGGTGCCGCGGGGCCCGCGCATATGCCGCTGCGAGGATAGGCCCGTGGACACCGGGACTCTCGAGATCGTGCCGACCGAGCGGGCGGGGTCGTACGTGCTGCGGCTCGACGGGCACGAGCAGTCCCACGTGGACCTCGAGGACCCGACCCGGCTGGCCTTCGACTACGTACGCCGCATCGGCGACGTGCTCGACGCGTGCGCGCCGGCGGGTGAGCCGGTGCGGGTGGTGCACGTGGGTGGGGCGGCGATGACGCTGCCGCGCTACGTGGCGGCGACCCGGCCCCGGTCGGCGCAGATCGTGCTCGAGCCGGCCGTGCACGTGACCGAGCGAGTGCGCGCGGAGCTGCCGCTGCCGGCGCGCAGCGGGATCAAGGTGCGCCCGGTGGACGGCCGCACGGGCCTGGCGGCGCTGCGCCCGGACAGCGCCGACGTCATCGTCGTCGACGCGTACGCGGAGGGGCGGGTGCCGGCTGACCTGGTCACCCGCGAGGCCGCGGCGGTGGCGGCGGGGGTGCTCGGCGAGCAGGGGCTGCTGCTGCTCAACCTCGCCGACCGGGCGCCGTTCGCGTGGACCCGGCGGGTGGTGGCCGCGGTGCGCGAGAGCCTGCCGCGGCTGATGCTGAGCGCCGAGCCGGCGACGCTGCGCGGCCGCCGTGGCGGCAACCTGCTGCTCGTCGCCTCGCGCGGGCGGGTGCCGCTGGAGGAGCTGATCCGACGCGCGGCGAGCTCGCCGGCGCCGTACCGCGTGCTGGACGCGGGCCAGGTGAGCGACTCCTTCGGGGGCGGCCGGCCGTTCACCGACGCCGACGCGGAGCCCTCACCCGTGCCCTGAGGTGCGTCAGCGGCGCGCGGTGCCAGCGAACCAGGAGTCGGTCCAGATCTTCGCTGCCTGCACGCGCTTGCCGGTCGACGGCGCGTGGATGATGCGGCGCTTGCCGTCCTTGACGCCGGTGAAGATCCCGACGTGGTAGACGCTGCCGCCGTTGTGGAAGAAGACCAGGTCGCCGCGGCGCATCTTCGAGCGCGCGATCCGCTTGGCCCAGCCGGCCTGGGCCGAGGAGGTCCGCGGGATGCCCTTGATGCCCGCCTTGCGGAAGGCATAGCTGGTCAGCCCGGAGCAGTCGAAGGCGTTGGGCCCGGTGGCGCCGTAGCGGTAGCGGTCGCCGATCTGGTTGCGCGCGATCGAGATCGCCTTGCCGATGCGGCGCTCCTGCTTCTTGCGCGCGGCGGGCTTGGCAGTGGGCTGGGCGGCGGGCGCCACGGCCTGCAGGGTCGCGCCGGGGGCGGCGTCGGCCGGCGGCGTCGGCGAGACCCCGATCAGGGTGACGGCGAGGGCGCCGGCGCCGACGACGCGGGCGCCGAGGCGTACGGCGTGGCGCAGCGGCCCGGTCACGCGGCGGGGTTCCACGGTGGTGGGGGTGGTCGAGTGCATGGGCTGTCCTTCCCACGCCTGTGAGGTGAGCTGTCGGGCTCGGGCTGTGGAAGGTGCCCGGCCACCCGTGGGTGGCTTCGCCCCGAGCGGTCCGTGGACCGCGTGGAGAGGTGGGTCCCCCACTCCTGCCCCGGCGGCGCGCGCGCCGTCCGACGTCCGGCGCAGGGGCGGGCAGGACTCGGCGTACCCATGCGTCGGCGACCTGGGCTCAGGTCAAGGCGCCGACGGTAGCCCGGCGTCGGTCGAGGTCCAAGTCCCGCGCCACCACAAGGGCCGACTCGGCGCGCCATTGGCGCCGACTCGCGCAACCATTGGCGCCGACTCGGCGAGGGGGTCAGTGCGGGACGGGGCAGCCGGGGGTGGGGGCGGGGGTGGTGCCTGGGAAGGTGCCGAGGTCGTCGACGCGGAAGCCGTCGGGGTAGCTGCGGACCCAGGGCAGGTCGGCGATGCGCTTGGGGTCGCGGCGCACGGGGAAGGCGCGCAGGAGTACGCCGCGGGCGCGCAGCAGGCCGCGCGAGAGCGCCTCGACCCGGCGCGAGGGGGCCTCGTAGCCGAACGCCTCGCGCAGCGGCTCGTCCATCAGGGCCCGGCTGAAGACCTCGACCGCGCGCGAGGCGAAGGAGGGGTGGAAGGTCACCAGCAGCGCCAGCGTGGCGTCGGCGACGCGGCGCCCGCCCTCGTCGAAGGCGAAGTGCTCGGCCTCGTAGGTGTCCATCAGCCGCGCGAACCCGTCGTAGCTGTCCGGGATGTCGGGGATCGCCATGTGCCGGCCGAGTTCGCGGTAGTAGTTCACCGACGCGCGCAGCTCGACGTCGCTCAGCGGCCGCTTGCCGTAGTCGTCGAGCCAGCGCTTCGGGACCACCACGAACGTGCTGAGCACGTAGCGCATCTCGTGGTCGGGGATGTCGTAGGAGCGGTGCATCTGGTTGATCCGCCGGATCGCGGCGCGCGCCTCGGGGTCCTCGAAGCCCCGACCGAACGGCACCTCGAGCAGCAGCGCGGTGTCGTCGTAGCGCTTCTGGGTGTTGCCGGTGAACTCCCCGGTCCGGTCCAGCAGCCGCCCGATCCCGGGCACCGCGTAGGTGCGGAACAGCGCGAAGCTGAGCGCCTGGTTCATGTCCCAGGGGAACTCCTGCATCGCGACGTTGCGATAGATCTCGACGTACTGCGTCTCGGGGTCCATCGCGTCGTTGACGCGGCGCCAGTGCGCGCGAGGGACGCCGCCGAAGCGCTTGCCGCGGATGCGGATGCGGATGCCGCCAGTCGTGCCAGTCGGGCCAGCCATGGCGGCCAACCTAGAGCAGTTGCTCCGGCAGGGGAACGGCTCAGATCTCCGGGCGCGGACCCTCGAGGCGGAACCCGACACCGCGGACCGCGACCACCTTGTCCTCGACGCCGACGCTCTCGAGCTTCTGGCGCAGCCGCCCGATGGTGACGTCGAGGGTCTTGGTGGAGCCGTACCAGTTCTCGTCCCACACGTCGGCCATCAGCCGGCCGCGGGAGACCACCTTGTCGCGGTTGGCGGCCAGGATCGACAAGACGTCGAACTCCTTGCCGGTCAGCGGCACCTCCTCGGTGCCGGCGTAGACGCGCCGAGCCGGTACGTCGACGCGCAGCGCGTCCTGCCCGGAATCCTCCGCGCCGAACCCGGTGCCGGCGGTGCGGCGCAGCATCGCGCGGATGCGGGCGTGCAGCTCGGCGAGGGCGAACGGCTTGGCGAGGTAGTCGTCGGCGCCGTAGTCGAGGCCGACCACCCGGTCCATCTCGCTGGCCCGCGCGGTGAGGATCAGGATCGCGCCGAGGAACCCCGCCTCGCGGGACTTGCGGCACACCTCGAGCCCGTCGAGGTCGGGCAGGCCGAGGTCGAGCAGCACCACGTCGGAAGGGTCGGTGGCGAGGATCTCCAGCGCGCCGAGGCCGGTGTCGACCCACTCCACGACGTACCCCTCACGCTCGAGGGTGCGCACGAGCGGATAGGCAATGTCCTCCTCGTCTTCGACGACGAGAACGCGTGGGGCCATGGCAGGAGCATAGAGCCCACCCCTCGACGGCACCGCGGTTGTTGCAGACTCAGGCCGGGGTGGTCGCCCAGGTGTAGGCGATCTCGACGTCCTCGACCAGTGTCAGCCGGGCGAGCTCGGCCACGTCGTTGGTGATGGTCAGGTCGCGGCTGGCCTTCTGCGCCGGCGCCAGCTCGCTCACCACGAGCGTCGCCCGGGTGTCGACGGAGGACTCCAGGCGTACGCCGTCCTCACCGCCCCCCGTCACGCCCGGGCCACCGAGGCCGAGCACGACCAGCGCCGCCCCGCCCAGGGCCGCGGCACCGGCCAGCACTCGGCGCGAGGAGGTGCGTCGCGGGGACGTCGGCAGCATCGGGGTGGTCCTCTCCCGGTCGGGCGGCAGGGTGCGTGACCACGCTAGGAGCGCACCGCCCTCCGGCTCCCCACGACGCCACCACGTGTCGCCTACGCGTCGGTAACAACGCCGGCCGAGAAGCGGCCGGCCGGTCGCTCGGGGTCAGGCGAACAGGTCGCCGTGCTGCGCGACCCGTTCGAGCACCTCGCCGAACAGGAACTGGCCCAGCCCCTCGGGGTCCTCGGCCCCGGCCTCGACCTCGTCCCAGGTGACAGGCGTGGCGACGGTCGGGCGCTCCTTCCCGCGCAGCGAGTACGGCGAGATGGTGGTCTTGGAGGCGGCGTTCTGCGACCAGTCGAGGAACACCTTGCCGCCGCGGCGCGACTTGGTCATGGTCGCGGTCACTCGGTCGGGGTGGGCGCGCTGGAGCTCCTCGGCGATCTCCTTGGCCAGCGCGGTGGCGTCCTCCGAGGGCAGCCGGCGCGGCAGGTCGGCGTACAGGTGCAGCCCCTTGCTGCCGCTGGTGACCGGCCGCCCGCTCAGCCCGCGCTCCTCGAGGTGCTCGCGCACCAGCAGCGCGACCTGGCAGCACTCGTGCAGCCCGGCCGGCTCGCCGGGGTCGAGGTCGATGACGAGTCGGTCGGCGTTGCGCGGGCGCCCGTTGCGCCCGACCGTCCACTGGTGCACGTGCAGCTCCAGCGCGGCGAGGTTGACCAGCCAGGTGAGCGTGGCCAGGTCATCGGCGACCGGGAAGACCAGGGTGTCGCCGTGGCGCGAGGTGCCGCGCGAGCCGGTGGTCGGCACCTTCACGGTGCGCACCCACGACGGCGTGCCGGGCGGGGTGTTCTTCTCGAAGAAGCTGCCGTCCTGCACGCCGTGCGGCCACCGGATGCGGGTGACCGCGCGCTCGGCGAGGTGCGGCAGCAGCACCGGCGCGATCTGGGCGTAGTAGTGCAGCACCTCCCCCTTGGTGGTGCCGGTGCGCGGGTAGAGCACCTTGTCGAGGCTGCTGATGGTCAGCGTGCGCCCGTCGACCTCGACGCGCACCTCCTGGCGATCGCGGGCGGGGCTCACAGGTCCTCCGGGGACAGGTCACTGCGCAGCCCCTGATACGACGGCTGCCGCAGCCGCTGGGCGCGCGAGGTGTGGTGGGTGTCGACGTCGATGACCAGCACCGGGTCGACCCAGACCGTGCCGCGGGCGTCGATGCGCGGCACCTCGTCGTCGAACGGGCTGTCGGCGCGAGTGTGCCCGGCGAGCAGCTCGGCGAGCTGGCGGCTCACCTTCGCCCCGATGCCGCTGCCGACCCGGCCGCGGTAGAGCAGCCCGCCCTCGCCCGGCTCCCCCACCAGCAGCGCGGCGAGCCGGTCGCTGGTGCCCTCCTGCGGGCGCCAGCCGCCGACCACGTAGGAGTGCCGGTGGCGGTGGGCCAGCTTGAGCCAGTGCGGGCTGCGCTGCCCGAAGACGTAGCGGGAGTCGCGGCGCTTGCTCACCACGCCCTCCAGCCCCTGGGCGAGCGTCGCCTCGTGGAGCATCGCGCCGTCGTCGTACGACGCGGGCGCCTGCCAGGAGCCGAGGTCGCCGGCCTCGGCGAGCCCGGCGAGCAGCTCGCGGCGCCGCTCGAGCGGCTCCTCGACCAGCTCCCGGCCGTCGAGGCGGAGCAGGTCGAAGACCATGAAGGTCGCCGGGATGCTCGTGGCCAGCCGGGCGGCGCTGGTCGCGCGGCGCACGTGCATGCGGTCCTGGAGCACCCGGAAGTCCGGCAGCCCCTGCTCATTGAGGGCGATGATCTCGCCGTCCACGAGCAGGTCGCGCCCCGCCTCCGGACCGTTGCCCACGACGTCGGGCCAGGCGATCGTGACGTCGTTGTCGTTGCGGCTGGTCAGTCGCGACCCGTCCGCACCACTTCTGAGATCGGCCAGGATTCGCACCCCGTCCCACTTCACCTCGTGCGACCATGCGTCCCCGGTCGGGACCCGGTCGGTCTTCGTGGCGAGCATCGGGCGCATGCGGTCATCTTGACGTATCGCCCCAGCCGCTCGAATTGCCCTTTATCGACTGACTTAGGCGAGAATCCTCCGGCCCGTCCGGGCGACTTCTCGAAGGGGGACACGTGCAGCAGACCTACGCCGTGATCGGCGCCGGACCCAGCGGCCTGGCCGGCGCGCGCAACCTGCAGCGCCAGGGGCTGCCGTGGGAGGGCTACGAGCTCGGCCCCGGCGTCGGCGGGCTGTGGGACATCGACGCCCCGCGCAGCACGGTCTATGAGTCCGCGCACCTCATCTCCTCCAAGCACACCACCGAGTTCCGCGAGTTCCCGATGCGCGCCGAGGTGGCCGACTACCCCTCGCACCGCGAGCTGCTCGCCTACTTCCGCGACTTCGCCGACCACTTCGACCTCACCCGCGGCTTCCGCTTCCACACCGAGGTCACCGCGGTCACCCCGCACCCCGACGGCGGACTGGTGGTCACCAGCACCGGGCCGGACGGCGAGCGGGAGGTCCACCACGCCGGTGTCCTGGTCGCCAACGGCACCCTCAGCGAGCCGAACATCCCGACGCTGCCGGGCAGCTTCGACGGCGAGCTGCTGCACACCAGCGCCTACAAGCGCGCCCAGGTGTTCGCCGGCAAGCGGGTGCTGGTCATCGGCGCCGGCAACTCCGGCTGCGACATCGCCGTGGACGCGGTCCACCACGCCGCCTCGGTCGACCTCTCGGTGCGCCGCGGCTACCACTTCGTGCCCAAGTACGTCCTAGGCCGCCCCGCCGACACCCTCAACCAGGGCCGCCCGCTGCCGCCGCGGCTCAAGCAGGCCATCGACTCGCGGGTGCTCAAGCTGTTCACCGGCGACCCGGTGCGCTTCGGGCTGCCGCGCCCCGACCACAAGATCTACGAGTCGCACCCGGTGGTGAACTCACTCGTGCTGCACCACCTCGGCCACGGCGACATCACCGTGCGCCCCGACGTGGAGCGCCTCGACGGTGACGGGGTGCGGTTCAAGGACGGCTCGCGCGCGGCGTACGACCTGGTGGTGCTGGCGACCGGCTACCGGCTGCACTACCCGTTCCTGGACCCCGCGCTGCTGCGCTGGGCCGGACCCGGCACCGCCCCGGACCTCTACCTCAACATCTTCAGCCCCGCGCACCCCGACCTGTTCGTGCTCGGCATGATCGAGGCCTCCGGCATCGGCTGGCAGGGCCGCTACGAGCAGGCCGAGCTGGTCGCGGCGTACCTGCGGGCCCGCAGCCAGGACCCGGCGGCCGCCGCGGCGCTCGACGCCCGCGCTGCCGGCCCGCGCCCCGACCTGTCCGGCGGCTACCGCTACCTCGGGCTGGAGCGGATGTCCTACTACGTCAACAAGGACGCCTACCGCTCCGCGGTGCGCGCCGAGATCGAGTCACTGATCCAGCCACTGGGAGCGCCCGCATGAGCCCGACCCTCACCGTCCTGGCCACCGACGTGGACAACATCCGGATCGCCTTCGAGGAGGGGTCGCTGACGACGCTGAAGATCGTGATCGGCGCGATCCTCTTCGGCATCGCCCTGGACACCCGGCTCGCCGACTTCGCCGCCGCCGTACGCCGGCCCGTGGTCATCGCGATCGGCGTGGTCGCGCAGTTCCTGCTGCTGCCCGCGCTCACCTTCGCGCTCACGCTGCTGCTCGACGTGCGCGGCTCGGTGGCGCTCGGGATGATCCTGGTCGCCTGCTGCCCGCCCGGCAACGTCTCCAACATCCTCACCCACCGCGCCGGCGGCGACGTCGCGCTGTCGGTGTCGATGACCGCGATCGGCAACGTGCTGGCGATCTTCCTGATGCCGATCAACATGGCGTTCTGGGGCTCGCTGCACCCCACCGGCGACGACCTGCTGCGCGACATCGACCTCTCCGCGCTCGACATGCTCTCCGAGATCGCGTTCGTGATCGGTGTCCCGTTCGTCGCCGGCATCACCATCGCCCGGCTCTGGCCGCGGGTGGCCGCGGTGGGACACCGGGTCATCGGCCCGCTGTCGTTCCTCGCCCTCGGCGGCGTGATCCTCATCGGGGTCGCCAACAACTGGGACATCTTCGTCGACTACATCGGCATCGTGCTGCTCGCGGTGTTCCTCCACGACGCCCTCGCCCTGCTGCTGGGCTACGGCATCGCCCGGGCCACCCGGCTGCCCGAGCCGAGCACCCAGGCGATGACCTTCGAGGTCGGCATCCGCAACGCCGGCCTCGGCCTGCTGCTGGTCTTCACCTACTTCGACGGCCTCGGCGGGATGGCGCTGGTCGCCGCCTGGTGGGGCATCTGGGACATCATCGCCGGGCTCGCCGTCGCCCAGTGGTGGCGCACCCGCAGCACCCGTCGTACCAGCGAACTGGAGGCCGCATGAGCACCCCGACCACCCCTCTCGCCGTGCTGGTCACCGGCGGCAGCGGCTTCCTCGGCTCCTCGGTCGTGCGCGGCCTGGCCGAGGCCGGGCACCGGGTCACCAGCGCCGACCTGCGGGCGCCGGCCACACCGGTCCCCGGGGTCGACCACGTGGTCCTCGACGTCACCGACCGGGCCGGCGTGCTCACCGGCGTCAAGGAGGCCTCCCCGGACGTCGTGGTGCACCTCGCCTCGATCGTCACCCCGGGCAAGGACTCCTCGCGCGAGCGGGAGCGGGCCGTCGACGTCGACGGCACCCGTCACGTGCTCGACGCCTGCCTCGCCGCGGGAGTACGCCGCGTCGTGGTCTCCTCCAGCGGCGCGGCATACGGCTACCACCCCGACAACGGCGCGGCCCACGGCGGCTGGGTGACCGAGGACGACCCGGTGCGCGGCAACGTGGAGTTCGCCTACAGCGACCACAAGCGCCAGGTCGAGGAGATGCTCGCCGAGCTGCGCGCGACCCACCCCGAGCTGGAGCAGGTGGTGCTGCGCATCGGCACCATCCTCGGCGAGCGCGTCGACAACCAGATCACCGCACTGTTCGAGAAGCGGCGGCTGCTGAAGATCCGCGGCGCGGACTCCCCCTTCGTCTTCATCTGGGACACCGACGTCGTCGCGATCATCGAGCGGGCCGTCACCGGCCCGGTCACCGGCATCTTCAACGTCGCCGGCGACGGCGCGCTGAGCATCGACGAGATCGCCGCACGACTGGGCCGCCCGGTGCTCGCCGTGCCCGAGTCGGTGGTCCGCGCCGCCCTCGCCGTCGGGAGCCGGCTCGGGCTCACGGCGTACGGCCCGGAGCAGACGCGGTTCCTGCGCTACCGCCCGGTGCTGGCCAACGATCGGCTCAAGGACGTGTTCGGCTACGTCCCCTCGCGCACCTCGGCCGAGGCGTTCGAGGCGTGGCGGATGCGTCGATCGGGCTGAGTGCGGATACTGAGGACGCATGCGAGCGATCTGGAAGGGCGCGGTCTCCTTCGGCCTGGTCAGCGTGCCGGTGAAGCTGTACGCCGCCACGGAGTCCCACGACGTGTCGTTCCGGCAGGTCCACGCCAAGGACGGCGGGCGGATCCGCTACCAGCGGATCTGCGCCCTCGACGGCGAGGAGGTGCCCTACGCCGACATCGCCAAGGGCTATGAGACCGAGGACGGCGAGATGGTCATCCTCGACGACGCGGACCTCGCCGAGCTGCCCTCGACCTCCTCGCGGGAGATCTCGGTGGAGAAGTTCGTGCCGAGCGACCAGATCGACCCGATGATGTTCGAGAAGTCCTACTACCTCGAGCCCGAGAAGTCCGGCGCGAAGCCGTACGCGCTGCTGCGCCAGGCCCTGCTCGACGCCGACCGGATGGCCGTGGTGACCGTCGCGCTGCGCCAGCGCACGTCGGTGGCGGTGCTGCGGGTGCGCGACGACGTGATCGTGCTGCAGACGATGATGTGGCCCGACGAGGTCCGCACCCCCGACTTCAACGTCGAGTCCGGCGAGGTCAAGCCCGCCGAGGTCAAGATGGCCACCATGCTGGTCGAGACCCTCGCGGGCGACTTCGACCCGGCCGAGTTCGAGGACGACTACGCCGAGGCGGTCGAGGCGGTCGTCAAGGCCAAGGTCGAGGGCGGTGAGGTGCAGCGCACGCCCACCTCCACCAAGTCCTCCGGCGAGGTCGTCGACCTGCTGGCCGCCCTGCAGCGCTCGGTCGACGCCGCGAAGAAGGGCCGCGGCGAGGCCGTCCCCGACGACACCGACGACACCGACGAGGCTGAGGAGAGCCGCTCCGCCACGAAGAAGGCCGGCACGGCGAAGAAGACCTCCTCGAGCACCACCAAGAAGACCGCGACCAAGAAGACGGCAGCGAAGAAGCCGGCAGCGAAGAAGCCGGCAGCGAAGAGCACGGAGAAGAAGGCCCCGGCCAAGAAGAGCACGGCCAAGAGCGCCAAGAAGACGACGGCCCGCAAGGCGAGCTGACGTCCGGTCTCAGTGCTGCTGCACGGTGATGTCGAGGTCGGCGGGCGCGGTGAGGTAGACGACGACCGCGGCCGCGAGCATCAGCGTCCCGCCGACCAGGCCGGTCGTGGCCAGCGACTCGGTGAACGCCTCGGCGGCCCGGGTCGCGAGCCCGGGAAGGTCCGCGGCGTCGGCGACCGCGACCGCGCCGCCGAGGGAGTCCTCGGCCTGCGCCTCGAGCTCGGCCGGCAGCCCGGCCGCGCGCAGGTCGGCGGTGTCGAGGCGGGAGCGGTAGACCACCGCGGCCAGGCTGCCGAGCACCGCGACGCCGAGCACGGTGCCGAGGTCGTAGGCGGTCTCCTCCGCGGCGGCGGCGCTGCCGGCGCGCTCCGGCGGGGAGCCGGCCATGATCATCGCCGAGGCGATCGCCAGCGACCCGGCGCCGGCACCGGCGAGCGCCATCGCGACCGCCGCCGTGAGGTAGGTGAGCTCGCCGGGGACCGCACCCAGTGCGACCGCGCCGAGACCGGCCACCGCGAGCCCGCCGGACAGCACCACCCGGGCGCCGATCCGCTTCGCCAGCGCGGGCGCCAGCAGTGACGCGACCAGGCCGCCCCCGGCGATCGGCAGCAGGTGCACCCCGGCCGCGAGCGGCGCGTGCCCCTCGACCAGCTGCAGCCACTGGGCGAGCAGCAACAGGAGCGCCGCCATCGCGAACATCGCGCTCAGCGCCGCGACCACGCCCGCGGTGAAGGAGCGCCCGGCGAACAGGCGTACGTCGAACAGCGGCGACTCCGCGCGCAGGCACCGCCGCACGAACGCGACGAGCAGCGCGACCGCGAGCACCAGGCTCGCCCAGCCCAGCGGGTCGAGCAGGCTGGTCTCCTCGGCGAAGCGCTTGATCGCCCAGACCAGCCCGACCATGCCGCCGACCGAGAGCACCGTGGCCACCAGGTCCCACGGGCCCGGCTGCGGGTCGCGGGCCTCGGGCAGGATCAGCGCTCCCGCGAGGATCGCGCCCAGCATCAGCGGCACGTTGACCAGGAACGCCGCGTGCCAGGAGAAGTGCTCGAGCAACGCGCCGCCGACGATCGGACCGACGGCGGCGCCGATCGCCGAGACCGCCGCCCACACGCCGAGCGCGGTCGCCCGCTCCCCCGGGTCGGTGAAGACCGAGCGCAGCAGCGACAGCGTGGTCGGCATGATCATCGCGCCGCCGACGCCGAGCAGTGCCCGTGCGGCGATCACCTCGGCCGGGCTGTCCACCAGCAGCACGGCCGCGGACGCGCCGCCGAACACCGCGAAGCCGGTCAGCAGCACCAGCCGGCGTCCCCACCTGTCGGCCAGGGCGCTCATCGAGATCAGCAGCCCGGCCAGCGCCAGGGAGTAGACGTCGACGATCCACAGCTGCTCGGTCGCCGAGGGCCGCAGGTCGGCGGCGAGGTCGGGCAGCGCCACGTTGAGGATCGTGAGGTCCATCGTGACCACCAGCAGGCTGGCCGAGAGCACCGCGAGCGAGGCCCAGCGGCGGGCCGCTGACACCTCAGCCGTCGCGCTGGCAGGGGCGGTCGGCGGGGTCTGGGGCAACGGGAGGTCCTGGGCTGTGAGGAGGGCGGCTCGGCGGGCCGACGCGGCGCGCCCGGCGAAGTATCCCAGCCGGGCAATGAGTTCTCGCACCGGCGCGGGTCGGTAGGAGCAGCCACCCGACCACCCCCGAGGAGCCCGCGATGCGCACCACCCCGACCGCCGGTCAGCCGAGCTGGATCGAGCTGTTCACCTCCGACACCGACCAGGCCCGCGAGTTCTACGGCGAGCTGTTCGGCTGGCGCGCCGGCGAGGCCAGCGAGGAGTTCGCCGGCTACTTCATGTTCCTCCACGACGGCCTGCCGGTGGCCGGGTGCATGGACAACGCCGGGGGCTCGATGGGGCCGGCCGCCTGGTCGGTCTACCTGCACAGCGACGACCTCGCCGCGACGATGGAGCGGGCGGCCGACCACGGCGCCACGGCGGTCGCCGGACCGATGCAGGTCGGCGACGCCGGCCACATGGGCTTCCTCACCGACCCCCAGGGTCACGGCATCGGCCTGTGGCAGCCGATCTCCCACCCCGGCTTCTCGGCGATCACCGAGGCCGGGGCCCCCGCCTGGTTCGAGCTGCTCACCGCGCGCTTCGGGGACTCCTCGGCGTTCTACCGCGACACCTTCGGGTGGGACCTGCACGCCGTGAGCGACACCGACGACTTCCGCTACTCCACCGTCGGCAAGGACCAGGAGGCCCGGGTGGGGATCATGGACGGCGCCGCCGCCGAGGACCAGGAGCTCGGCTGGCGGGTCTACATCGAGGTCCCCGACGCCGACGCTGCCGCCGCCCGCGCTGCCGAGCTCGGGGGCAGCGTCCTGGTGCCGCCGCAGGACACGGCGTACGGACGCATGTGCGCGATCGCCGACCCCGCCGGCGCGACGCTGACGGTCCTGGGTCCGCTGTCCCGCTGAGCCCCTCGCGCACAGGCGTGGCGACCGGTAGCGTCACTCGCGTCACACGGCCCCGGGAGACCGGCGTGGAGCAGCTGTCCAGACCACGTCACGACCCGACCAATCCAGATCCCGCACGGCTCCGAACCCGGAGCACCCGTGCAGGCCAGGAGCTCGCCGGGCGACATAGGTGACACGAGCGGGAGGAAGCGCCGGTGGAGCGACCCAACCAGGCGGTCTCGGACCCAGACCTGAGCGTGGCGGTCGAGGACCTCGTCGTGCTCGTCGACGACGACGGCACCCCCTGCGGCACCACGCCCCGCGCCACCGTGCACACCGAGGACACCCCGTTGCACCTGGCGTTCTCCTGCTACGTCCGCGACGACGACGGCCGGCTGCTGCTGACCCGTCGCGCGGTCACCAAGCGCACCTGGCCCGGGGTGTGGACGAACTCCTTCTGCGGCCACCAGCGCCCCGGCGAGGAGGTGGCCGACACGATCCGCCGCTACGCCGCGCACGAGCTCGGGCTCGAGGTCACCGACCTCGAGGAGGTCGTGCCGGACTTCCGCTACCGCGCCGTCGACGCCGGCGGGCTGGTCGAGAACGAGATCTGCCCGGTGTGGACCGCACGCACCACCGGCACCCCGGCACCGAACCCCGACGAGGTCGAGGAGACCCGCTGGATCAGCGACGCGGAGCTGCACGCGGCGCTCGACGCGGCGCCCTGGGCGCTCAGCCCGTGGCTGGCGCTGCAGGTGCCCCGGCTCCGTGCAGCCGGCTGGGCGGCGGTGTCGCGATGAGCGGCAAGCGAGTGGCCGGCGCCGCGACCCTCGAGCGCCGGGTCGCCCCCGCCACGACCGCCGAACCGCCCGCCGACATCGCGCTGCTGGCCACGGCCCTGCTCGACGCGGGCCGCGGCGGCAAGCGCTTCCGCCCCCGGCTGGTCCACGCCGTGCACGACCTGCTCGGCGGGGGCGCCGGCCCGGCGGTGCTCCAGGTCGCCGAGGCCGTGGAGCTGCTGCACACCGCGTTCGTGGTCCACGACGACGTCATCGACGGCGACGACGTACGCCGCGGGCGCGCGAGCACCCCCGGGGCGTTCCGCCACGAGGCGGCCGCTGCCGGCGCCGCCCCCGAGGCGGCCGCGACGTACGCCCTGGCCGGAGCCGTGCTGACCGGCGACCTGGCCCTGTCCGGGGCGCTGCGCGCCGTGGCCACCGCCCCGGTCGACCCCGCCACCGTGCGCCGGCTGCTGGACCTGCTCGACCACGCGATCCGGGTCTCCGCCGCCGGTGAGCTCGCCGACGTACGCCACTCCCTGGGCCTGGCCGAGCCGTCCCTCGCGGAGGTCCTCGCGGTCGCCGAGCACAAGACGGCCGCCTACTCCTTCCAGCTGCCGATGCAGGCCGGCGCCGTGCTGGCCGGTGCGGCCCCGGCCGTCGTCGAGGGCCTGGGCGAGGTCGGTCGTCGACTCGGCATCGCCTTCCAGCTCCTCGACGACCTGCTCGGGGTCTTCGGCGACCCCACCCAGACCGGCAAGAGCAACCTCGGCGACCTGCGCGAGGGCAAGCGGACCCCGCTGGTCGTCCACGCCCGCTCCACCACCGCCTGGCCGCAGGTGCAGCGCCACCTCGGCGACCCCGCGCTGAGCCCCCACGACGCGGCGCGGGTGCGCGACGCCCTCGAGCGGGGCGGCTCGCGGGCGTTCGTCACCGACCTGGTCGCCGCGCACGTCGAGGCCGCCGTCACCTGCGCCGCCGGCCTGGAGGTGCCGCCGGACCTGCTGGTCTGGGTGGGCGACCTGGCCGACCGGATCCGCCGGGGCACCGCATGAGCGCCGTCCAGCCCCGCCCGGAGCCGAGCGGCGAGCCGGCACCGGACGGCCCCCACCTGCTCTACGACCAGGTCGCCGAGGCCAGTGCGGCGCTGGTGATCGAGCGCTACTCCAGCTCCTTCGGCCTGGCCAGCCGGCTGCTCGCCGAGCCGGTCCGCACCCGGGTGCGCAACGTCTATGCCCTGGTCCGCGTCGCCGACGAGGTCGTCGATGCCCCGCGCCCCGACACCACCCGCGCCCAGCAGGCCCACGTCCTCGACGAGCTGGAGGCGGAGGTCCGCGTCGCGCTGGTGCGCGGGCACAGCAGCAACCTCATCGTGCACGCCTTCGCCCGCACCGCCCGGCGGTGCGGCATCGGCCACGACCTCATCGACCCGTTCTTCGCCTCGATGCGCACCGACCTGTTCCGCGCCGAGCACGACCAGGAGAGCTTCGAGCGCTACGTCTACGGCTCCGCGGAGGTGATCGGCCTGATGTGCCTGCGCGCGTTCCTCGCCGACGAGCCCGAGCCCGACACGGCGTACGACGCGCTTGCCGGCGGCGCCCAGCGCCTCGGTGCGGCGTTCCAGAAGGTCAACTTCCTGCGCGACCTGGCCACCGACGACGGGCTGCTCGGGCGCAGCTACTTCCCCGGGGTGGACCCCGCACGCCTCGACGACGCCACCCGCGACCGGCTCCTCGACGACATCGACGCCGACCTCGCGGCGGCCGCGGCGGTGATCCCCGCGCTGCCGCCCAGCAGCCGGCGGGCGGTGCTGGTCGCGCACGGGCTCTTCGCCGAGCTGGCCGCCCGGCTGCGGCGTACGCCGGCCAGCGAGATCCGCTCCCGCCGGGTGCGCGTCCCCGGGGGCCAAGGCCCGCATCGCGGCCCGCTGCCTGCTGCGGGGCGCCGGTGAGGGCGACGCGTCGCGGCGGTCCCGGCTCCGCCGCCGCAACCCCGCCCGGCACCGCCGTCGTCATCGGCGGCGGGATCAGCGGGCTGGCCACCGCCGCCCTGCTGGCCCACGACGGCTGGTCGGTCGACCTGCTCGAGCGCCAGGACGTCGTCGGCGGCCGCGCCGGTCGCTGGGAGACCGACGGCTACCGCTTCGACACCGGCCCGTCGTGGTACCTGATGCCGGAGGTCTTCGACCACTTCTTCGAGCTGCTCGGCACCTCCACGGCCGAGCAGCTCGACCTGGTGACCCTCGACCCCGGCTACCGGGTGTTCTTCGAGGGCCGCGAGCAGCCGCTCGACCTGCGCCGCGACCGGGCGGCCAACGAGGCGCTCTTCGAGTCCGTCGAGCCCGGTGCCGGCGCGGCGCTGTCGGCGTACCTCGACTCCGCCCAGCACGTCTACGAGCTGGCGGTGCAGCGCTTCCTCTACACCAGCTTCGACTCCCCCACCACGATGCTCAACGCCGAGGTGCTGCGCAACGGACCGCGGCTCTCCTCGCTGCTGACCCGGTCGCTGGAGTCCCACGTCGGCGCCCGCTTCGACGACGAGCGGCTGCGCCAGGTGCTCGGCTACCCCGCGGTGTTCCTCGGCACCTCCCCCGAGCGCGCGCCGAGCATGTATCACCTGATGAGCTGGATGGACCTCGCCGACGGCGTGCGCTACCCGCAGGGCGGGTTCACCACGATCATCGACGCGATCTCCCGGCTCGCCACCGACCGCGGGGCCCGGCTGCGCACCGGCTGCACCGTCGAGGCGGTGCGCACCACCCGCACCGGGCGCTCGGCCCGGGTGCAGGGGGTCCGCTACGTCGACGGCGACGGCGCCCGGCACGACCTCGACGCCGACCTGGTCGTGGGCGCGGCCGACCTGCACCACCTCGAGACCCGGCTGCTGCCGCGCGAGCTGCAGACCTTCCCCGAGTCGTGGTGGCGCCGCCGCGACCCCGGGCCCGGCGGGGTGCTCGCGCTGCTCGGCGTGGACGGCGAGCTGCCCGAGCTGGCCCACCACTCGCTGTTCTTCACCCGCGACTGGCGGCGCAACTTCGACGACATCTTCGGCTCCGCCCCACGGGTCCCGGACCCCGCGTCGCTCTACGTCTGCCGGCCCTCCGCGACCGACCCGAGCGTGGCGCCGGCCGGCAAGGAGAACCTCTTCGTGCTGATCCCGGTGCCGGCCGACACGGCCATCGGCCGCGGCGGCCTCGACGGCGCCGGCGACCCGGGGGTCGAGAAGGCCGTCGACGCCGCGATCGCCGAGATCGGCGCGTGGGCCGGCGTGTCGGACCTCGCCGCGCGGGTCGAGGTTCGCCGTACGATCGGGCCGGCCGACTTCGCGGCCGACCTCAACTCCTGGAGCGGCGGAATGCTCGGCCCCGGCCACACCCTGAAGCAGAGCGCGTTCTTCCGCGCCGCCAATGTCTCGCGCAAGGTGGAGGGCCTGGTGTACGCCGGCTACGCCACCCGACCCGGCGTGGGTCTGCCGATGTGCCTGATCAGCGCCGAGCTGGTGCTCAAGCGACTGCGGGGGGACACCTCCACCGGGCCCTCGGTGGTCGCGGGCGCAGGACGGGGCGCATGAGCCTGGCGTACCTGGCGTCGATCATCGTCTCGGGGCTCTGCATGGGCCTGGTCGACCACCGCTGGAAGCTGTTCGTCTTCGACCGGCCCCGACGCGCGCTCGTGGTGCTCGCGGTCGGGCTGGTCTACTTCCTCGCCTGGGACCTGGTCGCGATCGGCCTGGAGATCTACCACCGCGGGGAGTCCGAGGCCATGACCGGGATCGAGGTGGCTCCCGAGCTGCCGCTGGAGGAGCTGTTCTTCATCGTGTTCCTCTGCTACGTGACGATGGTGCTGCACGGGTTGTTCCGGATGCTGCTGGGCTCGGCGGGCACCGAGCGGCGCAGCGGTCGCCGGGAGGCGCTGCGATGACCTACGTGCTCGTCTCCTCCGCCTTCGTGGCGGTGACCCTCGTGGTGCTCGGTGTCGCGGCGCTCGTGGGTCGTCCGGACCGCCGCTGGTGGGCGGCGACCGGCCTCACGCTGGCCGCGCTGATGGTGCTCACTGCGGTCTTCGACAACCTGATGATCGCCGTGGACCTGTTCGGCTACGTCGACGACCAGATCTCCGGGATCAAGATCGGCCTCGCGCCGATCGAGGACTTCGCCTGGCCGGTGGCCGCCGTCGCCGGGCTGCCCGCGCTCGCGCTGCTGGTGGACCGGGTGCTCGATCGGCCCGATCGGCCCGAGCGGTGAGCGCCTGGGGCCAGGTCCTCGCGTCGTCGCGACCGCTGAGCTGGATCAACACCGCCTACCCGTTCGCCGCGGCGTACCTGCTCGCCGGCGGGAGCCCCGACGGCGCCGCCGAGTGGTGGGTGCTGGTGCTCGGCACGCTGTGGTTCCTGGTGCCGTACAACCTGTTGATGTACGGCGTGAACGACGTCTTCGACTACGAGTCCGACATCCGCAACCCGCGCAAGGGCGGGGTCGAGGGGGTCGTGCTCGACCGGGGCGTGCACCGGCGCACGATCTGGGCGGCGGTGCTCTCGAACCTGCCGTTCGTCCTCGCGCTGGTCGCGCTCGGTGACCTGGCCTCCACCGCCGTGCTGGCGGTGAGCGTGTTCGCGGTGGTCGCCTACTCCGCACCGGGGCTGCGGTTCAAGGAGCGCCCGTTCCTGGACTCGATCACCTCCAGCACCCACTTCGTCTCCCCCGCCGTCCTGGGCCTGGCGATGAGCGGGGCCTCGCTCGACGCGACGGCGCTCGCCGCGCTGGCCGGGTTCTTCTTGTGGGGCATGGGCTCGCACGCCTTCGGCGCGGTGCAGGACATCGAGGCCGACCGCGCCGGCGGGATCGGCTCGGTCGGCACCGTCATGGGCGCCTCGACGACGACCTGGTTCGCGCTCGGCTGCTACGTCGTGGCCGGGCTGCTGCTGCTCACCCTGCCGTGGCCGGCCTCCCTGTCGGCGCTGCTGGTGCTGCCCTACGTCGCCAACGTCGCGCCGTACGTGCGCCTGAGCGACGCGGAGTGCGAGCGCGCGAACGCGGGGTGGCGCCGGTTCCTGTGGCTGAACTTCCTGACCGGGTTCTTGATCACGCAGCTCTTCTTGTGGATGACGATCGGCTGGTAGCCCCCTCGCGGGTGAACCGGTCGCGCCAGCGCAGCCACGGCGGCTGGTCGGCCCAGTTGAGCCGCAGCGTGCGGACCGCTCGGTCCAGGCGGCGGCGCAGCTGGGCCAGCCCGTGCAGCGAGCGCGCGGAGACGCCCACGTCGAGGCCGGGGTCGAGGCGGATCCGGGCGTGCGGGCCGAGCACGAAGGCGAGGTCGAGGTCGTCGTGCAGCTCCGCGTCGTCGCGGTGCACCCGGTCGCGCACCCGCTCCCAGGCCGAGCGGCGCAGCGCCATGCTGGATCCCCACAGCGCGGTGTGCCCGAGCGCGAGGTGGCACAGCGCGTAGTAGGCACCGAGGTAGACCAGCGCGACCGGTCGACCGAGCAGCGGGGCCAGGTCGTAGAACCACCCGGTCCCGGTCGCCGCGTCCAGTCGCGGGTCGGCCATCCGGCACCCGATCCGCGACACCCAGGTCCGTCCGGGCCGCGAGTCGGCGTCCAGGCGGGCGATGACGTCGCCGCGCGCCGCGTCGTACCCGGTCGCGGCCGCCTGCGGGATGCCGGGCGTCGCCTCGTGCACCACCCGCGCGCCGTGGCGGCGTGCCACCTGCGCGGTCTCGTCGGTGGAGGCGTTGTCGACCACGATCACCTCGTACGCCGCCACGCTCTGGCGGGCCAGCAGCGTGAGGCAGCGCTCGAGGGCGACGGCGTCGTCGCGCGCGGGGATCACCACCGACACGCTGGGGTGGCTCCGGTGCGACGCGGACGGGCTCCTCATCTCGGAGATCCTGCTCGCCGCGACCCCGGCCCGCGCACCAGGGTGTCGCTCAGCAGGACGGCGCCCGCGAGGGCCGCGCCCACCAGCCCGGAGACCAGGTCGCCGAGGGTGTCCTCGTAGCCCACCTGGATGCGGTCGTCGACGAGCGCGTGGCCGCCCCACTCCAGCAGCTCCCAGACCAGCGCGAGGACGGTGCCCACGCCCGTGGCCACCACCACCCGACCCGGCCGCGGGACCCGTGTCGACAGCCATCCGACCCGCACCATCACGACGTACGCCACGACGCCGATGAGCCCGGTCGCGGCGGCGTGCACGACGGTGTCGAGCCAGGCGAAGCGCAGGTAGAGGTCGAGCACCGCCGCCCACGCGCCCCCCAGCAGCACCGAGCAGTAGCTGACATCGAGGGACGGCGGCGCGCCCAGCGCGCGCGGGATCATCGTCGCCCCGAGCACCAGCATGAACAGCGCGAAGCCCACGACGCCCCACCCGCTCGCGCCCACCGCGACGCTCACCAGCGCGACCGCGCGCAGCAGGTCGCCCACCACCCACCGGGGCGCGGACACGGCGTCAGGATCCGCAGTCGTCGTCACGGCCCCCGGTACCCACGGCGCGGCCTGCCCCACCCGTGCGGGTCGGGCGTCGGGCCGCGGCCCCGTGAGAGGGACAGCGGTGCGCAGCTGCCAGCCGGTGACTGCGGAACACCGCTGTCGGCCGGCCGGCCCGACCGCGCTCAGTGGCCGCGGGTGTGCTCGCGGACGGTGTCGCGCAGGGCCTGCTCGGGGTCGATGCCGGCGGCGCGCGCCTCGGCGACGAGGGCGAGAAGGCGTTCGCCGAGGTCGGGCGAGGCGGGGTCGGGGGTGACTGCCTGGCCGGCGCGGGCGAGCCGGTCGAGGGCCTTGTCGGCGTACAGCAGGGCGGGGAGGGTGGGCGCGATGCCGTCGAGGACCGAGGTGCGTGCGCTCTTCTCCTCGGCCTTGATCTCCTCCCACGCCTCGTTGACGGCGGCGGCGTCGCCGGGGCGCTCCCGCTCGGAGCCGGGCTCGGCGGGCGCGAAGACGTGCGGGTTGCGGCGCACCATCTTGTCGGTGATGCCGCGGGCGACGTCGTCGAGGTCGAACGCGCCGGACTGCTCGGCGATGACCGCGTGGAAGTACACCTGCAGCAGCAGGTCGCCGAGCTCCTCACGCAGGTGCGCGGCGTCGCCGGTGTCGATCGCCTCGAGGGTCTCGTGGGTCTCCTCGAGCAGGTAGCGCGCGAGCGAGCGGTGGGTCTGCTCGGCCTTCCACGGGCACTCGGCCCGCAGCCGGCGCATCACGTCGAGCAGCTCCACCAGCGCGGGCGCCTGCGGTCGGGTCTCCGGGGGCATCGGCGCCTCGCTAGCCGTCGCAGCGCTGGTTGGCGGGCAGGTCGCGGGTGACCTCGTCGACCTCGGCCTGGGACGCCGGCGTCGCGGCCATCCGGGCCCACTCGGAGACGGGGACCGACAGGTCCTCGCGGGCCGCCGCGACGCCGCCCTCGCCGATCGCCAGGCTGTCGAAGAGCGGGTTGGACTCCAGCCCGTGCTCCTCGGCCCACTCGGCGCCGAGCTCGTAGCCGCGGGCCCGCGCCTCCTCCTCGGCGGCCTGCGGACCGAGGTCCTCGCGGCCCCACGCGGTGAGCACCAGCTCGAGGTGGCCGTCGCCGGTGAACCCGGGCATCGCCTCCTCGACCAGCGCGGGGTCGGCGCCCTGGTAGGCGTTGCGGACCGTCGCGATCCCGGCCTCCAGGTCCTCGCTCACGTCGATGCCCTGCTCCTCGGCGATCCGGTCGGCCGCGATGTTGAGCGCGAGGCCGCGCTGGGCGGCCGAGCGGACCACGCCGAGCGGGTACGACGCGGCGGGCGCGCCCGGCTGGGCGGCCTCGGCCGCCTGGCTGACGAGCACCGTGCACAGGCTGTCGGTGACGTCGTCGACCTCCGACATCGACACCACCTCCTCGTCGACCACCGCCGCGGTGCCGGGCCGCAGCTCGGTGCCGACGCTCCCGCATCCGCTGAGCAGCACGAGCGGGACGACGGCGGTGGCGAGGGACACGAGCGGACGGCGCACGGGAGCTCCTAGGGCTTCGACTTCGGGTCGGTCTTGGCGACCGCGTGGTCGGGGTCGATGATGGCGTCGATCACATGGCGGGCCCATTCAAGCAGGGCGATCCCGTCGATGGGCTTGCCCCCGACCGGCGCCGTCTGCGGTCGCGGCACCAGGATCGTGTCGACCTGGGGCTTGACGATCGAGCGCGGGTACATCCGGTTCAGCCGCACCACCCGCGACTCGGGCAGCGAGACCGGCGCGAAGCGGACGTTCTTGCCCGCGATCGTCACCTCCCCGACCCCCGCCTGCCGCGCCCGGGCCCGGAAGCGCGCCACCAGCAGCAGCGAGACCACGACGATCGGCGGCTCGCCGTAGCGGTCGATGAGCTCCTCGTTGATCGCGTCGACGTCCTCGTCGGTGCGCACCTCGGCGAGCCGCTTGTACATCTCCAGGCGCAGCCGCTCGCTGGGGATGTAGTCGTGGGGCAGGTGGGCGTCGACCGGCAGCTCGATGCGCACCTCGTTGAGCTCGGGCTCGGTGTCGCCCTTGAACTCGTTGACCGCCTCGCCGACCAGGCGGACGTAGAGGTCGAACCCGACGTCCTCGATGTGGCCCGACTGCGCGCCGCCCAGCAGGTTGCCGGCGCCGCGGATCTCCAGGTCCTTCATCGCGATCGCCATGCCGCCGCCCAGGTCGGAGTGCTGGGCCAGGGTCGCGAGCCGCTCGTGGGCGGTCTCGGTCAGCGGCTTCTCCCCCGGGTAGAGGAAGTAGGCGTACGCCCGCTCGCGCGAGCGACCGACGCGGCCGCGCAGCTGGTGCAGCTGGGACAGGCCGAGGGTGTCGGCACGCTCGATGATCATCGTGTTGGCGTTGGAGACGTCGAGGCCCGACTCGACCAGCGTCGTGCAGACCAGGACGTCGAAGCGCTTCTCCCAGAAGTCGAGCATGACCTGCTCGAGCTGCTTCTCCCCCATCTGACCGTGCGCGGTCGCGACCCGCGCCTCGGGGACCAGCTCGCGCAGCCGCGCGGCCGCCTTCTCGATGGAGTTCACCCGGTTGTGGATGTAGAACACCTGGCCGTCGCGCAGCAGCTCGCGGCGCAGCGCAGCGACGACCTGGCGGTCCTCGTACGGGCCGACGTAGGTCAGCACCGGGTGCCGCTCCTCCGGCGGGGTGGCGATCGTGGACATCTCGCGGATGCCGGTGATCGCCATCTCCAGGGTGCGCGGGATCGGCGTCGCGGACATCGAGAGCACGTCGACGGAGGTCCGCAGCCGCTTCATCTGCTCCTTGTGCTCGACGCCGAAGCGCTGCTCCTCATCGACGATGATCAGGCCGAGGTCCTTGAAGCGGATGTCGGGGTTGAGCAGCCGGTGGGTGCCGACCACGATGTCCACGGTGCCGTCGGCCAGACCGGCCATCACCTCCTTGGCCTCCTTGTCGCTCTGGAACCGCGAGAGCGCCCTGAGGTTGACCGGGAAGTTGCTCATCCGCTCGGCGAACGTCGAGAGGTGCTGGGTGACCAGCAGCGTCGTCGGCACCAGGACCGCCACCTGCTTGCCGTCCTGCACCGCCTTGAACGCCGCGCGCACCGCGATCTCGGTCTTGCCGTAGCCGACGTCGCCGCAGATCAGCCGGTCCATCGGGACCGTCTGGCGCATGTCGGCCTTGACCTCCTCGACCGTGCTGAGCTGGTCGGGGGTCTCGGTGAAGGGGAAGGCGTCCTCCAGCTCGCGCTGCCAGGGCGTGTCCGGGCCGAAGGCGTAGCCCTTGGTGGCCTGGCGCGCGGCGTACAGCTTGATCAGCTCGGCGGCGATCTCCCGCACCGCCTTGCGGGCGCGGTTCTTGCGCTTGCTCCAGTCCGCGCCGCCGAGGCGGTCCAGGCTGGGCTGCTCGCCGCCGACGTAGCGGGTCACCTGGTCGAGGGCGTCGGCCGGCACGTAGAGCCGGTCCGGCGGGGCGCCGCGCTTGGAGGCGCCGTACTCGAGGACGAGGTACTCGCGCACCGCGCCGCCGGCCTCGCGCTGCTTCATCTCCACGAAGCGGCCCACGCCGTGCTGCTCGTGGACGACGTAGTCGCCGGTCTTGAGCTCGAGCGGGTCGATCTGCTTGCGCCGGCGCACCGGCATCTTGCGCATGTCGCGTGTGGAGCTCTTCTGCCCCGACACGTCGTCGCCGGTGAGCAGCACCAGGCGGTTGGTGTCGTCGACGAACCCGTGGGCGAGCCCGCCGACGGTGACCGCCACGGTGGTCGGCAGCAGCTCCTCGCCGGTCTCGATGCCCTCGAGGTAGCGCGCGGACACGTCGCGCTCGGTGAGCACCTCCACGGCGCGCTCGGCCAGGCCCGGGCCGGCGTAGACGAGCACCGCGCGGTAGCCGTCGTCGGTCCAGCGCTGCAGGTCGCGGGTGGCGCGCTCGGTGTCGCCGCGGTAGGCGTCGACCGGGCGCATCGGCAGCCCGCGGCTCGGCACGCCGGCGTCGTCGGCGGAGGAGCCGACCGGCGCGGCCTGCTGGTCGTCGAGGCCGAACGGGCTCAGCGCCCACCAGGGCAGGCCTCGCTCCAGGGCGTGGTCGCGCACGTCGCCGACCGAGCGGTACGACGCGGCGCCGAGGTCGATCGGTGCCGTCCCGCCGCTCGCGGCCGCGGCCCAGCTGGCGCCGAGGAACTCCTCGCTGGTCGCGACCAGGTCCTGGGCGCGGGTGCGGACCCGCTCGGGGTCGAGCACCAGCACGTGGGTGCGCTCGGGCATCAGGTCGACCAGCAGCTCCATGTCGTCGACCAGGACCGGCGCCAGCGACTCCATGCCGTCGACGGCGATGCCGGCGGCGATCTTGTCGGTGAGCTCGAGCAGCTGGGGGTGGTTGCGGCCCAGCTCGGCGGCGCGGGCGCGGACCTCCTCGGTCAGCAGCAGCTCGCGGCACGGCGGCGCCCAGAGCCGCTCGACCTTCTCCAGGGTGCGCTGGTCGGCCACCGAGAACGCGCGGATCTCCTCGACCTCGTCGCCCCAGAACTCCACCCGGAGCGGGTGCTCCTCGGTGGGCGGGAAGACGTCGACGATGCCGCCGCGCACCGCGAACTCGCCGCGCTTCTCGACCAGGTCGACGCGCGAGTAGGCCGCGTCGGCCAGGCGGCGTACGACCTCGTCGAGGGAGGCGGTGGCGCCGGACACGATCTCCACCGGGGCGAGGTCGCCGAGACCCTTGACCTGCGGCTGGAGCACCGAGCGCACCGGCGCGACCACGACCTTCAGCGGTCCGTTGCTGACGTCGTCGCCGGGGTGGCACAGGCGACGCAGGACCGCGAGCCGGCGTCCGACGGTGTCGCTGCGCGGGCTCAGCCGCTCGTGCGGGAGGGTCTCCCAGCTCGGGTAGTAGGCCACCGAGGCGGGGTCCAGGAAGCAGCCGAGGGCGTCGACCAGGTCCTCGGCCTCGCGCGAGGTCGCGGTCACCGCGAGCACGGTGCGGCCCTCGCGGACCAGACCGGTGACCACGAACGGACGCAGCGACTCGGGGGCGGTGAGGTCCAGGGTCTTGACCCGTCCGGGCCCGGCGTCGGCCAGGGCACCGGCGAGGGTCGGGTCGGCGAGAACGGCATCGGCGAGGCCGTTGAGACTCACGTGGCTCCTCAGGAGTATCGGAGTGGTCGCCCGGGCCGGACGGCAGCACGAGCGCCTCCGGTCGGGACCGACACGGAGGGACCCCGAGAGTCTACGGAAGCGCTCCGACACGACTGGTCCCGCGGCTGCCGCAATTTGGTGATGCCACGGTCCTCGCCGTCGCGCAGGGTGGTGCCTGGGGTTGCGACCCCTCGACCCATCAGTCGTCGAATCGGTGAGAAGGACTCCCAGCCGCCCCCGCTGCGGGAGTCCGCCCCCTCGCCGGTGTGTGCGTAGGTCCGACCCCCCGGCGGCCAGCCCGGCGACTGATGGGTCGCCCCCCCCCTGCCCGGACCCGGTCGCGCTCGGCGACCGAGCGCCGTCGCCTCCCCTGCATTGGGTATGTGGCCACGGTTGCCCTCCGACCCCACGGGCCCCGTTCCTAGATTCGCAGGGTCCGGCGTCGAGGGGCGACGCCGCCCGGGAGGGACGATGAAGCTGCAGTTCGGCCGCCGCTTCCTCGTCGTCTACGTCCTCGGCGTGCTCTGCCTGGGTGCGATCGTGATCGCGACGCTGCGCGAGGACACCGGCCAGCCCCTGCCCGGACCGGTCGCCGCCTCGCTGTCGGCCGGCGCCTCGCGGGGTGCCGATGCCGGCGTCCCCGGCGGCGGACCAGACGGCGATCCGACCGGGGGCGGGGCCGCGGGCGGGTCCGGGCAGCCGCCCGGCGCGCCCCCCAGCGACGGATCCGACCCGGGCCCCGGCGGCATCGAGGCCGCGCCCGGGCCCGACCTCGGTGCGGGGCCGGGGTCCGGAGAGCCGCGTGGCAGCGGCCCCGGGCGGCGCCGCGATCCGGTGGTGCGCGGAGTCGCGGCACCCGAGTCCGCCGACGGCGCGCTGGTGGCCGGCCATCCCCGGCGCGTGCTCCCTCCGGTGCCCGGCACCCGGGTGCGGACCTCGAGCGTCTCCCCCTCCCCGGGGCGCCTCCAGGTCACCTTCAGCGCCGAGGGAAGCGACGCGGACCGGGTGCTCGCCTTCTACCGCGTGCACCTCGCCGGCCTCGGCTTCCGAGAGGTGTCGGGGCGCGCCGCGAGCGGCACGGAGGCGGCGTTCTTCGCCTGGCGCGCCAGCTCGGTGGTGATCACCGCCGTCCCGGAGGACGGCTCCTACGCCGTCTTCGCCATCCTGCGCGCCCGCCGGGCATGACGTGTATGTCTCGCTGCGCCAGGTGCCGGCAGCGCCCGCGACCGGCGCCGCCCCGGCCGGCGCTCCGGGTCGCCGGGTCGCGCCGGTGGTCCTCACCCTCGGCTTCGTCAGCCTGCTCACCGACATCTCCTCGGAGTCGGTGGCGGCGATCCTGCCGCTCTACCTGACGGTCGGCCTGGGCGTCTCGACGCTCGCCTACGGGCTCATCGACGCGCTCTACCAGGGGGTCAGCGCCCTGGTGCGGATCGCGGGCGGCTGGGGCGCCGATCGCAGCGGACACCCCAAGTGGGTCGCGCTGGCCGGCTACGCGCTGAGCTGCGTGGCGCGGGTCGGCTTCCTGCTCAGCACCGGCGTCGGGGCGATCGCGGCCGTGGTCGCCGCGGACCGGGTCGGCAAGGGGATCCGCAGCGCGCCGCGCGACGCGATCATCTCGGCCGCGACCGCGCCGCAGCACACGGCGTACGCGTTCGGGGTGCACCGCTGCCTCGACACCGTGGGAGCGGTGATCGGGCCGCTGCTGGCCTTCGCGATCCTGTGGTGGATCCCCGACGGCTACCTCACGGTGATGGTGGTCTCGCTGGGCTTCGCCCTCCTCGGGGTGGTGCTGCTCGGGCTGTTCGTGGAGGACCGTCCGGCGTCCGCCACGACCCCCGGGGCCGTGGCGCCGGTCGGTCCCCGCCCGCGCTGGCGCGACCTGGCCGCACCCGGGATGGTGCGGCTGCTGGTGGTCGCGGGCATGCTGGGGCTGCTGAGCGTCGGCGACGGCTTCGTCTACCTCGCGCTGCTGGAGCGCGGCGGCTTCGCCGCGCACTGGTTCCCGCTGCTCTACGTCGGCACCAGCCTCGCCTACCTGCTGCTCGCGCTGCCGCTGGGCCGGGTGGCGGACGGCTGCGGCCGGGCCCGCACGATGGTGCTCGGCCACCTCGCGCTGCTGGCGGCGTACGTCGCGGCGGCGGCCCCGCTCGCACCCGCGGTCGGCACCCTGGTCGCGCTCGCGCTGCTCGGGCTCTTCTACGCCGCCACCGACGGGGTGCTCGCGGCGATCGCCGGGCGCGTGGTCGAGCCCGCGCTGCGCGCCAGCGGGATCGCCTCGGCGCAGACCGTCGTCGCGCTGGCCCGGATGGCCTCCTCGGCGGGGTTCGGGTTGCTGTGGTTCTGGGTCGGCCCGGGCACCGCGCTGCTGGTGGTCGCCGGCGCGCTCTCGGTGGTGGTGGTCCCGGCGCTGGTAGTGCTCGCGCCGCTGGACCGCACCGAGGCGGCGCGGTGAGCCGCCGGCTGCGGGTGGGGGTGTTCGCCGGGCTGCTGGTGCTCGTCATTGCCGCGGTCGCGGTGTTCGCCCTGCGCGACGCCGAGCGCTACCGCCAGCGGCACGACGCGGCCCCCGGCGTACCGGTCGCGGCGGCGGGGGGAATGCCGGAGGGGCCGCGGATCCTGTTCCGCCACACCGGGACCGACCGCAGCTTCGGGCTGGTCGCCGGCGTACCGCTCGCGGACCCGGGGGGCGAGCGGGTGATCAGCGACGTCGCCTGTGACCGGGTGGACGCGGTGGGCGAGGTGGTCGCGTGCCTGCGCACCGTGCGGGGCGTGGTGACGCGCTATGAGCTGCGCGAGCTCGACGCCGACCTGCGCGAGCAGCACCGGATCTCGCTGCCGGGGATCCCGAGCCGCACCCGGCTCTCCCCCGGCGCCGGGCTGGTGGCCACCACGACGTTCGTCAGCGGTCACTCCTACCTGCAGACCGGGTTCTCCACCGCCACCGAGATCCGCGACGTCGGCGGAGAAGGACACGGCAACCTGGAGCGCTTCACCCTCGTGCTCGACGGCGAGGAGGTGCGCCCCGCCGACCGCAACCTGTGGGGGGTGACCTTCCTCGACGAGCGCACCTTCTATGCGACGGCCGCGACGGGCGGACGCACCTACCTGGTGCGTGGCGACCTGCAGGCGCGCACCCTCACCGGGCTGCGCGAGAACGCCGAGTGCCCCGCGCTCTCACCCGACGGCGGCCGACTGGCCTACAAGGTCGATGGCCCGGAGGCCGGGACGCACTGGTCCTTCGCGGTCCTCGACCTGGCCACCGGCGAGGAGACGGTGCTGCGCGGCGAGAGCTCCGGCGTCGACGACCAGGCGGCGTGGCTCGACGAGGACACGATCGTCTACGGCCTGCCCCGCACGGACGAGCCGGGCGTCACCGACGTGTGGGCGCTGGACACGACGGCCACGGCCGTGCCCCGGCTGCTGATCGAGCAGGCCTGGTCCCCCGCCGTGGTCCGCTGAGCGCCGCCGTTCGCGCCGACTCGGCGCGCCATTGGCGCCGACTCGCGGAGGTGGGGGTCAGGTGGCGACGGCGGTCAGGGACTTGGTGAGGCCGGCCATCCGCTCGTGGTGGATCTGCGAGCGCGGGAAGTAGGCGCGCAGCTCGGCGAGGCCGATGAGCTCGGTCCACTGCACCTCGGCGAACGCGTCCTCGCGGGAGCCGGGGCGGGTGTGGGCGAGCGGCCACACGGCCGCGACGCGGGCTCGGGCGCCCAGGGGCAGGAACTGCAGGCCAGGGCAGAGCCAGTGCGGCTCGAGCGGGAAGTAGCGGTACGGCGTCTGCACCCAGTGCCGCGGCGCCAGGGCGTGGACCTCGCGAGCGAGCGCGGCCCGCTGGGCGTGCCCGCCGACGTGCTCGATCAGCGAGTTGGAGAACACCAGGTCGTACGCCGTGGGCGCCCCGGCCTCCTCCAGCGAGCGCCGTGCCGTGCACGCATCGCCCAGCACCGGGTGCAGCCACGGCTCGGTGCTCTCCCCAGGTTCGAGCAGGTTCAGCACGACCACGTCGGCCGGCCGCACGGGGGCGCGGCGCCAGGCCTCCGTGGTGCCGCCGAGGTCCAGCACCCGCATCTGCTCCACGGACGGGAAGAGCCGGGCGAACAGCTCCCAGCGCCCGGCCCGGCGCCGTGCCCCGACCGAGGAGGGCGAGTCGACCATCAGCTCCCGCAGCCGGGAGGCACCCGTCGCGGTGGCCATCACACGGGCCTTCCGTCGCTCAGCGGGCGGCCCAGGGCTCGATAGGTCCAGCCGGCGCCTCGCCAGCGATCGGGGTCCAGGACGTTGCGCCCGTCCAGCACCCGCCGCCGACGCACGAGGTCGCCGAGCTCGTGGGGGTCGAGGTCGACGTACTCACGCCACTCGGTGAGCAGCAGCACCAGGTCGGCGCCGGTCGCGGCCTCCTCGGGCGTGAAGGCGTACTTCAGGTCCGGCCAGCGGCGGCGCGCGTTGTCGATCGCCTGCGGGTCGGTGACCACCACCTCGGCGCCCTGCAGCGACATCTGCGCGGCGACGCTGAGGGCCGGGGAGTCGCGGACGTCGTCGCTGTCGGGCTTGAACGCGGCGCCCAGGATCGCGATCCGGCGCCCCACGATCGAGCCGTGGCACTCGGCCCGGGCCAGGTCGACCATCCGCACCCGGCGGCGCAGGTTGATCGCGTCCACCTCGCGCAGGAACGCCAGCGCCTGGTCGGCGCCGAGCTCGCCCGCGCGGGCCATGAACGCCCGGATGTCCTTGGGCAGGCAGCCGCCGCCGAAGCCGAGGCCCGCGCGCAGGAACTGCGGCCCGATCCGGGTGTCGTGGCCGATCGCCTCGGCGAGCCGCACCACGTCGCCGCCGGAGGCCTCGCAGACCTCGGCCATCGCGTTGATGAAGGAGATCTTGGTGGCCAGGAAGGAGTTGGCCGCGGCCTTGACCAGCTGCGCGGTCGCCAGGTCGGTCTCGATGACGGGGACGCCCTCGGCGATCGGGCGCGCGTAGACCTCGCGCAGCACCGAGCGGGCGTGGTCGGGGGCGTCGTCCTCGGCCAGCCCGAACACCAGCCGGTCGGGGTGCAGGGTGTCTCGGACCGCATGGCCCTCGCGCAGGAACTCGGGGTTCCACACGAGCGTCGCGCCCGGGCAGGCCGCGCGGACCTCGACGAGCAGGGACTCCGCGGTGCCGACCGGCACCGTGGACTTGCCGACGACCACGTCGCCGGAGCGCAGGTGGGCCGCCAGCATCTCGACCGAGGACTCGACGTGGCTGACGTCCGCGGCGTTCTCACCGGGGCGCTGCGGCGTGCCGACGCAGACGAAGTGCACCGTGCACCCCTCGGCGGCCGTCATGTCGGTGGTGAAGCGCAGCGAGCCGGTCGCCGAAGCGAGCAGCTCGCGCAGGCCCGGCTCGTAGAACGGCGCCTCGCCGGCGCTCAGGCGGGCCACCTTGTCGGCGTCGACGTCGATGCCGACGACGTCGTGGCCGAGTGCCGCCAGGCCGGCCGCGTGGACCGCGCCGAGGTAGCCGCAACCGATCACCGAGATGTCCATCCAGTGCCTCCTCAGGCGCCCAGGGGCTGGTGTCGCACGGCCGGGCGCGGACCGCGGTCGCGCACGAACCGACCCAGCGCCTCCGGGGTGTCCGGGACGTACGCCGGCCCGGCCGGCGCCGTCCGGGACGGGTCCAGGTGGACCAGGCGGTCGAAGACCGAGAGGTAGGCCTCGCGCTGCGGGCGCCAGTCGAGGACGTCGCGGACCCGCTCGCGGGCCCGCAGCGACATCGCCTCGCGGCGCACGGGGTCGTCGAGGATCAGCTCCACGGCGTCGGCGAACGCCTGCACGTCCCCGGACGGGACGTAGAGGCAGGAGTCCTCCCCCGAGACCCGGGTCTCGACGAGGTCGAAGGCGACCGACGGCAACGCGTAGGCCATGTACTCCATGGTCTTGTTCATCGTGGAGATGTCGTTGAGCGGCGTCTTCAGGTCGGGGCAGACGCCGAGCGTCGCCGCGCTGAGGTGCTCGGCGATCATCTCGGGACCGGCCCGCCCGGTGAAGGTCACCACGTCGTCGAGGCCGAGCTCGTGGCTGCGGCGCAGCAGGTCGTCGTAGCAGTCGCCGAAGCCCAGCAGCGTCGCGCAGACGTCGCGGCGCCCCCGCACCCGCACCAGCTCGTCGACGACGTCGAGCACGAGGCCCACCCCGTCCTGGGGTCCCATGATCCCGAGGTAGACCAGTGAGTGCCGCCGCGCGGGCAGCACGTCGGAGGTCGGGAGCAGCGGGCGCATCGCGGAGGTGTCCGGGCCGCTGCGCACCACGGTGACCTCGTGGGGCGCCAGGCCGCCACGGGTGAAGGCGATGTCCTGGTAGGAGCGGTTGGTGGAGATGACGTGGTCGGCCGTGCGGTAGGTCATCCGCTCCAGCCAGCGCAGCCCGGCCAGCTGTGCCCGCCCGGCGAGGCCGGTGGGGCGGCCGAAGCGGGACAAGAAGAGCTCGGGGTTGAGGTCGTGCTGGTCGTAGACGAAGCGGACGCCGCGCCGCTTCCAGTACCGGGCGAGCGCCCAGTAGGTGTCGGGCGGGTTGCAGGCCTGGACCACGTCGAAGGGCTTGCGGCGCCACACCCGGCGGCTCAGCCACGCCGTGCGGACCCAGGAGTAGACGAACTCCAGCAGGTAGCCGAGCGCGCCCTCGGCCGGCGGCGCGGGCCGGTACTTGTGGATGCGGACGCCGTCGATGACCTCCAGGCGTGGATCGCCCGGGCCCTTCGGACAGATGACGCTGACGTCGTACCCCGCGGACCGCAGGGCCTGGCACTCCAGCCAGACCCGACGGTCCAAGGGAACCGGCAGGTTCTGCACGATGACGAGGACATGCGCGACGGCGGGCATGACTCCAATCTCACGAGGCGCCCAGCGGCCCTCCGACGAAGAAGTGCCACTTCACCAATAGTGGTGAGCACGCTGCGGGGACCGCATGGTCCACCAAGTCAGTTGACTTCGAGGAGGCCCGATCAGGGGGTCACGGGGGTCCCGTCCTCCCACGTGTTGCCGCTCCAGACATTGCCCGGCGCGGCAGCGTCGAAGTCCATCACCGGGGCCCAGACACCGCAGTTGCCGGTTTCCCCGCGCTGGAAGACGTTGTCGATGAACCGGATGTCGCGGGCCAGGAGTGAGAACGGCTTGCCGGCGGAGGACCCGCCGTACGCGCAGGTGCCGCCGGTGGAGGCGAGGAACAGGTTGCCCTGCACCAGAACGTCGCGGACGGCGGCGAAGTCGCCGTACCCGGTGAGCCCGGCGGAGCAGCCCGCGTCCGGCGGGATGTACGGCGCGTCGCAGGTGATCGTGTTGCCCACGATCGTGTTGCCCGCTCCCATGCGGATGCCGGACTCATGGCTCACCCCCGTCTCGTCGCTCATCTGGCCGTGGACGAAGGAGGAGCGAACCTCGCAGTCCAGCCAGCAGTTGATCGACCGGTTGCCGCCGGTGACCTCCACCCGGGTGGCGACGAAGTCGCGGGTCCCGATCCCGGTGCCGGTGTAGTCACCGGCCCGCACCTCGCTGTCGGTGATCGTGAAGTCGTTGCCGGGGACGAGCTCGTCGTTGGTGACGGTGCCGTTGATCAGCGTGTTGCGGATGACCACCCCGGAGGCGCGGACGAGGAGGTCGCAGTCCACGGTCCTGGCCTCGATCACGGTGCCGTCCTGGGTGATCGTGCACGGTCCGGTGTACGGCGTGAGCGCGGTGCCGACGGGTACGCCGGTGCTGGCGGCGTCCGGGAAGTCGCCGCCTGGCGACGGTGACGGCGTGGGCTCGCCGCCGGGAGCGGGCACGCGCTCGTCGGTGGGCTCGAACACGACGTCGACGTAGTAGTTCGACTGCCGGTAGGTCTGGTCGGGGCGGCCCTCGCCCCGGGTGAAGACGCCGCGCCAGGCGGTGAGCGCGTCGTGGACGACAGGGGCGCTGAGGGCGTCGTTGTCCCCGGCGTACCTGCCCTCCGGCGCTGTGTAGGAGGCGACGTAGCGCCGCCCGGGGGTCAGCGTGACCGGCTCGGAGAGCTCGGCAACCAGCCAGCCGGTCCCCTGCGGGTCGGCGACGTCGGCGACGGCGAGCGCGCGTCCTCCCGGGGACCACAGGGTCGCGTCCTGGGGCACGGCGCCACCGGGACCGCGGTAGACCTCGATCGCCGTGACGCGCCCGGCGGCAGCCGCCGAGAACTCCAGGCCGAGGGTGGTGCGGGTGGTGTCGCCGTCGACCGGGGTCTGGGGCACCAGGCTGTCGGGCCACACGCTGTAGCCCGACGGCGCGGCGGTGGCTGCGCCCGCCGTAGCGGGGGGCGTGGCACCGCTCAGGGCGACGGCGGTGCAGACGACGACCATGGCCAGCGGCAGGCGTCGGTGGTGGGATATCGAGAACATCTCGCTCCAGGGGACCACGCGGGGCGCGGTCCGGTCGGGGGTGTCGGAGGACCGCACAGGCGCACGGACCGACGCGTAGAGCGCCTCTTCCCGAACGTAACCCCCCAGGTGCCACGGAGCGGGCGCGTCATCCCTCAGGTTGGGGAGACGAGGCCGGAACTCGCGGCTGTCGGGAGGTGGCCACCGTCAGGTTGACCAGCAGCGCGGCGGTGGCGGGATCCGGGTCGACGCCACCGGACACCACCTCGTCGAGCCACTGCTCGCGGAACACGCCGGTCGCGACCAGCGGCTCGAGGACTTCTGGGCGCCCGCGCAGGTGGGCGGTCGCCTGCCGGGCCAGGACCGGGCCGCCGACGGGAGCGCGCCGCTCCCCCCGGACCCGCTGGAGCGCCTTGCGGCGTGCGGCCGCGGAGCGGCTGCGGGCCCGTTGGAGCGCGGCCGACGGCCCCGGTTCGGCATAGCTGGCCGGCGCGGGCCGTCCGTCCAGCGGCATGGAGGCCAGCTCGGGGTCCAGGGCGACCTGGAGACGGGCCAGGAAGCGGGAGCGCCGCTTGTCCGCCGGAGCCAGCGTGTGTACGGCGGCGAGGAACCGCTCGTCGAGCATCGGGTTCGCCACCGCGACGCGGGAGCAGACGGCTGTCTCGGTCACGCCCCCCCAGCGCTGGACGCGGTGCTCGAGGTAGAACCTGTCGGTGGCGGCGAACCACGGGTCGCCGGAGGCGACGAGCGCCCGGTGCACCTCGGTCAGTGCGACGTCGCGCGCCCACGCCGCGAAGCCCGGCTCGAGGGCGTCGTCGGCCGCTGCCTCGTTGGTCAGCAACCGCCACGCGGCCAGCCGGCGAGAGCGGCGCTCGGTCACCTGCCGCTGCCCCCGCGAGCCCAGGTAGTAGAACCCCCGAGCGACCTCCCCACCGAGCCCGGAGAGCCGGGGGCCTGGCTGGGAGCGCTCCTCCGCGGTGTCCAGCGCGGCCCGCGCCACCGGATCGGCCCCGAGCTCGAGACGGCGCGCCGCGACCACGCAGCGCTCCCACGCCTCCTCCGGGTCGAGGTGCTCGAGGCCGGCCAGGTCGAGCACCTCGTGGCGCATCCCGTAGCGCCGGGCGAGGTCGCTCGCGATCACGACGTCGGCGTCCTCAGGACTTCCCACGGTCATCACCCGCAGGCCCCGACGACGCGCGGGATCGATCGCGGAGAGCAGCAGCCGGGAGTCCTGTCCCCCGCTGAGCTGCAGCACCGGGTCGGGATGGTCGCGCAGGTAGGCGTCCAGGTAGTCGCGCAGCAGGTCCCGCGTCCGGAGGACCGTCGCCTCCAGCTCGGCGACGACCAGAGGGTCCGGCACCGCGAAGGACATGGTGGTGACCCGACCGTCCTGCAGGCACAGCAGCGAACCCGCTGCCACCTGCTCGACGCCGGCGGCAAGCGTCCGGTGCCCCAGCTGCCAGCCCAGCTGGCTCTGCACCGCCACCGCGGTCAGGTCCAGCGCGCAGACGGGGTCGAGGGCGGCGAGCAGCCGCGCCGACGTCGAGATCGCGACCCAGTCCGGTCCGCGGCGCAGGTAGAGGTGGCGCAGCCCGAGCGCTTCGACGCAGGCGAGCACCGCTGCGTCCGCCCCGAGCGCGACCGCTGCGAAGGGGGGCAGCATCCCGGCCAACATCGCCGTGTCGCGCTCGACCAGCGCGCGGCGTACCTCCTGGGCGCCGACAGGTCGGTCGTGGTGACGCACCTCGAGGGTGAGCGCGAGCGCACGGTCCGCGCAGATCCCGGGCGGGGCGACCCCCCAGGTGGCGACGACGGCCGAGGAGCCGTGCCGCACGGGCACCGCGGCCGGGTCGGTGTGCGCGAGGGCGCGCTGCACGGAGTCCAGCAGGCCGTCCCCGTCCCGTCCCGCCCAGGACACCACGACCAGACCCGGATCGGGCTCCGCGACGGCGCCCATGCCGCTCACCCGCGCCCGGCGACGAATGCCGCGAGCGAACCCACGGTCTCGAACACCTCACCGGTGAAGTCGTCGTCGTCGATGACGATGTCGAAGCGCTCCTCCAGGGCGCTCGCCAGCTCGACGACCGCGAGCGAGTCGAGCTCGGGGAGCTCGCCGAGCAGCGCCGTGTCCGGCGTCAGGGTCTCCGCCCGGTCCTCGATCCCGAGGGTCCGGGCGAGCACGGCGCGGACCTGCGCGAAGGTCTCGGTCTCGGTGGGGCGGGCGGGGGTGGTCTCGGTCATGGGTTTGCTCCTGGGGGCGAGGGGACGAGGGGTCAGACGAGGATCTCCGGCGGCGCCGGGTGGCCGAGGAAGCCCAGCGGGCTCGCGCTGCGCCCGTAGGCGCCGGCCTGGAACAGCACGACGAGGTCGCCGACCCGGGCGTCCGGCACCGAGATGCCGGTGCCGAGCACGTCCAGCGGCGTGCACAGGCAGCCCACGACGTCGGCGCGCTCGTCGCGCTCCGCGTCGAGGCGGTCGCCGACGACGAGCGGGTAGTTGCGGCGGATCACCTGGCCGAAGTTGCCGGAGGCGGCGAGCTGGTGGTGCATCCCGCCGTCGACGACGAGGTACGTCGTGCCGCGGGAGACCTTGCGGTCCACGACGCGGGTGACGTAGACCCCCGCCTCCCCCACCAGGAACCGGCCCAGCTCGACCACGACGTGGGCGTCGGGCAGTGCCGGGTGCAGCCGCTCGGCCACGAGCGCGCGCAGCTGCTCGCCCACCCGCACCAGGTCGAGTGGCTGGTCCTTGTCGAAGTAGGGGATGCCGAAGCCGCCACCGAGGTTGAGGTAGCTGAGCGGCCCTGGGGCCTTGTCGGCCAGCGCGAGCAACAGCTCGACGGTGCGCTGCTGGGCCTCGACGATGATCTCGGCGTGCAGGTTCTGCGAGCCCGCGAACAGGTGGAAGCCCTCGACGGCGAGGTCGCGCTCGACCAGCCGGTCCAGCAGCGCGGGCACCTGCTCGACGTCCACGCCGAACTGCTGCGGGCCGCCGCCCATCCGCATGCCGGAGCCCTTGACCACGAAGTCCGGGTTGACCCGCACCGCGACCCGCGGGCGCATCCCGAGCCGCTCGCCGACGCCCGTGATCCGGTCGGCCTCGCCGGCGGACTCCAGCTCCACGAGCACGCCGGCGGCGACCGCCTGCTCGAGCTCGGCGTCGGTCTTGCCCGGCCCGGCGAAGCTGGTACGCGCGGGCGACCCGGCGGCGTCCAGCGCCACGTGCATCTCCCCCGCCGAGGCCACGTCGAGCCAGTCGATCAGCCCGGCGAGGTGACCCACGACCGCGGGCATCGGGTTGGCCTTGACGGCGTACCCGAGCTCGACCTGCGGGCCCAGCGCCGCGCGCAGGCGTTGCGCCCGGGCGGTGATGGCGTCGCGGTCGTAGGCGAAGTACGGGGTGCTCCCGACCCGGGCGGTCAGGCGCCGCAGCGGCACGCCACCGACGCAGAGCTGGCCGTCGGCGGTGCCGAAGCGGTCGAGGTGGTGCTCGACGTCCATCAGGAGACCTCCTTGCGCAGCAGCACGCGGTCGAACTTGCCGTTCGGCGAGCGCGGCAGCTCATCGAGGACGCGCACCTCCGCGGGCACCATGAAGAGCGGGAGCCGGCGACGCAGCTCGGCGAGCAGCGCCGCCGCGTCGTACGCCGTGGGGTCGGGCGTGCCCACGGGCGGGCTGAGGACCAGCACGATCCGTTGGCCGAGCCGGTCGTCCTCCACCCCGAGCGCGGCCACCTCGCCGACCAGCCCGGTGTCGTGGGCGACCTCCTCGACCTCGCTGGGGCTGACCCGGTAGCCGGAGGTCTTGATCATGTCGTCGGAGCGGCCGACGAAGTAGAGGTAGCCCTCCTCGTCGGCGACCACCGCGTCGCCCGACCACACCGCCCTCTCCGGCGCGCGCCAGGCGGCGTGCGGGTCGGGCACGGGGCGGAACCGCTCGGCGGTGCGCGCGGGGTCGTTCCAGTAACCCTGGGCGACGAGCGGCCCGCGGTGCACCAGCTCGCCCTCCTCCCCCGGCGCCGCCGGCGTCCCGTCCGGGCGCAGCACCAGGACCTCGGCGTCCGGCACCGCCCGCCCGATCGAGTCGGGGCGCCGGTCCACCTCGGCGGGGTCGAGGTAGGTCGAGCGGAACGCCTCGGTGAGGCCGTACATGAGGAACGGGCGCGCCTGCGGGAACAGCTCGCGCAGCCGGGTCAGCGTCGCGCGCGGCATCCGCCCGCCGGTGTTGGCGAAGTAGCGCAGCCCGGTCGCCTCCGGGGGCCACTCCACGCCGGCCAGCTGGATCCACAGCGGCGGCACGCAGGTCAGCCCGGTCACCCCGTGGCGCGCGCACAGCCGCACCACGTCGCGCGGCAGCAGGTAGTTGACCAGCACCACGTGGGCACCGACCGCGAACGCGGTCGTCACTTGGCTCAGGCCGGCGTCGAAGCTCAGTGGCAGCGCGGCCAGGATGACGTCGTCGGGACGGTTGTCGAGGTAGCCGCTCACGCTCTCCGCGCCGACCACGAGGTTGCGGTGGCTCAGCACCACGCCCTTCGGACGCCCGGTGCTGCCGGAGGTGTAGAGGATCGCGGCGAGGTCGGAGTCGACGCCCGCGTGGGCGCGTGCCGCCGCCGGCCCGGCCTCCCGGCCGCTGGCCAGCAGGGCGTCCCAGGAGCAGACCGGCACCCCGGCGTCGCCGGTGCCGGCGGCGGCCCCCTCGACGAGCACCACCCGCTCCAGCGCCGGCAGCCGGTGCGCGGCGTCGCCCAGCGCGCCCCAGCGCGACGTCGAGGTGACCAGCAGCCGGACGTCGCAGTCGGCCAGCACGTGGGCGATCTGCTCGGGCTTGAGCAGCGGGTTGACCGGGACGAACACCGCCCCGGCGTACGACGCGGCGAAGATCGCCTCGACGGTCTCCAGCCGCTTGTCGAGCAGGACCGCGACCCGGTCGCCGGGGACGATCCCGAGGCGGCGCATCCCCGCGGCGGCCTCGCGGACCACCGCGGCCAGCTCGGCGTAGTCCCGGGTCTGCTCACCGGCGGTGAGCGCGGACGCGGTCGGTCGGTGCTCCGCCTGCTCCTCGAGCAGGTCGTGCAGGTGTACTCGCATCGAGGGTCCCCCTTGGCCGCGCGTCGTCACCAGGCGACGAGCGCGAGCTCGCTGTACAGGCTGTCGACCGCGGACGCCGGGACGCCGGTGCCGCGGAACATCTTCGGGCGTGGCCGGGACAGCGGCACCGAGACCGCCGGCCGGGAGCCGACGACGCGCAGCTCGGCCAGGGTCACGGGCAGGCCGCGGCTCAGCAGGTGCCGGCGCAGCACGCCCTGGTGGCGGGCGAGCACGGCCGGGTCGTCGACGTGCAGCAGCGTGGCGAACAGCCGCAGCCCGCGCCGCCGGTCGCGGCGGTAGACCACGTAGCACTGCTCGCCGCCGGCGCGAAGCAGCACGTGCCGGGCCGCGGCCGCGCCGCGGTGGTCGCGCAGGATCGTGCGCTGCTCACCGTCGAGACGGGCCTCGATCTCGTCGAGGTCGGTGACGACGCGGCCGCGTCCCGCGCCGGGGAGGTTGGCCACGAGCGCCGTGGTGGTGTCGAGGTGCTCGAAGCCGAGCCGCTCGTCGAGGGCGACGACGCTCCCGCTCGGGGAGAGGTCGGTGAACACGTGGCCGCGCTGGGCGAGCACCGCGCGCAGCAGCCGCAGGCCGTGGCTGCGGTGCTCCTCGCGCACGCACCACGCGGCGAGGTTGCAGAAGCGCACCGGGACGCCGGCGATCCGGCGCTCGGCGTAGAAGGCCAGCTGGACCCCGACCACCTCGGCGTCGGCCCCCTCGCCCGCGCGCAGCACGAAGCCGTGGTTCGGCGCCTCGCCCGGCCAGGTCGGGGTGGCGGCCGCGGCCCACTGGCGGGGGCTGAGCCGCGGGTTGAGGTGGGCGTGCAGGAACGCACCGACCTCGAGCAGGTCGGTGTCGAGGATGGGCTCGACGCGCACCCGGGCGTTGCGGGCACGGTCGCGGGCCCCCTCCAGCCCCTCTTTCAGCATGGCGATCAACGTAGGGAGGCCCCCGGGGAGCGATCGGGCGAAGCCGCGACGCGTACCCAATGGTGGGGAGGCAACCGCGTGACACCCGGATAGGCCCACGCCCGGTCGCCACGGTGGGGCCCATGAGTGCTGTGAGCGTCGTCATCGCGGCCCACGACGAGGAGGCCGTCATCGGCCACACCCTCGACACCCTGCTGGCCGGCGCGGCCCCGGACGAGCTGGAGGTGGTGGTGGCCGCCAACGGCTGCCGGGACCGCACGGTGCAGGTCGCCGAGCAACGGCCCGGGGTCACGGTGGTCGAGGTCGCCCGCGCGAGCAAGACCCATGCGCTCAACGTCGCGGACCGACTCGCGACCGGGTTCCCCCGGGTCTACCTCGACGCCGACATCGCCGTGCCGGTCACCGCGGTGCGCGCCCTGTGTGCTGCGCTGGAGGGGCCGGGCGCCCCGCTGGTCGCCGTACCGGGCCGGCACCTGGAGACCCGCGGTCGGCCCTGGCCGGTGCGCGGCTACACCGCGATCCACCGTCGGCTGCCGGCGTTCGAGGAGGGTCTGTTCGGGCGCGGCATGGTCGCGGTCTCCGAGACCGGCCGAGCACGCTTCTCGACGTTCCCCGACGTGGTGGCCGACGACCTGTTCCTGGACTCGCTGTTCGGCGCCGAGGAACGCGTGCTCGTGCGCGAGGTGACCACCACCGTCGAGACCCCGTGGCGCACCGCCGACCTGCGCCGGCGCCTGGCCCGGGTACGCCGCGGCAACGCCGCGCTGCGTGCGGGTGGGGGCGCGGGCGCGGCGGGGACGGTCCGTGGCGCCGACCGCTGGTCCTGGCTGCGCGACGTCGTGCTCCCCCGTCCCTGGCTGGCCCCCGCCGGGCTCGCCTACGCCGCACTCACCGCTCAGGCCGCCCTCGAGGCCCGGCGCCAGCGCGACGCGGCAGCACCATCCTGGGGCCACGACGAGTCGACGCGCACCCTGCGGGCGGGCTGAGCCGTGGACGAGCAGCGCATCAACCTGTGCTTCCACGGAGTCGGTACGCCGGCCCGCGACCTCGAGATCGGCGAGGCGCGCTACTGGGTGCGCACCACCGTCTTCCACGCGATCCTGGACGCCGTCGCCGACGACCCACGGG
The DNA here is from genome assembly GCF_009557055.1 of Nocardioides sp. dk884. Classification (NCBI taxonomy): domain Bacteria; kingdom Bacillati; phylum Actinomycetota; class Actinomycetes; order Propionibacteriales; family Nocardioidaceae; genus Nocardioides; species Nocardioides sp. dk884. The sequence continues at coordinate 874,106 of NZ_CP045649.1, read as the reverse complement.
TGCGGATCAGCTTCGACGACGGCAACGCCTCCGATGCGGTGACCGCCCTGCCGGCCCTGCTCGAGCGCGGCCTGAGCGCGACGTTCTTCGTGCTGAGCGGGCGCCTCGACGAGCCCGGCAGCCTCAGCCGCGAGCAGGTGCTCGAGCTGCGTGACGGGGGCATGGGGATCGGCACCCACGGGCGCGCACACCGGCCGTGGCGCGGGCTGGACCCCGCGGCGGCGGCCGCGGAGCTGGAGGGCGCCCGCGAGGAGATCGCCGAGCTGGTCGGTCGACCGGTCGACGAGGCGGCGCTGCCGCTGGGCCGCTACGACCGCCACCTGCTCACCACGCTGCGCCGTCTCGGCTACCGCACGGTGTACACCAGCGACCGCCGCAGGGCGCGTCCGGGCGCCTGGCTGCAACCGCGGTTCAGCGTGCGCGACCACGACACCGCCGCGCGGCTGACGCACGAGGTGCTGAGCACACCCGGCCTGCCCACGCGCACCCGCGGCGAGCTGGTGGGCCTGGTCAAGCGGTTGCGCTGAGCGGACCCGCTCAGGCCACCCAGTCCGGCCCGGCGGGCCTGCGCAGCAGCCGCGGGCTGAGCAGCACCCGCACCGCCGCGCGGGCGGTGGGGCGTCCGAGGCAGGCGCGGCTGGTCTCGCGCAGCACCAGTGCGGCCCAGACCGCGCAGGCGGCGCGTCGTCCGCCCCGGCGTCGCGCCAGGCGCACCCGGTTGGCGAGGAGCAGCGGCCACAGGCGCGGGGAGACCCCCGAGTCGCCCTCCAGGTGGGTGGCCCGTGCGGTGGGCACGAAGCGGACCGCCCGACCGGCGTCGCCCACGCGCAGGTGGAAGTCGGTCTCCTCGGAGTAGAGGAAGAACGACTCGTCCCAGCCCCCGACCCGTGCCCAGCACGCCGCGTCCACCAGCTGCACCGAGCCCTCCGCCCACGCCGTGTCGCAGGCGTCGCGGTAGCGCGCGGCGTCGGTCACGGTCTCGCCGAGGCGACCCAGCCGCCCGGCCCGCTCCGCACCGATCACCGCGTCGGCCCAGGTGCGCAGCACCGTGGGCTCCCGGCGCAGGGAGTCGATCCGCTCGCCGTTCGCGTCGCGCAGCAGCGGGACCGCGACCCCGACCCCGGGCTCGCGCAGCGCGGCGAGCAGGGCCGGCCCGCAGCCCGGGTCCAGACGCACGTCCGGGTTGAGCACCAGCACGGCGGTGTGCGGCCCACCGGCCGCGACCGCGGCGTTGATGCCGGCCGCGTAGCCGGCGTTGCGGCCCATCTCGACCACGACCGCGTCCGGCGCCAGCTCGCGCAGCACCGTGAGGCTGTCGTCGTGGGAGTCGTTGTCGGCCACGGCGAGGCGCCACGGCACCGGGTGGAGCGCGGCGGGAAGGCTCTCCAGCAGCCCGGGCAGCAACGCGGCGCTGTTGTAGGTGACGACCGTGACCAGCACCGTCGCGTCACCGTCGCGCATCCGCCGGCCTCCGTCCGGGTGCCGGGGGCGCCGGCAGCGCCTCCTCCACCGGGCCGCTCGAGGCTGCGGAGTCGGCGCGGGCCAGGCGCCGGGCCGCACCCGCCATCCCGGCCACCACGAAGCTCACCCCCGCGGCCATCGGGAACCCCCAGGCGTCGAAGGTGAACATGCCGACCGCGCCTCCGGCCACTGACGCCGCCAGGGCGAGGCCCAGGTGCCGCGAGCGGTGGTCGCGCGCCACCCGGGCACCGATCCCGTCGAGGAAGGCGACGACCAGGAACAGCAGGACCGCCAGCAGGCCGAGGATCCCGATCTCGACGAGCAGCATCAGGTACTGGTTGTCCAAGATCCGGTAGTAGCGCGGGATGAAGGTGAACAGGCCGCGGCCGATCAGCCAGTGGTCGCTGTACAGGTCCAGGACGACGTCGTAGTCGGTGGTCCGCCCGGTGACGCTCGGATCCTCGAGGAGGTTGGTGAACAGCGAGATCAGGGTCCCGACGAGGCCGGGGATCATCACCCGCAGGGCGACGACCGCGACCGGGGCGAGGAGCAGCGCCCGCAGCCGCCAGCGCGCCGGCCAGCCGAGGAACAGCACCAGCAGCCCGACCATCAGCACCACGACGGCGGAGCGCGAGATCGAGAGGTTGGCCCCCACCAGGATCAGCACCGTGGGCACGGCGGAGGACCAGAAGGCGCGGGGACGCCCCCACTGGTGGATCGTGCGGTGCAGCGCGAGCGGGAACAGGCAGGCGAGCACGACGCCGAACTCGATCGGGTGGACGGCGGTGGCCGAGACCCGGTTGAAGATCGACCGGGTCTGGGTCCCGCCGATCTCGCTGTTGGCCACCAGCCCGGGCACCGAGATCGAGCCGGCCAGGTTGTAGCCGGTGACGAACTGCCACAGCCCGACCGCCGCGACGACAGCCCCCAGCCAGGTCAGCCAGGCACCCAGCCGCTCCAGGTCGCGCCACGAGCCGATCCCGTCCGCCACCACCAGGGTGATCCCCATCCACGCGGCGAACGCGAGCAGGCCACGGTCGCCGGCGCTGATCATCATCCCGGCGACGTGCGTGATCGTCTGCGGCGCCAGGGTCCACAGCTCGTCGGTCTCCTGCCGCACGGTGAGCGGGGCGTACCAGCCGCCCGCGTTGCCGTTCGCGTACGCCGCCAGCACGCACAGCACCAGGACCAGCACCGCGATCCGCAGGCCACTGGGCCCGCGGGTCGGGTTCTGCCCGGCGACCGTGCTCGCGCACCACCACACCAGGGCGCCGATGCCGAGGAGGCTGGCCGGGGAGCCGGCGGCGCCGAGCGGGCCGAGGACGAGCTGGGAGGGCACGCACAGCAGCAGGACGACGTAGGCGAGGGCCACGAACAGCGGCGCCCGCCCCTCACCGACCCGCGACCTGAACCGTGCGAGGACCCCTCCGAGCATCCTCAGCCGACCCGTCGCGACCGTTGGTCGCCCCCGTTGCGCGCCCGGGCGGCGCCGCCCACCCGCGACGGGGCAGCCCGGACGGGCTCCGTGGCCGGCGCGTCCGCCTCGGCGTCGTCCCCAGCGGAGTCCGTGGGGCGCCCGCCCTCACGTGCGGCGCGGGCGCCACCCAGGGCGGGACCCCCACGCGACCCGAGCAGCCGGTCCAGCCCGAGGGCGAGCAGCAGCGTCACGAGCAGCCCCGCGGCCGCCGTCGCACCCAGGGCGCGGATCCGGCTGCCGCCGAGCACCTCGGCGTCGGCGCTCACCGCGACCCGTTGCCCGCTGATCAGCTGCCGCGGGGGCACGTCGGCCTGCTTCTGCAGCCGGGCGAGCTGGGTGTCGATCTCCTTCATCACCGCGTTGCGGGTCGCGAGCGCCGCCGCGGGGTCGGTGCTCGTGGTGGTGACCTGCAGGATCGGGCCGGCGCCCGGCACCACCGCGACGTCGTACTCCGCGTCGTTGCCGTCCTCGACCAGCCGGCGGTTCACGTCTGCGGTCGAGACGGTCCCGGCCAGCATGGAGGCCAGGGTCACCTGGCCGTTCTGCATGTTGAGGAACGGGTTGCTGGGCGTGGCCAGCCCGCTCGCCTCGGGCGGCAGCAGCAGCACGACCTGGCTGGAGGCCTGGTGCTGGGTGCCGACCGTCTGGAGCACCTGGTAGCAGCCGACGGCGGTGAGGCCCACCCCGATCAGGACCACCACCCAGCGGCGCGCCAGCGCGCTCAGGAGGTTGACTACGGACATCTCAGGTCGCCTTCCCATGCATCAGCTCACGGCTCGCCTCGGCCGCCGGGTCGAGGTCTGCCGGGTCGAGGTCGGCCGGGCGGGTCCCGGCCGTCGGTGGCGCAGGCGCCGCCACGGTGACGCCGCGCACCTGGTCGACCACCGCGCGCACGACGCCGGCCCCGGTGAGGGCCCAGTCGTCGCGTCGTACGCTCGCGGCCGCCGCCCGGGCCTGGGCGGCCGGGTCCGCCGCGGAGACGACCCGGGACAGCGCGTCGGCCAGTCCGCCGGGTGTCGGCACCGCCCAGGCCACCGCCGGGCTGGCGAGGTCGGCGCGGGCGTCGGGCGCATCGTTGACGACCGGGACGCAGCCGCTGGCCAGCATCTCCTCGGCCACCAGCGAGATGTTGGTGAACGACGGCGCCAGGCCGGCCAGGCATCGGTTGTAGAGGGCTGCCAGCTCGGCCGGGGTGAGGCCGCCGTGCTGGGTCGCGGGTACGCCGAGGTCGGGCACGACCGCGCCGTAGGTGTGGATCTCCTGCTCGGGGTGGCGCGCGTGGAACTCGCGCAGCGCCAGCACGGCGAGGCGGAAGCCGCGCCGAGGCACCCCGGGCTTGGCGTAGAGCACCACGCCGGTGCGCCCGGAGTCCCGGGTGAGGGAGTAGGTGCTCGTGTCGCAGGAGAACGGCACCCGGAGCGAGCCCACGCCCACCTCGGTGAGCAGCCGGTCCTGCACCATGTGGCCCAGCGCGAGGTGGGTGAACCCGAACCGGTAGGTGTCGGTCGCCAGCTCGTGCTCGGAGCCGCGGGGGTAGAAGAACGGCTCGAAGTCCTGGATGAAGTAGAAGCGGTGCAGCGGCTCGCGGCAGCGGGCGGCCAGCACGTGCGCGGTCTCCCAGCCGGTGGCCACGCACGCGTCCAGCCCGCCGAGGCCGTCGGCCACGGAACGGACCTCCGCACCCACCCAGGGCCACCCCTCCCGGATCACGCGCGCCTGCTGCTCGACCCGGCCGCCGTGGCGGTCGTGGAGCAGCAGCACGCAGCGGTGCCCGGCGGCCTCGAAGGCCCGCACCATGCGGAACATCGTGGTGTGCCCGCCCGACCCGGCGGCCGGGGGCGAGCACAGCCAGCCGACCGTCAGCGGCCCGTCGTCGGCCCGGCAGCGGGCGGTCGGGGTCACCAGCCGGGTGGAGTCGGCGATCTCGTCCTCGCGCAGACCGAAGTCCAGCGCGTCGGCGCCGACCCGGTGGTGCAGCCACCGCGCCGCGCGTCGGGCGGAGTCCTGCGGACCCTCCGCGCGCAGCCTCCGCACCAGGTGCGCCGCCCGGTCCGCCCGCCTCACGACGCGTCCCCCTGCCGCCCGGCGTCGTGCTGCCGCACGGCGTCCACGAGCTCCTCGGCGACCCGCTCCTGCTGGGCGGCGGTGATGCCGGGGAACATCGGCAGCGAGAGGATCTCTCCCGCGGCCCGCTCCGCCACCGGGAAGCTGCCCACCCCCTGCCCGAGCCAGGCGAAGGCCGGCAGCAGGTGCACAGGCGTCGGGTAGTGGATCCCGGTGTCGATGCCTCGCTCGGCGAGGGTGCGCTGCACGGCGTCGCGGTGCGCGACCCGCACGACGTAGAGGTGCCACACGTGCTCGTTGCCCGGCAGCGTGCGCGGCAGGCGTACGCCGGGGACGTCGGCGAGCAGCGCGGCGTAGCGGGCCGCGGCGGCGGCGCGCTCGGCGTTCCACTCCTTGAGGTGCTCGAGCTTGACCTCGAGCACGGCTGCCTGCAGGGAGTCCATCCGGGAGTTCGTGCCGACCAGGTCGTGCTGGTAGCGCGCCTCGCCCCCGTGGTTGCGCAGCTGACGCAGCCGATGCGCGATCAGCGGATCGTCGGTGCTGACCGCGCCGGCATCGCCGAAGGCGCCGAGGTTCTTGCCGGGATAGAAGCTGGTCGCGGCGAGGTCGGCGCACGAGCCCGCCGCCTTCCCCCACCGGGTCGCGCCCTGGGACTGCGCGGCGTCCTCGAGCAGCACCACCTCCGGGCCGACCGCCTCGCGCAGCCGCTCGAACGGCGCGACCTGGCCGTAGAGGTCCACCCCGGCCACGGCCCGGGTGCGCGGTCCGATGCGGGCGGTGACGGCGTCCACGTCGATCAGCAGGTCCTCGTCGCAGTCCACCAGCACCAGCTCGGCACCGGCGAGCACGACGGCCTCGGCGGTGGCCACGAAGGTGTTGGCCGGGACGACCACCTCATCGCCCGCCCCGACGCCGGCCGCCCGCAGCGCGAGGTGCAGCGCGTCGGTGCCGTTGCCGACCCCCACGACGTGCTCGACCCCGCAGAAGGCGGCGTAGGCGTCCTCGAAGCGCGCCACCCGGGGGCCGAGCACGAACGCGCCGCTGTCGACGACCGCGAGCAGCTCGCGGCGTACGTCCTCGGCGATCCGGCCGTGCTGGGGAGCCAGGTCCACGAGAGGCACCCGGGGGCGCCCTCGGTGGGAGGGGAACGGGCTGGTGCTCATGCGGAGATTCCTTCGTCGAGGGGAGGTCGGGAGCGGGTGGCCGGCAGCGGCCGGTACAGCCCGGTGCGGTGCCACTGCCGGGCGGCGGCGCGGTCGCGGACGATGCGGCGCACCGGGTGCAGCAGCCACCACGGCCGCCAGCGGGTCCACGCCTGCCCGGCCCGCACCCGGCGCTGCAGCCCGCGCCACTGCGGCAGGTGTCGAGCCCCGAGGTAGGTCGCGAGCGCGAAGGCCTGCAGGGGGGCGACGCTGCGGGCCGGTGCCCGGCGCCGGTCGTACTCATAGCTGGCGCGGCGCAGCGCCTCGGTCGCCAGCGCCGCGCGCGCGACGGTGCGCAGCCGGGCGGCCGCGGGCACCTCCTCGGCCACCGTGGAGAACAGCATCTCGAAGGCGGCCCGGCGCTCCTCGAGGATGGTCAGCCCCAGCGGGGCCTCGGCCGTGGTGGAGAGGCTGGCGGGATGCTCGCGGTGCCAGGCCTGGTCGGCGCCGCCGACGTAGCCCACGTCGGCGTACGCCGCGAGCCGCATCCACATCTCCATGTCGTGGGTGTGCGCGAGCTCGCGCTGCCCGCCGACCCGCTGCACCACCGACATCCGCATCAGGGCCTCCGGTGAGGTGATGACGTTGACGCCGCTGCGGCAGCGGTCCTCCAGCCAGGCCAGTCCCGGCCACACCGTCCAGGTGACCGGGCCCGAGCGGGCCGGGGGCCGCCGGTCGGTGAAGTGCAGCGGGTGACCGTAGACCAGGCCGACCTCGGGGTGGCGCCGGCACAGGGCCACGGAGCGGACCAGCGACCCCGGTGTCAGCAGGTCGTCGGCGTCCAGGCGGACCAGGAACTCCCCGGTCGCCAGGGCCAGGCCGTCGTTGAACGTCGCGACCGGCCCGCGGTTGTCCGGGTGGGCGAGCACCCGGACGCGGGGGTCCCCCGCGGCGAGCTCGCGGGCGACGGCGAGGCTGTCGTCGGTGGAGGCGTCGTCGACGATGACCACCTCGACCTGCGCCCCCTCCTGGTGCAGGGCGCTGTGGACCGCCTCGGGCAGGAAGCGGGCGTAGTTGTAGCAGGGCACCACCACCGACACCCGGGCCGGCGCCTCCTCGGCGCGGTGCCGGCCGCGCACCGGCTCGAGGCTGCCCAGGTCCTCCGACTCGGGCCTCGCCACCTCGGCCCGGTGGCGCCCCGGCACCGGCTCGGGGCCCGCCCCCACGTCGTCGGCCCGGGTCATCGCGTGCGCGGCCCGGCGCAGCCAGCGCCCCATCAGCAGCAGGTACGTCGCGCCGGCCGCGACACCGCCCAGCACCAGCGCGACCCAGCTGGTCTGCACGCTGCGGCTGATCGCCGCGGCGACGGCGGCGGCGGGCAGCGTGGCGGCGATCGACACGACGCAGCGGCGGGCGACGGCGGCGAGGTCGGCGCCGGTGCGGCGCATCGCGACGGCGTACGCCGGCAGCACCACGCCGACGGCGACCACCACGTGCGCCCAGCCGGCGCCGGTGATGCCGCCGACCCGGACGCCCACCACGACGGCGGGCAGCAGCGTGAGGAACCACAGCACCTGCACCGCCAGCACCGTGCGCGCCGCGCCCCGGGCCAGCAGGTAGGAGACCCACAGGTCGAACAGCACCCGCATCGCGCCGAAGATCGCCAGGGCGCCCAGGACCGGTGCTGCGAGCGACCAGCGCGAGCCGTAGACGACGCTCACCAGCGGGCTGGCCAGCACGGCCAGCAGCGCGCCGGCGGGGATCGCCAGCGCCGCCGTCAGCCCGGTGCCGACGGCCAGGGCGTGGGCGCCGTCGCGCCCGCTGAGCCGGGCGAACGCCGGCAGCGCGACCGAGCGCACCACCTGGCCGATCGCGGTCATCGGCCAGGTGGAGATGTTGAAGGCCAGCACGTAGAAGCCGAGGAGCACCGCTCCCGACATCCGGGCCACGACGATGTTGTCGAGGTTCAGCAGCGCCCAGGAGAGCATGTTGGCCCCGGCCACCGGCAGCCCGAAGGCCAGCACCGAGACCGCCACCGAGCGGTCCACCGCGACGCGCGGGCGGTGCCGGGCGAGCACGTGGAGCAGCACCAGGGTGGTGCTCTGCGCCGCGATCCTGCCGACCGCCAGGGCGAGGACGCCCCAGCCCGCGCCCACCAGGGCGAGGGTGACAGTCGTCGAGACCACGAAGTCCACCGAGGCCACCACGAACAGGGCGCGCTGGCGAAACGCGCGCTGCAGCAGCCCGAAGGGCACCACGCCGGCACCGGCGAGCACCAGCGTCACGCCGAGCAGCGCGATCACCGGTGCGGCCTCCGGGGTGCCCATCAGCCGCGCCGTCGGCGCGGCGGACACCGCCATCGCCACCGCGAGCAGGACCCCCGCACTCAGCCCGAGCAGCGCCACCGTGGGCGCCCGCCGCTCCGGGTCCCGGCTGCGCACCAGGTCGGCGCTGAGACCGAGGTCGGCCAAGGTCATCAGCACGGCCTGCACGGTGAGCGCGACGGCGTACACCCCGAACTCCTCGGGGCTCAGCAACCGAGCGAGCACGATCCCGACGGCGAGGGTGCCGAAGCGGAGCACCACGTTGTTGAGCGCGCTCCAGACCAGGCCCGTGCGGACCTGCTGGCGCAGCGCGCTCACGTGCCCCACCGTCGCCACCGGCGCCAGCGGACCTTCCAGCGCAGCTCCTCGGCCCGGGCCAGGAGGTAGCGCTCACCGGGTCGCAGCCCCTGGCTGACCCGACGCTCGTGGGCCTGCCAGGAGCGGGTGCCGACGACCGGCGGCCAGTGGCTGGCGGCGAACGCGGCGAGCTCGGCCGGAGAGGGCCCCGCGCCGTCGATGCCGTGCGCGGTCGCCGCGCGCTGGAGCGCCTCGCGCGCGAGCGCGGCACGGGCGCGTTCGCGCAGGGCGGGCACCCGTGGGAGGGCGCGATCCGGATCCGCGGCGAGCTCGTCGAAGAACGACTCGAACACCCGGCCCGACTCGCCCAGGTCCACCAGCAGGCCGGCGAACTGGGTGAGGTGCATGTTCGCGCCGTGCTCGCGGTAGCAGGCCTGGGCCGGCCCGTTGATCCGTCCGACCTGGGCGATGGTCGCGGCCCGCATCCACATCTGCATGTCCGCGGCGTAGGGGTGCTCCGGGTCGTAGCCGCCGATCTGACGCAACACCGAGGTGCGCATCAGGGCCTCGGGGTTCACGATGATGTTGCGACCGCGCGCGCAGATGCGCGCCAGCCACTCCTCGCCCTCCCAGATCGCCCAGTGCTCGCGCGCCGGGGCCAGGGCAGGCGGCTCGTCCTGGAAGGTCTCGGCGAACCCGTAGACCAGGCCGACCTCGGGATGGGCCTCCATCAGCGCGGCCGCCCGGGTCAGGGACCCCGGCGTCAGCAGGTCGTCGGCGGAGAGCAGGGCGACGTAGGTGCCGCGGGCCAGGTCGAGGCCGTCGTTGTAGGTCTGGATGTGGCCGCGGTTGTGCTCGTGGACGAGCACCCGGATGCGGGGGTCGGCGGCCGCCAACGAGCGGGCGACGTCCGCGCTGTCGTCGGGCGAGGCGTCGTCGACGACGATCACCTCCACCTCGACGCCGGGCTGGTCCAGGGCGCTGGCGACCGCGGCGGGCAGGTAGTGCCCGTAGCGGTAGCAGGGCACGACCACCGAGACGGTCGGCGTGGTGCGCAGCGGACGGGGGCGGTGCAGGCGCATCAGGCCTCCCCGCCCGTCCGGCCCGCGACCCGGTCGCGCACCGGCCCCGCGGACGGGTCCTGGCGGTGGGGCACGGCCGTCGGGCGCGCCGGCACCCCCACCCAGGTCTCCTCGTCGGGCAGCGAGCGCAGCAGCACGGCGCCCATCCCGAGGACGGCGCCGGCACCCACCCGGAGCCCCTGGCGGACGCTGGCGTTCATGCCGAGGTACGCCGCGGCGCCGACCGTGACGCCCCCGCCGAGGCTGACCCCGGCGCACAGCGTGGCGTAGTCGGCCACCACGTCGTCGTGGGTCAGCGTCACCTGGGGCATGGCCACGACGTGGGCGCCGAGGCGGACGTCGCTGGTCAGGCTCACGTGGGACAGCAGGATGCTGCCCCGCCCGACCACGCAGCTGGCCGGGATGTCGACGCTGGGGTGCACGATCCGCGCGTAGTGCTCCCAGGTGACCCCGACCCTGGTCAGCCGCTCCACCAGCGAGCGTCGCACGCTGCCGCGACCGGCGCAGACGACGACCTCGCCGTCGAGCAGGTCGGCGACCCGGTCGAGGCCGCCGATGACCGGGACACCGTGGAAGCTGCTGCCCCACTGCCGCGGGTCGTCGTCGACCGCGAGCACCCGTCCGTGGCTCGCGGAGGCGCGGACCGCTGCGAGCGTCTCGCGGGCGAGGCCGCCCGCGGCGACCAGGACCAGGCTCTTCATCGCGCGCCCCTCATCGGGGCCGGCCCGGTGAGCACCTCGAGCACGCGTGCCTGCTCGGAGTCCGACATGCGGTGGAACAGCGGGAGGATCAGGGTGCGGTCGGTGAGCCGCTCGGTGACCGGCAGCGGCACGCCGCCGGTGTCGCGACCGGCGTACGCCGGCTGGCGGTGCGCGGCCATGATCCCGCGCCGCGCGGAGATCCCGGACCGTGCCAGCGCGGCGAGCACCCCGTCGCGGTCGAGCGGGTGCTCCGGGCCGACCTCGACCCAGAAGGACTGGAAGTTGGTGGCGCCCCACGGCGGGTCGGCGACGGCGCGCAGACCCTCGACGTCGGCGAGCGCCTTCTGGTAGCCCGCGGCGAGCGCCCGGCGACGGGCCACCATCTCCGCGAGCTTGTCGAGCTGGACCAGCCCCACCGCCGCCTGGAGATCGGTCATCCGGAAGTTGAAGCCGACCTCGTCGTACTCCTCGGCCGGGGCGAGCACGCTGCCGTGCCGCTGGGCCGCGGAGATGCTCATCGCGTGCTCGCGCAGCCGGCGCGCCCGCGCCGCCCAGGAGGGGTTGCCGGTCGTGAGCATCCCGCCCTCGCCGGTGGTGAGCACCTTGCGGGGATGGAAGGACCAGGCGGTGAGCGAGGCGCCGGCCCCGACCGGGCGCCCGCGGTAGGTCGAGCCCGCGCCGCAGGCGGCGTCCTCGATCACCACGATGCCGCGCGGCGAGCACAGCTCCTGCACCGGCGCCAGCTCGACGGGCATCCCGCCCTGGTCGACGGCGATCACGGCGCGGGTGGCCGCGGTGAGGGCCACCTCGACCGTCTCCGCGGTGACGTTGCCGGTGACCGGGTCCACGTCGCAGAAGACCGGGCGCGCGCCGACGTAGGTGACCGCATTGGCGGTGGCGATGAACGAGAACGAGGGCACCACCACGTCGTCGCCCGGGCCGATCCCGGCCACCTCCAGGGCCAGGTGCAACGCGGCGGTGCAGCTGGACAGCGCGACGGCGTGGTCGGCCTGCTGGTGCTGGGCGAAGCGCTGCTCGAACTCGGCCACGCGGGGCCCCTGGGCCACCCAGCCGGACTCGATCACCGCCACGACCGCGGCGGCCTCCTCGGCGCCCAGCCAGGGCTCCATGACGTTGATGCGCGAGCCGCTCACGGCGCCACCCAGTTGCGGTCCTCGATACGCCGCAGCATCTCCTGCGGTGACTGCTCGCGCGTCGCGAACCACTCGATGAGCTCGGCGATGCCGGTGCGCAGGTCCACCCGCGGCTTCCACTCGCACAGCGCGCGCATCCGCGCGTCGTCGACCAGCAGGCGCCGGACGTCGCCCGGGCGGGGCTCGAGGTGCTCGGCGGCGGGGCCGTCGTTGCCGACGAGCTCGCGGACCAGCTCGGCCAGCTCGTTGACGGTGATCTCCGCGCCCGAGCCCAGGTTGACGGTGCGGCCGAGCACGTCGGGCGCGCCGGCCAGCGCGATCAGCCCGGCGGCGGTGTCGCTGACGTGGGTGAAGTCGCGCGACTGCTCGCCGTCGCCGAAGACCAGTGCGGGCAGGCCGCACAGCGCCCGCACGATGGTGCGCGGGATGACCTCGCCGCTGTCGCCCTCGAAGTGGCTGCGCGGTCCGTAGGTGTTGAACGGCCGGGCCACCACGACCGGCATGCCGTAGGTGCGGGCGTGGGCGCGGGCGTAGGCCTCGCCCGCCAGCTTGCCCGCGCCGTACACCGTCTCCGGGTGGGTGGGGTGCTGCTCGTCCATGGGGGCGTACTGCGCGGTGCCGTAGACCTCGCTGGAGCTGACGTGCACGAAGCGCTCCACCCCGCGGCGGAGCGCGGCCTGCAGCAGCACCAGGCTGCCCTCGGCGTTGACCCGGTGGTTCTCGAGCGGGTCGTGCAGGCTGTGGCGCACGCCGAGGCAGGCGAGGTGGAACACGACGTCCGCCTCGGCGACCGCGCCGGCGGCGTCGTCGGGCGCGGCGACGTCACCGACGCGCAGCTCGAGGCGGGGGTTCTCGGCGAGGTGGGCGAGGTTGGCCCGTGTGCCGGTCGCCAGGGAGTCCAGCACCACGACCCGGTCGACGCCGGCGTCGCGCAGCAGGGCGGTGACCAGGTGGCTGCCGATGAAGCCCGCGCCGCCGGTGACCAGCACCCGGGCGCCGGTCAGTGCGCTCGATGCGGTCATCGCACGATCTCCAGCGGGCGGACCCCGTCGCTGACGTCGACGAGCGCGCCGCGGGCACGCAGGCTGGTCGCGGCCGACTCGAGCACCTGCAGGACCCGCAGCCCGGAGGCACCGTCGGTGGCCGGCGCGCGGCCCTCGCGGATGCTCGCGGCGAGCTCGGCCACCATCGCGCCCAGCGCCTCGTGCTCGGGCAGCGCCGGCGCCCAGGTGTCGCCGAGCCGGTAGGCCACCGAGGCGGTACGCCGGTCCGCGCTGTCGACGCTCTGCTGCACCAGGTCGACCCCGCGGTCGTACACGCTCAGCCGCTGCTGGGGGTTGAGGTCGTCCCAGACCAGGGTGCGCTCGCTGCCGCCGATCACCATCTGGCGGATCTTGGTCGGGCTGAGCCAGTTGACGTGGACGTGCGCCATCGCGCCGTCGGCCAGCGGCATGCTGAGGTAGCCGACGCAGGAGGTCCCGGCACCGACCGGGTCGGCCCCCTGCGCGGCGACCCCGAGCGGGTGCAGGCCGCCGGGCAGCACGTGGTCGAGGATCGAGAGGTCGTGCGGCGCGAGGTCCCAGAACACATCGACGTCGGACTGCACCAGGCCGAGGTTGATGCGCACCGAGTCGACGTAGAGGATCTTGCCCAGCGTGCCCTCGGCGACCAGCTCGCGGATCTTCTGCACCGCCGGCGTGTAGCAGTAGGTGTGGTCGGTCATCAGCACCAGGCCGGCACGGCGGGCCAGCTCGACCATCTCGCGTCCGTGCCGGACGCTGTCGGCGAGCGGCTTCTCGACCAGCACGTGCTTGCCGGCGCGCAGCGCCCGGGTCGCGATCGCGTGGTGGGTGCCGGCCGGCGTCGCGATCGCGACGGCGTCGACGTCCTCGCGTCCCAGCACATCGTCCAGCACCGTGGTCACCTGGACCTCCTCGCGGCGCCCGACCAGGTCGCGGGCGCGCTCGGCGTCGAGATCGCACACCGCGCGCACCTCCCAGTCCGGAGCGGCGCTGAAGTTGCGGAACAGGTTGGGTCCCCAGTAGCCGGCCCCGATCACCGCGACCCCGAGCCGGGGTCGATCCGCCTCACCGGCAGCTCCCGGCCCCACGTCTTCAGCCATCCGTGCTTCCCCCTCGTGACGACGGTCGGGCCTCAGCGGGCAGACCGATTGGGTCGACCTCCTTGGTAGGGCGCGCGGTCCGTGGCCCGAGGAAAGTCCTCCGGCCAATACCGCACATTGGGGAGCCCGGGTCAGGGCAGCGGACTGCGGAAGACCACGTCGACGAAGTAGTTCGTCGCACCCCACGACAGGCTCGGGAACCCGCCCTGGCTGCCGTAGCGGTAGCGCCCGTTGCCGCCCGCCGGCACCGACAGCGGCCCGGACACCCACCCGTCGGCGAAGAACCCCGCCGTCGCGGCGTAGTGCCCGTGCGGGGCGAGGTAGGACACGACGTACGTCGTCCCCGCCTCCAGGGGGTACGGCGTGGCCAGGTCGGCCACCTGCCAGCCGGCCGCGGTCTCGTCGGTGAAGACCACCGAGGCGAGCGGCGTCCCCGTCGCCGACCACAGCGTGCCGGTGTGGGTGCCGGTGTTGCCGGGGCCCTTGAAGAACCGGATCCCGGTGGCGTGCCCGGACACCGCCGGGGTGAACGCCACCCCGAGCTCCACGGGGTCGGGCTCGCCGCTGTCGGGGACGGCCGGGGTCGCCGCGCCGAGCAGGGTCGTGGTGGCGTGCGTCGCGGACGCGGTGCGGAACGACCAGGCGGTGTCGGCCAGGGTGGCGCCCGCCGTCGAGATCACCCCGGAGAGCTCGACGCGGACCACCGCGTCGCCGGGCAGCGCCCCGGCCGGCTCGGCGGTGAGCCGGGTGCCGTCGGCGGAGAGCCGGGTGGTCGCCGCGAGCTCCGCGCCACCGGAGAACAGCCGCAGCCGCGCGCCCGCTCGCACCGGCGCGCTCAGGGTCACGCTCGGCTGCACCGTGGGGGCGGCGCCCACCGCCGAGGCGGCGGGGCTGCGAGCGGTGATGCTCACCGTGGCGTCGGGGACGTACTCCACGTCGGCGAAGTAGGCGCTCGCGCCGTGGGAGAACGTCGGGAACCCGCCCGCGGCCCCGTAGAGGTAGCGACCGTTGCCACCGGCCGGAGCGGTGAGGTCGCCCGCGGTCACCGGTGCGGAGAAGTAGCCGAGCGAGGAGGAGTAGTGCCCGTGCGGGGCCAGGTAGGACACCACGTAGCTGCGGCCCGCCTGCACCGGCACCGGCTCGGCGAGCACCGCGCGCTGCCAGCCGTCGGGGGTCTCGTCCGTGAAGGTGACCCGGGCCAAGACCTCGCCGTTCGCGTCCCACAGGGTGCCGACGTGGGTGCCGGTGTTGCCGGCGCCCTTGAGGAACCGCAGCGCCCGGACCTCCCCGTCGCGGGACGGCGAGAACACCGTGCCGACCTCGACCGGCGAGGAGTCCTCGGCGGCGTCCACCGGGACCGCGTCGCCGAAGATCGTCTGCGGGTCCAGCACGCCCGGGTCGCGGGTGCGGAACTCCCAGGTGCGCGTCGGCAGGACCGCGCCCTCGGTGGAGACGACGTCGCGCAGCGTGACCCGCACGTCGGCCCCGGCCGGGTACGGCGCCGCTGGAGTGAACGTGAGCCGCCGCCCGCCGCCGCCCAGGACCGTCGTGCCGGCCACCGGGCTGCCGACGACCGTGATGTCGAGCCGGGCGCCCAGGGCGATCGGGGTGCTCAGCCAGACCCGCACCGGCCGGGTGAGGGGGACGTCCACCGCGCCGGCGACCGGGTCCTGCGCCTCGACGTCGATGGCGGCCGGGGTGCGCTCGAAGACCACGTCGACCAGGTAGCTGGAGGACGACCGCGACGCCGGGAGCCCGGTGCCGTAGGTGTAGGCGCCGGCCTGGGCGTCCACGCGCAGCGGGCCGCGGGACAGGTCGGCCGCGGCGAACGCCCCGGGCGTGACCGAGTAGCGCCCCTGCGGGGCACGGTACGACGCGACGTACTCGGTGCCGGGGGTGACCGGGACCGGCTGGTCGAGGACGAGGGTCTGCCAGCCCTCGGAGGACTCCGTGGCGAGCGTGCCCTCGGCCAGCACCCGGGCGTCGGCCGCCGACCACAGCGTCGCGCGGTGCGGTCCGGGGTTGCCGGCCGCGCGGTAGAAGCGGATCGCGGTCACCAGGCCGGCGACGTCGGTGCGGAAGCGGGTGCCGACGCTGACCGGCGCGGAGTCCCCGGAGTCCGGGAGGACCGGTGCCAGGTCGTCGGCGAACAGCGAGCAGGGGCACACGCCCACCGGGCCCTGCGGCACCGCGGTGGTGAAGGACCACTGCCGGGCCCCGCTGACCTGCTGCCCGGCGGAGTCGGTGGCCTGGACCGTGGCGGTGTGCCGCACGCCCCCGGCCAGCGGCTGGGCGGGGGTGAAGGTGGCGGTCCGGCTGCCCGCGTCGTACGACGTGGCGCCGGGCACGGCCGTGCCGTTGGCGTCCACGACCCCGAGGCTCACGCTCGCGGCCCCGACCGGCTTGGAGAACCGGGCCCGGACCACCGCGGCGCTCGGCACGCTGGAGGCGTCGGGCCGCGGATGGCGCTCGAGCACGGTCAGCGGCGAGGTGTCGGTGAGGGTGAAGACCGGGTCGACGAAGTACCCGGTGTTGCGGGCCGACTCGGTCGGCAGGACTCCGGGCGCGGCGAAGACGCCCGCCGGCGCGGCGCCGTACCCGCCCAGGACGGTGAACGGCCCGCGGCGCCAGCTCCGGGCGCTGAACGCCTCCGGCTCGATCGCGTAGTGCCCGCTCGGCGCGGTGTAGGAGGCGGTGTAGGCCTCGCCCGCCAGCACCGGCACCGGGGTCGCGAAGTCGACGCGCTGCCACCCGGTGGCGCTGGACGAGCCGAACGTCGCGGAGGCCAGCCGTTCCCCGGCGGCCGACCAGATCGACCCGACGTGGGTGCCGGTGTTGCCCGCGCCCTGGAAGAACCGGACGCCGGTGAGGAAGCCGTCGACGTCGGCGCGGAACCGCAGACCCAGCTCCCGCGCGACCGGGTCGTCGGAGGCCGCGACCGCCGGCTCGTCGGCGCCGTGGACGGTGCAGGGGCAGGTCACCGTGACCGGACGGGACACCACCGGGCCGATGTGGGCGCTGTCGTCGGTGGCACGCACCCGGATCGTCTCGGCCGCGACGCCGCGCTGGGTGTAGGCGTAGGTCCAGGTGTCGGTGCCCGTGGCCGGGTGCCAGGTGTCGCCGTCGTCGGTGCTGACCTCCACGCCGGCGACCTGGCCGCCGCCGCTGTCGGTGGCGGTGCCCGCGACGGTGAGGCGGGCGCCGTTCGCCCGGTTCGCCCCCGCCTCCGGCGAGGTGACGGTGACCGTCGGGCCGACCTGGTCGGTGGACGCGGTGGACGCGGTGAGGTGCGGCTCCAGCGTGCGCGGCTGGGCGCCCATGTCGGCGAGCAGGTTGACCTGCGCCTGCTGCATCCGCGGGTCCGCGGGCTCCGGCTCGAACGGGCTGTCGTGCTGCTCGTCGAGGCCCCAGGTCCACTGCACGCTGCCGGCGCTGAAGACCAGGGCACCGCTCGGGGCGCGGTAGAGCGTGGTGTGGTGGGTGGTCGTGCCGGGCACGACGGTGTTGCCGAAGTCCGTGAGGTACTCCGGCGTCGGACCGGTGGTGGTCGAGAGCCGCACCAGCCCCGGAGGCCGGAACCCGTTGTCGATGTCCTCGTTGGCCTCATAGCCCACCGTGTGCGGCGCCAGGGTCGCCTGCCCGCCGGCCGGCAACGTGGCGAGCGAGGTGTGGCGCCACAGCCGCATCCGCCCCTGGCGGGCCGGCACGGTGATCGCGAGGTCGACGTGGTTGACCTGGTAGAGCGTGCCGATCAGCTCGTTCTCCGGGCGGCCACCGCCTTGAGCGGACGGGGCGTAGCGGGGGTCGCGCCAGGTGCCGGTCCACTCCGGCGTCGGGTCGATCTTGCCCCGGTCCCAGGTCTCCTTGTAGGCCACCAGCGTGCGGTACGGCGTGTGCGCGGCGTCCGCGGACAGCTCGTAGCGGGTGCGCCAGTAGACCTCGTTGCCGCTGAGGAACTGCAGGTGCATGCCGGCGTCGCGGGCAGCCTCGACGTTGGCCCGCTGGGCGCCGCTCCAGTACTCGTCGTGGCCGACCGAGAGGAACACGTCGTGGTTGGCCAACAGGTGCCCGCGCCGGTCGGTGTCGACCCCGGCCAGATAGCTGACGTCGTAGCCGTTGCGCTCGAGGAAGCGGACCAGGGGGTACTCGTTGGCGAAGTAGAAGTCCCGCCCGCCGGGGCCGTTGCGGGTCAGCATCGGCCGGTTGTAGCTGAGCTTGAGCGCCCGGCCCCGGGCGCCGCCCCAGTAGAAGTTCGACCCGCCGTAGTCGTTGTAGGCCACCCAGGTCGGGTCGGAGGTCTGGAAGACGACGTCGGCGTCGCTGGCCTCGTCGCGCACCACGAACGTGATGTGGCTGGACTCCCCCGTGCCCGGGATCTCCAGGTGGGCGAGGTAGACCCCCGACACCGCGGTCTCCGGGACCTGCCAGGAGGCCGAGACCGCCCAGTTGCCGCAGTCGTAGAGCTCCGTGGCCGCCTCGCTGATGCACTCCGGCTGGTGCTGCGGCAGGGCCGCGGAGGGGGTGACCGCGGCGATCCGGCGGGCGCCGTCGCCGTCGTAGTAGCCGGTGCGGTAGATCGTGATGCCGTAGGCGGACGCGGCGGTGTCGATCTTGAAGTCCACCCGCTCGCCGACGTCCACGCTGATCTCGGTGGCGAACCCCTGGATGTCGGAGCTGCCGCCGCCCCAGGTGTCGTCCCAGACCTCCGGGGACGTGCCGGGACGGCTGTTCTCGCAGGTGATCTCGTTGCCCGCCGGTCCGCACGGGTCGCTCGCCGCACTGGTCGCCAGCGCCGCCGGGACCAGCGCCGCAGGGTCCAGCGCCGCTGCCGGCGCGGGCGCCGCGACGCCTGCCGCCGGGTCCAGCAGCGACCCGGTCGCGGTCACGCCGAGCGCGAGGAGGACTGCGGCGAGGCGCCGGTCCCAGCGGTGCCGGGCCGCGGGGCCGGCCTGCTGGTGTCGGTCGCTGCGTGTCACGTCGTGCCTGTCCTGCTCGGGTGCCGGGCGGCACGGGGATGGTGGCGGGCCCCGGGGCCACCGAGCCGGCCCGGCCGCTGGGGCCACTGTCGCCCCGATCCCCGGACACGTGTGCCGCGGCGCGGCGTACTCCCTCAAATCAGGCACGCCGCGCCGCTCGCGCACGCCCCGCTCAGCGCGGCCGGTCGCGCCCGACGAACTGCCCGTAGGTCGCGACCGCGGCAAGCTGGGAGTTCACCGCCAGCTTGCGCAGGATCGCGCGCACGTGGCTGCGCACCGTGCCGTCGGCCACCCGGCACAGCTGCGCGATCTCCAGCACCGTGCGCCCGGCGTGCAGCAGCTGCAGGGTCTGCAGCTCCCGCGGCGTGAGCGCGGCGATCCTCCTGCTCAGCTCCGCGCCCTCCCGCTCCGTGGCGTGCCAGGCCCGGAGCAGCTGCTCACGGGTCGACGCCGGGATCACCCTCTCCCCGACGAGGACGCAGTGCAGGGTGGTCGCGACCTCGTCGAGCACCGCGGAGGTGGGCAGCACCGCGGCCGCACCGCTCTCCAGCAGCGCGCCCCACACCGGTCCCGGCTCGTGCTCGGTGAGCACGACGCTGGGCAGCCCCAGCTCGCGCAGCAGCACCTGCACGTCGTGCAGGCGCCGCGGACGCCGCAGCTCGCTGGCGACCAGCAGCAGGTCCGGGCCGAAGCGGCGCACGGCCCGCTCCTGGGCGGCGAAGGCTCCCCCCTGCCGCAGGTGCAGCGCCATGGCGACGAACCCACGCCCGCCGAGGGCCGCACGGATCGCCTCCGCCACGAGCGGCAGGTCGGAGGCCACCACCAGCCGGGTCGGGGCCCCGTCGGGCTCCTCCCGTGGCCGTGGGCCAGGGCGTTCTATCCGGCGTTGCTCGGGTCGCACGACAGGACGGCTCGCGACATCGCTCACCTCACACATCACCTCGGTCAGGAGCTGGAATCCACGGACGGCGTCCCCGAGTCCGCCCCGGCGCATCGGTGTGCCGGGCGGCGACAGACCACCGCACCGGCGCTCGTGGCCACGCTCCCGACGCCGTGCTTTCCCTCATATGAGGGACCCCGTCGCGCGTGGTCCCCGCGCCCCGGCCCCGCACCCTGCCCAGTTCTGGGTATGCCGTTCCCGGACGGCCGCCGCCCGGTCATGGCCGGTCGCAGGCTCGCCCCCACCAGCGCGGGACCGGCACGCGGGACCACCACGCGGGTTCAGGGAGCGAGGAGCGCCATGACCAACACCGCCAGCGCCGCCGACACGGCTGCCGTCGTCGTCGCCTCCGCCGACGTCGACCCCCGCGCGAAGCTCGGGCCCGGGTGCCGGGTCTGGCACCTCGCCCAGATCCGCGAGCACGCCGAACTGGGCGCGGAGTGCACGATCGGGCGCGCGGTCTACCTCGGCCCCGGCGTCGTGCTCGGCGCGCGGTGCAAGGTGCAGAACAACGCGCTCGTCTACGAGCCGGCCCGGGTCGAGGACGGGGTGTTCATCGGACCCGCCGTGGTCTTCACCAACGACCTCCTGCCGCGTGCCGTGACACCGGAGGGCAGGCTCAAGACCGCCGACGACTGGGACGTCGTGGGCGTCGTCGCCCGCACCGGTGCCAGCGTCGGGGCGCGCGCCGTCTGCATCGCGCCGGTGACCCTGGGGCGGTGGTCGATGGTCGCGGCGGGCGCAGTGGTCACCCGCGACGTCCCCGACTTCGCGCTGGTGGCCGGGGTGCCGGCCCGCCGGATCGGCTGGGTGGGGCGCGCCGGCGTACCGCTCGAGGACGCCGGGCCCGGCACCTGGCGCTGCCCGCGCACCGGCGAGGAGTACGTCGAGGCCGGGGACGGGCTGCGTGAGGCGGCTCGCTGAGCAGCGAGGCACGGCGGCGGGCGGGCCCCACGGGCCCTCGCATACCCCAAAAAGATGACCCGCCAGCGGCCCGGAAGGCGGCAGAACAGCAGTAGCGTCCACCGGAGGGCCGTCGCCCGGGGCGGTCGATCGCCATGCCATCCTCCATTCCCGACACCGCGGCACGACGGCGCCACCCGTCCGGCAGGTCCGGCGGAACCACCGACACCGAGCTGTCGGAGTCGGCGTCGGCCGCCGAGGGAGCGCACCCCCCATGCATCAGCCCATGCGTCAGCCCATGCATCAGCCCGACCCTCCGCCCCGGCCCACGACCCGACGCCGCAGCCCGCGCCGCCTCGTGGCCCGCCTCGCCGCCAGCGCGCTGGCGTTCCCGCTGGCCGCGGCGCTCGCCAGCACCCCTGGCCCCGGAGCGACTCTCGCGGCACCGGCCTCCCCAGCATCACCCGGGTCACCGGCGTCATCTGTCGCATCGGGGTCGTCGGCCCCCGCATCGGTCGTGCGCCGCCTCAACGACCCGCGCATCAAGGAGTCCAGCGGGCTGGCGCGCAGCACCTTCACCCGCCCGCTGCTGTGGACCCACAACGACCGTGGCGACCGGCCGCGTCTCTTCGGGGTCGGCGCCCAGGGCCGCACCCGTGCGGTGCTGCGCGTGTCCAACGCCTCCGCGATGGACTGGGAGGACGTCGCCACCGGCCCGAACCACACCCTGTGGGCCGGCGACATCGGGGACAACCGCGCCGTGCGCAACAAGATCAGCGTCTACCGCGTGCGCGAGCCGCGCCGGGTCGCCTCGGCACGGGTGCGTGCCACCCGGTTCCGTCTCGCCTACCCCGACGGCCCGCACGACGCCGACACCTTGTTGGTGCGGCCCCGCAGCGGGCGGATCCTGATCGTCACGAGGTCCACGGGCGCCGGCCGCATCTACCGCGCGCCGCGGCGGCTGCGCGCCGACCGGGTCAACCGGCTCACCCGCGTCGCCCGCGCTCCTGCCGATGTGACCGCCGGCGCCTTCGCACCCGAGGGCGACTTCTTGGTGCTCGGCACCGAGGACGACGCGTTCGGCTACCGCAAGGTCGGCGGGACAGGCACCCGCATCGCCCTCCCGGCCCGCCCGAAGGGCGAGTCGTTGGAGGTCCGACGCGGCCGCCGCGCCCTCCTCGTCGGCAGTGAGGGCCGACGCAGCCCGATCTACCGGGTGCCGCTGCCGCGATCCCTGCGCGACGACCCCCGGTCCCCCTCCCCCGACCCTGGCCCGTCGCAGGTCAAGGGCTGGGCCCTGGACATCAACGAAGAGTTCAACACCCTCGACCCGGACCGGTGGAACGTCCGCGACCGCACCTACAACAGCAACGAGGACAGCTACCTGCTCGCCGCCAACACCCGCGTGCGCAACGGCGTCCTGGTCATCGAGGGCCGACGAGAGAGCGCCGGCGGGCGTCAGTACACCTCCGGCTACGTCGACACCAACCGTCACTACTCCGTGCCCAACCGCTTCCGCGCCGAGATCCGGGCCCGGGTGCCGATGGAGCAGGGCCTCTGGGCGGCCCCGCTGTGGTTCCGCCCGACCGACGGGTCCGGCGGCGAGATCGACCTGGTCGAGACCTACGGCCGCGAGGCCGCGCGGCCTCTGGTCCACCAGACCATCCACACCGACTACGGCGCCCAGCACCGCCAGTCCGCGCTGACCTACCCCTTCGCCCGGCTCGGCGACTCGGCGGGCACGGGATGGCACACCTACGTCGTGGCGAAGACCCCCGGACGGATCGTCATGACGGTCGACGGGGTCACCACGGCCACCTGGCGAAGCGGCGATCCCGACTGGTTCGACAAGTACTACGAGGCCGGCAAGCGCTGGAACCTGCGCATCAACCTGCAGATCGGCGGCAGCTATGGCGGAAAGCCCGACGCCAGCACCGACTGGTCCCGGGCCACGATGGCGGTGGACTACCTGCGCACGTGGGTGCCGCAGTAGGACGTCCGGCGCGGCAGCAGCGCGTCGTGCTCGGCGCGCGGTGCAAGGTGCAGAACAACGCGCTCGTCTACGAGCCGGCCCGGGTCGAGGACGGGGACGGGCTGCGCGAGGCGGCTCGCTGAGCAGCGGGGCACGGGGCTCCGCGCGGGCTCGACGGGCCCGCGCATACCCAGAAAAAGATGACCCCTCAGCGGCCCGGACAGCCCGAGAACCCCCACTAGCGTCCATGGAGGCCGCCGCCCGGGGCGGCCTGCGACCTGCCCACCCGCCACGCCCGACACCGCGGCACCACCTCGACACCCCGACCGGTACGCCGGCGGGGCCACCGACACCGTGCGGTCGGGTCGAGGGCTGCCGGGCAGAGGAGCACGACTCCATGGACCAGCGCACCACCCTCCCCGCCCACCCGGTGGCGACCCGGAGCCGCCGTCGGCTGCTTCCGCTCCTCACCGCCGGCGCCCTCGCGGTCCCACTGGGCGCCGCGCTCGCGAGCGGCACCACCCCCGGCACCGCGGCCGCCTCGACCTCCGCGTCGTCCGCGCCCACGAACGACGCGGCGTCGCTCGAGCGGCGCCTGCGCGACCCCCGCATCGAGGAGTCCAGCGGCCTGGCCCGCAGCACCTACCCCCGCTCGCTGCTGTGGACCCACAACGACAGCGGTGATCGCCCCCGGCTCTTCGCGATCGGGCCGCGCGGCGCCACGCGCGCGGTCCTGCGTCTGGCCGGTGCCGAGGCCCAGGACTGGGAGGACATCGCGGCCGGGCCGGACCACACCGTGTGGGTCGGCGACATCGGCGACAACGACGCCGCCCGCGAGCAGATCAGCGTCTACCGGATCCGCGAGCCGCGGACGCTGACCTCGACCCGGGTGCGGGCGACCCGGTTCCGCCTCGCCTACCCCGACGGACCGCACGACGCCGAGACCCTGCTGGTGCGACCCCGCAGCGGGCGGGTCCTGCTCGTCACCAAGTCCGACGATGGCGCCGGCGTCTACCGGGCCCCACGCCGGCTGCGCGCCGACCGGGTCAACCGGCTCACCCGGGTCGCCGACGCCCCGGCCGGCGTGACGGCCGGCTCCTTCTCCCCGGACGGCGGGTTCCTGGTGCTCGGCACCGAGGACGAGGCCTACGGCTACCGCAAGGTCGGCGGGACGGCCACCCCCATCGCCCTCCCCGCGCGCCGACAGGGCGAGTCGGTGGCAGTACGACGCGGACGCCGCGCGATCGTCGTCGGCAGCGAGGGCGTCCACAGCCCGGTCTACCGCGTCCCGGTGCCGGCCGCGCTGCGCGCGGAGGGCACCCGTGCCACCGCCGACCGCAGCCCCGCCGAGGTCGAGGGGTGGGCCCTGGACCTCGACGAGAACTTCGACGAGCTGGACCCGGCGCGATGGAACGTGCGCGACCGCACCTACAACAGCAACGAGCACAGCTACCTGATCGCCGACAACACCAGCGTGCGCGACGGCGCCCTGGTCATCGAGGCCCGACCGGAGAGCGCCGGCGGACGTCAGTACACCTCGGGCTACGTCGACACGAACCGCAGATACTCCCTGCCCGACACCTTCCGCGCGGAGGTCCGCGCCCGGGTGCCGATGGAGCAGGGGCTGTGGGCCGCGCCGCTGTGGTTCCGGCCCACCGACGGGTCCGCCGGCGAGATCGACCTGATCGAGACCTACGGCCGCGAGTCCGCGCGCCCCCTGGTCCACCAGACCATCCACACCGGCTACGGCCTCCTGCACCGCCAGTCCGCGCTCACCTTCCCCTACGCCCGGCTCGGCGACCCGGCCGGCACCGGGTGGCACACCTACGTCGTGGAGAAGACCCCGGGCCAGATCGTCATGTCGGTCGACGGGGTCACGACGGCGACCTGGCGCAGCGGCGACCCGCGCTGGTTCGACCGGTTCTACGAGGCCGGCAAGCGCTGGAACCTGCGCATCAACCTGCAGGTCGGGGGCAGCTGGGGCGGGCTTCCCGATGCCAGCACCGACTGGTCGCAGGCCTCGATGGCGGTGGACTACCTGCGCACGTGGGTGCCCGAGTAGGACGAGCGGCGCGGCAGCAGCGCGGCGAGCTCGGCGGTGTGCAGGCGGCGCCGGTCCGCGGCGGCGTACCCGCCCACGGCGAGGGCGGTGAGGACGACCGACAGGAGCAGGGCGCCCACCCCCTCGCCGACCTGGGCACGCACCAGCCAGGACACCGCGGCGGCGCAGCCGAGCACGGCCAGCAGGCAGCGGGCCAGTGACCGCACCGCGAGGCGGACCCCGGTGAAGCGGCGCACCTGGAGCACCGCGAGCACGGTGTCCAACCACGCGCACGCCGCCCAGCTGATCGCCGCGCCGGTGATCCCGAGGGGCGCGATCAGCGCCAGGTTGGCCGCGACGTTCACGGCCAGCACGACCCCCTTGTTGGCCGCGGCCCACCCGCTGTGGCCCGACATCAGCAGCAGCGACTGCACGTTGCCGCCCACCAGCATGCCCACCCCGCCGACGCACAGGGCCACGACGGCGCTGGTGCCCCGGTCGAACCCGGGCCCCAACAGGTCGAGCACGGTGCCGGCGTGCGCGGCGAGGAGCACGTAGACCGGCGCGCCGGCCAGCACGATCCAGGTGCCGGTGACGTCGTAGAGATCCTGCACGTCCTGGCGTCGGCCGCGGGCGAGCATCGCACTGAAGCGGGGTGCGACCACGATCCGCATCGCCTGCAGCAGCGCCGACCCGGCGCTCACGAACCGCGTCGCGGCGCCGTACACCCCGGCGGCGGCGGGGCCGGCGATCAGCCCGACGAGCACCACGTCGAGCCAGACGAGGGACTCCTCCAGGGCGGCCGACAGGGTGCGGGGCAGCGCGAACCCGACCGCGCGGCGCCGCAGGGCCCGGTCGGCCACCCGGACGACGGGCAGGCCGTGCTGGCGCTCGAAGCGGGTGACCTGGCGGTGCAGCACCCATACCGCCGCGATCACGCCGGGCACGAGCGGGGCCGTCCAGGCCACCCCGGCGGTGACGACCGCGCCGCCGGCGAGGGTGCCGGCGAGCACCGCCACGGGGCGCGCGAGCGGGACCCCGACGTTGCCCACGAGCGTGTAGGGCACGACGCCGCCGAAGGCCCGCGTGGCGGCCAGCGCGGCGAGCATCACCGCGGCCAGCGGGACCCCGCCCAGCACGGCGCCCAGGGCGCCGGAGTCGACGACGTCGATCCCGTGCCCGCTCAGGGCTGGGCGCACCAGCAGCCAGCCGATCCACAGCACCAGGCCGGTGCTCCCGGCGAGTCCCAGGAGCAGCACGCATGCGGCCCGCACCTGGTCCGGCTGCTCGTGACGCAGCCGGGGCACCAGCCAGACCGCGGTGGTGTCGGTGCCGAGGCGCGCGAGGCTCAGGCAGATCATGAACACGCCCATCGCCTGGAGGACCAGGCCGGACCCGGACGGCCCGAGCTGGCGGGCCAGCACCAGCACCAGCACGAAGCCCATCGCCGTGCCGAACAGTGAGCCCGCCAGACTCAGCGCGCCGCCACGGGCCGTGGAGCGCAGCTCCCCCGCCAGCCCCGACGGCGCCGCGGCCCCGACCGGTGTCGTACTCATGGCCTGCCTCTCCGGCGACCTCCCCGGCGGGTCGCCGGCCCACTGTGGGCCGCGGCCCCGAGACGGTTCGCGCACGCCGGCACCTGCTCCCCCTAATTGGGTACGTCGACCCGCGTGCGACGTGCCGCGGGTGCGGCTGCGCCGAGCCTGGGGTCCCACGCACGCCCTCGCCTCCTGGGAGACCCCGCCCGTGATCCGGCCCCCTGCCCCTGCCGCCTCCACCGACACCGCTCCCCCGCCCAAGGTTCCCGGGTTCCCGCCCGACCTCGACGGCCCCCTCGCCTACCTCGCCGAGCAGCTCTGGGGCTCGACCCTGCGCGCCGGCCGGCTGCGTCTGTCGCGGCGCGCCCCCGAGCCGGGGTGGCGCGAGGTGGAGCGCTACCTGGTGCTGCCCTCGATCTCGCGCGCGACGATGCTGCTCCCCGGCGCGCCCAACGCCGCGCTGCGCGGGGCGCTGCTGAACTACCGCGGGCTGCGCTCGGGCGCGACCGCCCTGCAACGCTCGGTGCTCGGCGCCGCTGTCACGACCCGGATGGCGATGCCGTTCCCGCGTCTGTCGGTGCAGGTCCCCGACGAGCCGGCCGGGCGGGCCGATCAGGAGCTCCCGCTGGCGGCGCTCGAGCGGATCCTCGGCACCGGGCCGCTGATGGCCTCGATCGGGGTGCGTACCGGCGCCAACCGCAAGGCGACGCTCCAGCTCGTCGACCCCGCCGGTCACCCCCGCGGCTTCGCCAAGCTGGGCTGGGACGCCGCCAGCTCCGCGGGCATCCGCGCGGAGCGCGCGGCGCTGGCGCACGCGCCGCGCGAGGGACGGGTGCGGGTGCCGCACCTGCTCGCCTCGGGGCCGCTGGACGGGGTGCTGGACGGGGTGCTGGGCGAGCACCCCTACGTCGTGACCGCGCCGCTGCCGCTGGACGTCCGTGCGGTCCGGGGCACGGTGCCGGCTCCCACAGCGGAGGAGCTCGCCGTCCTGTGCCCGCGTGACCGGCTCGCCCCGATCGCCGCGACCGGGCAGTTCCGCGCCCTGCGCGGCCGCCTCGACGCGCTGGTCCCCACCGCGACCACCCGGCCGCTGCTCGCCCTCGCCGGTGACCTGCTGGACGCCCTCACCACGCTGCGCACCGAGGTCCCGGTCACCGCCCGGTGGCACGGCGACCTGACGCCGTGGAACGTCGCGCGCGACGGCGCCGGGACCCTGTGGTGCTGGGACTGGGAGTCCAGCGAACCCGACGCGGTCGCCGGCCTCGATGCGCTGCACTGGTGCTCAGCGGTACGCCGCGAGCGCGGCGAGCGCCTCGACGCCACCACCCCGGCCGCGGTGCTCGCGGACGCCGGGCCCCTGCTGCGTGCGGCGGCGCTGCCCCGCGCCTGTGAGGCCGGCGTCGCGGCGCTGTGGGCCGCGACGATCGCCGAGCGTGCGCTGGGCCTGGCGCTGGGTCCGACGCTGGGTCCGAGGCTGGATCCCACGACGGGCACCCGCCCGGACGAGCCGGCGGCCGAGCGCTGGGAGGACGACTGGGTGCGCCCCGACGAGCTGGCCGCGCTCCTCCTCGGCGCGCGCCGTCTGTTGACGGGCTCCTTCGTCGACGCCGGGGACCGGGAGACCGCATGACGGCCGCCCGCGGCGGCGGCCTCGGGGTCGCGGCCCTCGCGGGGGTGCTGGCGCTGCCGGCCTGCGGCTCCCCCACGGTCGTCCCCGACCCGGCCGGTGATGCCGACGCCGCCCGGGGCGCCAGCGGCGCCGCCGCACCGGCCGACGCCGTGGTCGTGCTGCGCATCGACCCCGACGGCCGGGTCCGCCAGCACGGGTCGGCGGACGTGGCGGTGAAGACCCTCTCCGTGGACGGCGGCCGGGTCACTCCGCGCGGCGCCAGCCCCGGGGCGGGCCCCGCGATGCGTCTGCCGGCGTTCTCCCCCGACCCGGGCCCGTATCCGCGGGCGGTGCTCGCGGTGACGCCGGCGGGTCCGCGTGACCTCCTCGAGCCGGGGACCCGCCCCTTCGCCTGGGGGGCCGACTTCCGGGTGGACAGCGACACCGGCACGAGCGCCGTCGACAACGGCGACAACCTGGTCCAGCGTGGGCTCTCCAACGACCCCGGGTTCTTCAAGGCCGAGCTCGACCAGCGCCGCCCCGGGTGCACCGTGACCGGATCCGAGGACACCCTCGTGGTGCACGCGAGCGAACGGGTGGTCGCCGGGCGCTGGTACCACCTGCGCTGCGAGCTCACCCCCGGGGAGCTGGCCGTCTATGTCACCGAGCTGCCCGCCGACGACACCCCTCGCTCCTTCGCCAGCCACATCAGCGGCTTCGTCGGCGACGTCCGCTTCGAGGACCGCACACCGCTGACCGTCGGGGGCAAGGTCGGCCTCGACGGCAAGCCGCTGCCCCACGCCACCGACCAGTTCAACGGCCGGGTCGCGGCGCCGTACCTCGGCTACCTGTGAGGAACGGCGCTGATCCGGTCGCGACGGCTCAGGGCAGGAAGCGCACCCAGCCGCCGGCCGGTACGCCGGCCACCCGGGTGATCCGGCCGCCCGCGACCAGGCCGCGGCGGCTGGCGTCGATGGCGTAGATCCCCCAGAAGTCCGGGATCCCCGGGCGCCACGAGCGCACCCGGCCGGTGCCGACGTCGGCCACCAGCAGCTTGGCGCGGCGCTTGCCGCCGAAGCCGCCGTGCACCCCGAAGTAGGCGAGCCTGCCGCGCACCCGCACCGCCTGGACGTTGCCGCCGGCCGCCACGCGCCACTGCCGGGCGCCGGTCCGCACCGACCAGGAGCACAGCACGTTGAAGCTGTCCGCGAGCAGGATCCGCTTGCCGCGCGAGGTCACCTGCAGCGAGAGCACCTCACCACCCGAGCGCGCCAGCTGGCGTCCGCGGACGCGACCGGTGGTGAGGTCGAGCGCCACGACGCTGTCGTGCGCCGCGCCCTCCGCGTGCTCGAAGGCGCCACCGGTCCACACCCGGCTGCTCACGCGGTCCACGCCGAGGGCGAAGACCGGCCCGTCGAGCTGCGGGCGGAACGCCTCGTCGAGGCGACCGGTCGACGGCGCGAGGCGGGTCAGCCAGCTCTGGGCGACCCCGCCGACGCGGGTCATCCGGCCGCCCACGAGCAGCCCACCACCGCCGAGCGCCAGTGCCTGCACGCCGTGGTCGAGGCCCGCGTCGAACCCGGGCGCCACCGCGCCGGTGTCCAGGTCGATCTTGGCCAGGCCGGTGCGCGTGAGGCCACCGACCCGCTCGAAGTAACCGCCCACCCACAGCCAGCGGCCTCGGGTCTCCAGTGCCCGCACGACGCCGTCCGTGCCCGGCACCGCACCGGCGACGAAGCGGCCGGTGCCCAGCCGGAAGACCGCGAGGTTGCGAGCCGCCACCCGTCGCCCGTTCGGGGCGATCGCGTGCCGGAACTCCCCACCCACGATGACCAGGTCGCCCTTGATCCGCACGGCCATCACCCGGCCGTCGACCTGCCAGCTGCGCCGGACCTTCCCCGGGCTCCCCGAGCGGGGCACCGCGGCCCGGGCCACGCTCGCCGTCGGGGCGGCCGCGGCGGCGGTGGTGGCCGCGTGCGCCGGTGCGCCGACCACTCCGCCCGGCACGACGGGTGCGAGGAGCAGCAGGGCCAGGGTGGGCACCAGCGTCCGGGCCAGGCGGGGCACGCGCGAGAGGTGGCGCCGGGTGCTCACGTCCACCCCAGCGGGCGGCCGAGGAACTGCTCCAGCTCGGCGTTGTGCGGGGCGAAGAACTGCGCCAACCGGTCCCGCTCACGGGCCGGCACGGGGTCGCTGCGGCGGCTCGCGTTGAGCCCGGAGGTGCGGCTCAGCCGGGCCGGGGGCAGCCCGAGGAAGGCGCAGGTGCGGTCGAGGACCGCCTGCGGGTCGGCGTACAGGTCCTCGCTGCGCAGCACCAGCAGCTGCTCGGGCGGGAAGGACGCCAGCCAGTTGCGGATCTGCGGCAGATAGATCCCGCGGGCGCGGTAGGAGTACCAGTCGTGCGCGGTGGCGTAGTAGGTCGGGTCCGCCGCCATCCGCTCGAGCTCGCCGGCCGTCCGGTCCTCCTCGGCAGCGAGGGCGTCGGCGAAGCCGAGCGGCTCGACGCCGTTCTCGACGCGCTCCTGGTAGTGCGACCAGGCCCGCTTGACCGGGTCGCGCACCAGCATGATGCTGCGCACCCCCGGGGCCACGCGGCGCACGGCCGCGGCGATCCGTGGGTCCCACACGTAGTACGGCGAGGCCTCACCGCCGAGCGGGGCGTGCCCCAGCCGCGCGCCGAGCACCGCTCGGTAGGGCCGGGCGTGGAAGTGCGAGCGGTACCAGCGCTCACCGCGGTGGGTCTCGCGGAAGAAGTAGTCGGTGCTCTTCTTGCCCCGCACCTGCGGGTAGAGCCCGAGCAGGCCGGGGTGCTGGAGCAGGTAGTCGAACATCGAGGTGGTGCCGCCGCGCTTGGTGCCGATCACCAGGAAGTCCGGGGCGGGTCGCCACGGCGAGGTCGCGACGCCGTACGCACGGGTGGTGCGGTTGGCGGCGTCCTTGATCCAGCGCGGGGCGCCGTCCTTCAGGCCGCTCCCGGGGCGAGCACCAGCGCTCATGTGCGGGTCCTCGCCGCCTCGTCGGCCGTGTCCTCGGGCGAGGCGGCGACAGTGGGCTGCTCGGCGTCGAGGTGCTCACCGCGGCGCTCCAGCGCGTGCTCGTGGGCGGGGCGTGCGCGACCGTGCACGTCGAGCGTGCCCAGCACCCGGCCCTCGACGGCCACGACATCGGCGACGCCCGCGGCCAGGTCACGGCGGCGCGTGCGCCCGGTGCTGCTCACCACCAGCACCGCGTCGGCGACCCGGGCCGCGAGCATGTGGCCCGCGGTGCCGGCGGCGGGTCCGAGGCAGACGACCGTGTGCGCGGCGAGCGCGCCGCGCTCGGTCAGCGCGTCACCGAAGCGGGCCAGGACGCCCGCCTCGCCGCCGCGCGGCTCGAACCACCGCACCCGCAGCCGGGGATGGCGCGTCGAGCGGTAGGTCACGCAGCCGAGTGCCGGCGCCTCGGAGCCGTCCGGGACCGCGGTCTCCGGGTCCAGGCGGAGCTCGGTGCCCAGTGCGCGCATCCGGTGCTGCGGCACCCCGACCAGCACGAGCTCGGCGTCCCCGTCGCGACCCGCCGCCGCCATCGTGAGCGCAGCGCCGAGGGTCGGCAGGCCGGACTCGGCGTCGTCGCGACCGGTCGCGTCGAGCACGGCGAGCACCCGGGACTCCTCCTGGCCCGCGACCACCGCGGCGGAGCCGAGCGACGCTTCGAGGAACTGCCAGACCCGCAGCAGGGCGTCCTGCTCGGCACCGCGCGCGGGCAGGCGCAGGTCCTGCGGCAGCCGCGCGAGCAGCGGCCCGGCACCGGCCGCGACCAGGTCCTCCTCGTCACGGACCCGGCCGTCGAGGGCGTCGCGGGCGAAGGCGAGCACCAGGCCGAGCAGCAGCCCGGCCAGCAGGCCGCCGCCGACGAGCACCGAGGGGGCGCGCCCGGTGGTGGCCCCGATGTCGCCGGCCGTCGTGATCACGGTGCCGCCGGTCGTCTCGATCGCGCTGAGCCCGCCGATGCGCAGCAGCAGCTCCTCGATCTCGGCGTTGAGGAGGTCGCGCTCCTGCGCCGCGGCGTTCGCCTGCCGGCTGCCCGGGGGCGCGTCGGCGAGCTCGCGGGTCGCGGCGAGCACGTCGTCGCGCAGCAGGTCGCGGCGCCGGCTGAGCTGCGCCACCGCGTTGGCCACCCGCTGGCGGGCGAGGCTGCCGCGGTAGGTGAGGAACTCCTCCGCGATCCGGTCCGCGCCGGCGACCGCCTCCTCGACGCTGCCGGCGGTGTAGGTGAGCCGCAGGACGGTGGCGTCGGGATAGACCTCCGCCCGCAGTCCGCTGCGCAGCTCGGCCGGGGTGGTGTCCTCCAGCCCCTCCGCCGCGCGTGCCACGACCTCCGAGGACCGGACGGTCTGCACCTCCGTCTGGGCGTCGATCAGGCCGGACGGCTCGCGCTGGAGGTCGAAGGGGTCCTGGGAGATGACGTTGAGGTTCACCGTCGCGGCAGCGGTTGCCGTGCTCGGTCGCAGCGCGGCGTACGCCCCGCCGAGGCCGGCGCCCAGGACCGCACACACGAGCAGCACCACCCAGCGCCGACGCAGCACCCGCCCGTAGCGAGCCATCCCCCACGGGTCCGGGACTGCCTGACCAGCATGCATCTAAGACTCCCAGCTCGAGACGGCCGTCCCCCACGGACCGGCGGAGCGCCCACCGTAGGGAGCGGTCCCGGCCGCCCCGTCTGGTCCGGAGCGGTATCCCCCAGATGGGGTATACGGCGCCGGGCGGGAACCTCCGGCCCGGGCCGCGCCCCAGGATCCGAGCATGTCGAGTCCCTCCCCGACGCGTGCGCTGCCGGCCAGCGGTCCCCGCGAGGCGAGCAGCGCTCCGGTGCGCGGCGCAGCCGCGGACCTGCCCGCCTGGCCGGTCGTGGTGCTGTTCGCCGGCCTGCCCCTGTGGTGGGCCGGCGGCGTGCTCGACCTGGTCTGGGTCCCGGCCGCCCTCGTGATGGCGCTGCTGCTGGGGCGCGCCCACGCCGTCCGCGCCCCACGCGGCCTCGGCGTGTGGCTGCTGTTCCTGGTCTGGTGCGCGGCGTCCGCGATCATGCTGAGCACGGCCGCCGACCTGCTCGGCTTCAGCTACCGCCTTGCGCTGTACGTCGCCGGCACGGTGCTGCTGCTGTACGTCTACAACGCCCGCGACCGCCTCACCGAGCGGGTCGTGTGCGGCTGCCTGGCGCTGTGGTGGGTCTACACGGTGATCGGCGGCTTCCTCGGCCTGCTGCTGCCCACGGCGCAGCTGCGCACCCCGCTCGCCCGGGTGCTGCCCGACTCGCTGCTCGGCAACGAGCTGGTGAGCCACATGGTCGTGCGCCGGCTCAGCCAGTTCAACCCGGACTCGTTCCTCCAGGTCGCCCCGCGCCCGAGCGCGCCGTTCCTCTACACGAACAACTGGGGCAACGTGTACTCCCTGCTCCTGCCCTTCGTCCTGGTCCACCTCTGGCAGGTGCGCGGCGAGCGCCGGTTCTGGCCGCTGCTCGCGCTGCTCCCGGTCTCCGCGGTGCCGGCGCTGCTCACCTTGAACCGCGGCATGTTCCTCGGCGTTGCCCTCGCCGCGGCGTACCTCGGCCTGCGCGCGCTGCTCGCGCGGCACGTGGCGGTGGTCGCGGGGCTGGCGGCCCTCGGCCTGGTGGCCGTGGCGCTGTTCCACGCCCTGCCGGTCGAGGAGCGCCAGGGCACCCGGCTCAGCAGCAGCGCCGACGCCACCAGCACCGACGACCGCGCCGCGCTCTACGTGCAGGCGCTCCGGCTGGTGCCCGACTCCCCGCTGTTCGGCCACGGCGCCCCGGTCGCCACGCTGGGCGAGAGCGGCGTCCCGGTCGGGACCCAGGGCCAGGTCTGGATGGTGCTGGTCTCCCACGGGCCGGTCGCCACCGTGTGCTTCCTGGGCTGGTTCGCGCTGGCCCTGCTCGGCACCCTGCGCCGCCGCGACCCCGTCGGGCTCGCGTGCAGCACCGCACTGCTGGTCGGCAGCGTCGAGCTCTTCTACTACGGCGCCCTGCCCTACGGGCTGCCGCTGCTGATGGTGGCCGCGGCGCTGGGGCTGCGTAGCGCCGAACCCGCCGACCAGCCCGACCCCTCACCCGAACCGGAGCGCGCATGAGCCTGCCCCCGATCACGCCGTTGGTCACTGTCGTCATCGCCACCCGCGACCGTCCCCAGATGCTGCGCGAGGCGATCGCCTCGGTGCGCGCCCAGGACTACCCCGGCCCGATCGAGATCGTCGTGGTCGCCGACCGCTCCGAGCCCGACCCCCTGCTGGACGCCGACGACGGCCGGGTGAGCGTGCGCGCCATCGCGAACGCCCGGCGTCCCGGCCTGGCGGGGGCACGCAACACCGGCATCGAGGCCGCGCACGGCGAGCTCGTCGCGTTCTGCGACGACGACGACCTGTGGCTGCCCGCCAAGCTCACGCGCCAGGTCGCCGCGCTCACCACCCGCCCGGAGGCGGTGCTGTGCTGCTGCGGCATCCGGGTCGCCTACGACGAGCACACCCACGACCGGGTGCTGCCCGCGACCGAGATCGGCTTCGCCGCGCTGCTGGCCGACCGGCACACCGAGCTGCACCCCTCGACGTTCCTGGCCCGCACCGCCGCCCTGCGCGGGGCGGTGGGCCTGGTCGAGGAGGAGATCCCCGGCGGATTCGGGGAGGACTACGAGCTGCTGCTGCGCTGCGCGCGCGCCCACCCGGTGCTCAACGTCCCCGAGCCGCTCGCGGTGGTGCGCTGGGGCACCCAGTCGTTCTTCTTCCGCCGCTGGGAGACGATGGCCGCCGGGCTCTCCTGGCTGCTCGCGCGCTACCCCGAGTTCGAGAGCTCGCCGCGCGGCTCCTCCCGCATCCACGGCCAGATCGCCTTCGCCCACGCCGCGATGGGGCACCGTCGCCAGGCGCTGGGCTGGGCGAGGCGCTCGATGCGGCGCAACCCCGTCGAGCCGCGCGCGGTGCTGGCCCTGGCCGTCGCCGCCCGCGCCGTCACCCCCGACCGGGTGATGGAGACGCTGCACCACCGCGGGCGGGGGATCTAGCTTCCTCGCCC
This sequence comes from Nocardioides sp. dk884, assembly GCF_009557055.1. Classification (NCBI taxonomy): domain Bacteria; kingdom Bacillati; phylum Actinomycetota; class Actinomycetes; order Propionibacteriales; family Nocardioidaceae; genus Nocardioides; species Nocardioides sp. dk884. The sequence continues at coordinate 839,250 of NZ_CP045649.1, read as the reverse complement.
TCAGGGGTTGGTGGTGAGCGTCGCGCGCAGGTCGAAGCCGACATCCCGGGTGCCCCGGAAGTTCAGGTGCGTCTCGGCGGCGATCACGTTGGTGCCGCTGCGCAGCAGCGAGGCCGGCACCGTGACGAGCACGGGGGCGGCGTTGGCCACCGTGCTGTTGCGCGCGGAGGTGGCGTAGGTGCTCGAGGTGACCGGTCCGGTCGGCATGTTGGCGCGGGCCACCTCGGTGCCGTTGACGTAGACCACCACCCCGTCGTCGGCGACGGTCTCCAGGTCCAGGCGCACCGCCCGGGTCGCGTCGGTCACGGTGAAGCTGCGCCGGAAGTACGCCGCCAGCGGCCGCTCCGCCGTGGTGGCGAACGTGTCGATGTTCGTGCCCAGCGTGGCGGTGGCGCCGAACCCGAGCGAGCCGGCTCCCCGACTCCATCCGGAGTCGTCGAACGTCGTGGCGTTCCACCCGGTCGCCGGGGCCCCCGCGGCGTAGCGCCAGGCCCAGGTCGCGCCCTTCTCGACGACGACGCTGGTGGCGGGCGGCAGCGGCGCGCTCACCGTGACCGAGCGGGTCAGCTCGGTGGACGCGCCGTCGTCGTCGGTGACCACCAGCGTCACCGGGTAGGTGCCCGCGGCGGCGAAGGTGCGCGACGCGGTCGCCCCGCTGGCGGTGCTGCCGTCGCCGAAGTCCCAGCGGTAGGAGTCCACCGTCCCGTCGGGGTCGCTCGACGCCCCCGCGTCGAGGGTCGCGGTCAGCCCGTCGGTGGTGAACGAGAACGCCGCGACCGGCGGACGGTTCGCCGGGGCGCCACCGCTGCCGCCGGCCACGCCGGCCGCCCAGAGCTCCTGCACCTGGGCCGCGGTGAGCGCGGTCGGGAAGGTGGCCACCTCGTCGATGGCGCCGTTGAAGTGCTCGGTCAGCGGCCACTTCTGGTTGTAGAAGTTGCGCCCGAAGACCGCCTGCTCGTTGGTGAGGTCGGTGTAGCCGACCCGCTGGTAGCCCTGGGTCAGCCCGCCCGCGGTCCCCTCGTAGGTCCCCAGCAGGATGCCGTCGACGTAGAGCGAGGCGGTGGTGCCGCTCCAGGTGGCGACCACCTGGTGCCAGCGCCCGTCGTTGAACCTCAGGCCCTGCAGGCGCACGTTGTTCAACCGCGGCCCGAGCGGGTCCGGGCTGCCCGCACGCGGCGGCTGGTGCACGGAGAACACCACGTTGCCGTTGTTGTCCATCGTCACCGCGCGGTCCGACAAGGTGCCGACCCCGGTCTTGGCGTCGGTCACCGCGAGCAGCGACCCGCCGGTGATCGAGGTGGTGTTGAACCACGCGGACTGGGTGAACGTCGGGGTGAGCGTGAGCGGGTCGCGGGAGGTGAGGTGGCCCGTGGCGCCGTCGAGGCGGACCGCGCCGTCACCGGCGATCGCGCCGGGGCTCGCGGCGACGCCGCCGACCTTCTCCCCCGGCGAGCCGGCACCGGCCGCGCTGTCGGCGAGCGTGGCGCCGGTGTCCCCGGTGCGCCAGTAGAGGTTCGCGCCGAGCGAGCGCACCAGGTCGGCGTACGCCGGTGGGGCGCTGGTGCGCACCGTCGCACTCGCCGAGGGCGAGCTGGCGCTGGTCCGGGTGCCGTCGCTGACCCGCAGCCGGTAGCTGTACGTCGCGCCGGGGGTGAGCCCGGTGTCGTCGAAGCGCATCGTGGGCCGGCTCCAGGGGTAGGACTCGGCGGTCTGCTCCTCGACGACCGTGTTGCCGCGCAGCAGCTGGTAGGTCAGCGTGCCGCTGTCCTTGTCGATGACGGCCGGCCACTGCACGGTGAGCCCGCCGGCGGCGTTGGCCTGCACCGTGGGTGCGGCCGGGTTGTCCGGCGCCGAGGCGTTGCCGGACGCGAAGCGCGCCAGCCCCTGCTGGGCTGCGTTGTTGACCCGGCTGAAGTCGCCGCCGACGAACATCTGCGAGCCGTCGGTGGCCAGGACGCGCGGGCCGACCGGGCTGGTGCCGGTGCTGGCGTTGGTGTTGGGCGACCAGTGCACGAACGAGCCGTCCTCGACGTCCTGCCCGACCAGGCGCCACCAGATGAACTCGTCGCGGGAGGTGCCGCCGACGTAGCCGCCGCGGGCGTCGCCGTAGTTGAACGCGCAGTCGTGCTGGTGGGAGGCCTTGTAGAGCACCCCGTCGAGCAGGGCCAGCCCCATCGAGGCACCCAGGCAGGTGCTGTTCCACACCAGCTCGCCGTCGCTGATCCGCGCGCCGTAGGTGCCCTCGTAGCAGCCCGGCGGGTCGCCCTCGGCCGTGACGTACGCCGTGCTCCCCGAGGAGATGATGTCGGTGACGCGCGCCTTGCAGTTGATGTTGATCGGCTGGGTGGTGTTGGCCCCCCAGGTCGCCAGCGCGCCGGTGCCCGGGTCGACCGAGGCGACCGCGCCCGTGGTGGTGCCGTTGACGGTGGCGAACTCGCCGCCGACCAGCACCCGGCTGCCGTCGGGCGCGATCTCGATCGTCTGTCCACGGGCGTCGAGGTCCGCGGTGAAGCCGGACCGCAGCGCCCCGGTCGTGGGATCGAGCGAGGCGAACCGCGCCTTGGCGGCGCCGCGGATCGTGGTGAAGTCACCCGCGACGTAGAGGCCGGTGGACGAGGCCGCGACCGCCATGACCGTGGTGTTGGCGTTGGCGGTGAAGCCGGTGGCGAGGGTGCCTGAGGGCAGGTTGAGCGCCGCGACCCGGTTGCGGGTCTGGCCGTTCACGGAGGTGAACATCCCCACGATGTACATCCGCGAGCCGTTCGGGGAGATCGCGATGTCGTCGACGCGGCCGTTGAGGGTCACGTTGAAGCCGGTGACCAGCGCACCCGTGCTCGCGTCGAACGCGGCGAGGTTGGTGCGGGTGACCTCCCCGGCGCCACCGAGCGCGACGCCCGGCGGCCGGACCCGGGTGAAGGTGCCGCCGGCGTACACCACGCCGTTGGACACCGCGATCGCCTCGACGTTGTTGTTGGTCTGCCACATCGGCGAGGTGACCCCGCTCAGGCGCTGGTCGCGCTCGGCCGCGACCGCCTGCGGAGCACCCGCGACGCCGATCGCGAGCAGGGACCCGGCGCCCACGACGCCGGCGAGGAGGGCCCCGAGGGCGCGGCGCGTCCGACCCGCACGCGACCGGGTGCGGCGGGGGCCGGGGGCGCCTCCGGAGGACAGGGCGGCGGTGGGGCGCATGGCGGGCCTTTCGAAGGGTCGGATCAACGAAGCGTGTGCGGGCGGCGCCGCCAACCGGTGCGTCCCGCACGGCGGGACGCACCCAGGAGGAGATCGAGCTCCTCGGCGAGAGCGGCGTGGGCGCGGGCGGTCGCGACGCTCTCCTCGAGAGTGCGGATCGTGCGGGTGCGGGGTCCGGTGAGCAGCGCGGTGTCGATCGCGCTCTGGAGCTCCGCGACGTGGTGGACGGTGCGGACCACACCGGCGGTGCCGACCAGCCGGGCGAAGCGGAGCTGGTGGGAGTCGACGTGCTCACCCAACGCGGGGTCGCGCGGCATGCAGATCGGCACCAGGCCGGCCGCGCGGGCTTCCATGATCGTGCCCGGGCCGCCGTGGCACACCACCGCTGCGGCCGTCGCCAACTCGGCGCTCAGCCGGGCATGGGTCAAGAACCGGTGTCCCTCCGCGACCAGCGGCGGGTCCGCGACACCGTGCTGGATGAGGAAGCGCACGTCGGGGTGGCGCACGGCGGCCGCGTCGACCCAGTCCACGAGACGGTGGAAGGGGTGGTGGTCGGTTCCGACGAGGGCCAGGACGGTGGCCCTCACAGCAGCGGCCCCACGAGACGCGCGTCGGGATAGAAGGCCAGCTGGTCCTCCCACTGCACGATGCGGCGGGTGGTGAACGGACCGCACAGGCGCCCGGTCATCGTCGGGGTGTCGACCCGGTCGTACACCTCGATGAACACCGTCGGGATCCCCATCGCCCGGGCCGCCACGAAGAACGGGACCGCGACACCGGCGCCGGCGCTCACCACGAGCGCGGGCCGCTCACGGCGCAGCACCCGGAGCGCCAGGAACGCGTTGCGCACCAGGTTGGGCAGGTGGCGCGTCGTGGGCGAGAAGGAGTGGATCACGCGCTCGCCGGCCAACCGGTCAGCGACGTCCGCGGTGTCGGGTGCCACCCAGGCCCGGTCGCGTCCGCTCCACCATCCGCGCATGGTCAGCAGCTGGGCCAGATGACCGCCTTGGGAGGTGATCAGCAGGACCTCGGTGGCCATCAGTACGCCCCGCGCCGGCTGGTGACCGCGCGCACGGTGCGCAGGCAGATGCCCAGGTCACGACCGAGGGTCACGTTGTCGGTGTAGCTCAGGTCCAGGCCCACCGACTCCTCCCAGCCCAGGTCGGAGCGGCCGCTGACCTGCCACAGGCCGGTCAGCCCGGGCCGCACGGCCAGCCGCCGCCGGGTCCGGTCGTCGTACGCCGCGACCTCGTCGGGCAGCGCCGGGCGCGGACCGACCAGCGACATCTCGCCGCGGAGCACGTTGAGCAGCTGCGGCAGCTCGTCGAGGGAGGTGCGCCGCAGCACCCGGCCCGCCCGCGTCACCCGCGGGTCATGGTGGATCTTGAACAGCACCCCGGCGCCCTGGTCGGCGTGCGCGATGCTGGCGCGCACCACCTCGGCGTCGGTGGTCATCGTGCGCAGCTTGTACATCGTGAACGGGCGGCCGTGCCTGCCCACCCGGACCTGACGGAAGAACGCCGGGCCCGGGGAGTCCAGACGGACCACGAGGGCCAGCAAGGCCAGCACCGGTGCCGCGAGCCCGAGCAGTGCGAGACCGGCCAGCCGGTCGAGCGCCGCCTTCAGTCCGCGGACGGCGAGCGGCGCCCGGCTGCGGTCGACGACCGCGAAGGGGCTGTTCCCCGACCAGCCCGTCCGCACGCGGTGGCGACCTACGGCGTCGAGCAGGCCGTCCCAGGCGACGGCGATGCGCACCGTGCTGGACTCCAGGCGCCAGCACAGCCGCTCGAGGGTCTGCGGACCGACCGCGCCGCCGGGAAGCAGCACGACAGTGTCCGCGCGCCAGGCCGCGGCGGCCCAGGGGTCGGTGGAGACCGGGAGCGGCACGATCGTGTCCAGCGCGCGGGGCTCGCGGTCCTCGTCGGGCACGATCACCGCGCCGACGACCTCCACATCCCCGCGCATCCGCCAGCCGAGCGCGGTGCGGGCGACGACGGCGGCGTCGCCGGCGAGCACGACCCGCAACGGCGGGCGCCCCAGTCGCACCAGGCCGCGGAGGAGCACGGAGGTCGCCGTGGTGACGGCGACCAGCCCCAGGACCGGCCCCACCTCGGTCGAGCCCATCCCCCAGGAGGTGAGGACCCCGGACAGCAGGACCGTGAGCGCCGCGCGCCCGGTGCCGGGCGCGTCGAGCCAGCCGCGACGGGCCGAGGCCCTGGCCGCCGCCACGACACCGATCGCCGCGGTCAGGACCATGACCAGCGCCACCCAGGGATGCCCGCCGAAGAGCACCGCGGCCACCGCGCCCGCCCCGAGGACACCCACGACCTCACCGCCCGCGGCGAGCGCCGCGTGACTGCGGCGCCCGGCGACCCCGGCGCCCGCGCCGGCCTCGGCCGTGACGTCGGTCAGGGATCCGGCCACCGCCTCGACCGCGGCAGCCGAGAACTGCTCCGGGTCGAGTGCCTGGGCGTCGGCGAACGAGCTCACGAGTGGCCTCCAGGGATGCGGGCGGGGACAAGGGGAAGGTTGGTTCATCGCGGTCGTCACGGCCGCTGGACCGCGTGGGCGTTTCCCGGATTTTGGGTAGTGCCGCCACCGCCGCCAGGGGGCCGTCGCTCCTCCACCAGCGAGGCGTACGCCGCCACCGCCGCCAGCTGGGAGTTCACCGCGAGCTTGCGCAGCACGGCCCGCACCTGGCTGCGGACGGTCGCCTCGGAGACGCCGAGCTGGGCGGCGATCGCCGCGACGTTGCCGCCGGAGTACAGCAACCCGAGGATGGTGAGCTCACGACGGGTGAGGCGGCGCATGCGCTCGGCCAGCTCGCGCTGCTCGGCCAGCACCGCACGCCAGGCGTGGCGCAGCCGGTTGATCTCGGCGGGGTCCATCGGGCGTACCCCGGCAAGAGCGCGCTGCAGCACGGCGGCCAGCTCCTCGAGACCGATGTCGGCGCTCAGCACCCCGAGGGCGTCGGCGTCGAGCGCGGCCCCCCACCGGGGCCCACGGGGCGCCCCGGTGAGCACCAGCCAGTGGCCCGGCCAGGCCGCCAGGATCCGCTGCGCGCGCTCCAGGCGGGCGGTGGGCTCGAGGTCGCTCACGAGCACGCCGAGCGAGGTGCCGGGCGGGACCGGGACGAGTCCGCCCTCGCGCTCCGGCCAGCGGGCGACCCGCGCGTCCCACCCCTGGGTGGCCAGTGCTGCCCGGATCGTCTCCGCCATCAGCATCTGGTCGGAGACGACCAGGACGCTGCTCATCGCGCGCCCTCCGGATCGAGGAGGGGACGACTCACGGACAACCGGGCCGGCCGGTCGGGAACGGGCATGGCCGCATCGTCCGGAGCGGCGGGTGACGGCGGTGCCGTCGCCGCTCCGAGTGCCCTGAATTTGGGGACGCCGCGCCCTGGTTCGGCCCCTCGCGCGCGCTCGCGCGGCGGCGCAGGCTCGCGCGTGTGCGGCCCCGCGACCTTCCCCGGAAGGTAAATGTTGCGCCGCTGGCGGTTTCACTCCGTCCGTTCTTCACCAATAACAGGTAAGCGGAGGCGATCCTTGGTGTTGACCGTGACGCGGAACACAAGCATCGGCCCGGCGAACAGACAGAGGTTCGTTCTCGGGAGGGAGAACCGTGGGGTCGTCCTGACCCCACGGCACACAGGTAAGGGCGCGGGGGGTCGGAGTGTCATCAGGTAGTACCAGTGCGATCAGCTCGTCGCGGTGGGGCGGCGCCTTGGTCGTGTGCGCGCTCCTCGCCGTGCCACTCATCCTCATCGGGGCCACGACCCGGTGGGGCACGCTCGACCGGCTCGCGGTCGCGTCCAGCCTCGTCTTCGCGCCCGCCCTCATCGTCTCGGCGCTCTTCCTCTACCTGCACTGGCGCATCACCGACAGCCGCCCCGTCGCCTGGCTGACCGCCTGCACGATCGTGATCGCGGCGCACGTGCTGGCCCTGGCGGCGCTGCGCACCGGTGGGAGCGGGACCGGTCAGGAAGCCTGGGTGCTCGCCTCCGACCTGGTCGTCGTCTCGATCGTCGCGATCACCCTCGGCTTCTCCGAGACCGTGCCCGTCTTCGCCGACCCGGCCGTCTTCGGCCTGGCCGTCGGCGTGGTGCTCAGCGGCGCCCACGTCGCGGTCGCCCAAAGCGGGTGGGAGCTGCCGCTCTCCACCGCCGGACGCCTCGTCGGAGCCATCGCGCTGGTCCTGCTCAGCCTCCCGATCGTCGCCGGCCTGGCCCGGGTGCCGCTGCCCCGGTGGGCGGCCTTGCGACTGCAGATCGGGCTGCTGCTCTTCATCATGTCCCTGACCGCCGGCCGCCTGGAGGGCGCGCCGGTCGCCGCCCCGGCCATCGAGCTGGTCTGTGGGTTCATCGCCACCGCGACCGTCGGCTCGGCGTCCTTCGCCCTGCTCTGCGCGGCGATCGGCGACGACCTGCGTGCGATCGCCGACCTGCGCCGTTCGCTGGGGGCCATCGAGAACCGCGCCCGCGCCGACCGCGCCCAGCTGCACGAGGTGAAGGGCACGATCGCCGGCATCGCCTCGGCGGTGGAGCTGCTCACCGGCGACTACGGCTACGAGAGCGCGCCGGCCGGAGCCTCCGCGGCCGGCGGCGCCGGTCCCGCGCTGCGCTCCCGGGCCTCCCTGGGCCACATGGTCGCCCAGGAGACGGCCCGCCTGACCCGCCTGCTGCAGAAGCCGCTGGTGGAGGGTGCCTCCGTGGTCGACGTCGATGAGATCCTCGCCCCGCTCGTCACCGCCCACCGCACCCAGGGGCGCACGATCCACTGGGAGCCCAGCGGGCTGCGGTGCCGCGCGGTCCCCGATCACCTGAGCGAGGCCGTCAACATCCTGCTCACCAACGCCGCCGCCCATGCGCCCGGCAGCACCGTGGAGATCCAGTCCTCCCTGGCCCGCGACCGGGTGCTCATCCGGGTCTGCGACAACGGCCCGGGCGTCCAGCCCGACCTGGCCGACTCCATCTTCGAGTGGGGCGCGCGCCGCCCCGAGTCCGCCGGCAGCGGGATCGGTCTCAACATCGCCCAGACCCTGCTCGACGCCGACGGCGGCTGCCTGCGCCTGGACCGCAACTACCGGGGCGGGGCCTCCTTCGTGATCGGTCTCGAGCGAGCCGGTGAGGAGAGCGACGTTGCCTAACCTCCAGCAGCAGCCGCGCCGCCGCACCCGGGTGGTCATCCTCGAGGACCACCACCTGTTCGCCGAGTCCCTCGAGGTGGCGCTGTCCATCGACGGGTACGACGTGCGCCGGGTCGGCGTCAACGAGATCGCCTCCGCCGCCGCGGCGGTCTCCGCGGTGTCCCGGCTGCGCCCGCGCATCCTGCTCCTCGACCTCGACCTCGGCCCGCTGGGGGACGCCGTACGCCTGATCACCCCGATGGCCAAGGAGGGCATCAATGTCGTGGTGGTCACCGCCTCCGACGACCGGGCCCGCTGGGGCGAGTGCCTGGCCAACGGCGCGCGCCGCGTGGTGTCGAAGACCCGTCCGCTCAACGAGGTGCTCTCGGTGGTGCGCCGGCTCAGCCAGGGCCTGCAGGTGCAGGACCCCCAGGAGCGCGAGGACCTGCTGAAGGCCTGGCGCGACCAGCGCGCGAGCCAGCAGGACGTGCGCGGCAGGCTGAACTCCCTGACCCCGCGCGAGCGCCAGGTCCTCGGTCACCTGATCGCCGGACACCAGGTGCGCGAGATCGCCCGTCTCGGGGTGATCTCCGAGGCGACCGTCCGCACCCAGGTGAAGTCGATCCTCTCCAAGCTGGGGGTCTCCTCCCAGCTCGCCGCGGTCGGCCTGGCCAACTCGGTGGGCTGGCGCGTCGACGCCTGAGCGGGTCGCGCGACCGGCCGGGTCAGGCGGTGCGCTCGGCGTAGCTCGTCGCCGCCGCGTGCACGTCGAGGACGTACTGGCGCGAGTGGTTGTAGGAGAACACCGCGTCCGACCAGCCGTCGCCGGAGGTCAGGTCACGCTCGTCGTGGCACAGGTAGCGCGCCGCCGCCAGCGCCGCGTCGTCGAGGTCGTTGGGGTCCGCGACGCCGTCGCCGTCCCCGTCAGCGGCCCAGGTCTTCCACGTGGAGGGGATGAACTGCATCGGGCCGACCGCGTGGTCCCAGCGGTCGTTGCCGTGCCAGCGCGAGCTGTCCGGCGTCGCGGGGATCGCCGCGAAGTCCCCCGCGCCGTCGAGGGCGGGGCCCAGGATGCGCGCGGAGGAGTGCCCGTCCTCGCCCAGGGTGCGGCCGCCGATCGTGCCGTGCTGGGACTCCACCCAGCCGATCCCGGCCAGGGTCGTCCAGCCCAACGCGCAGGTGCGGCCCACGGAGAGCTGGGCGGTGGCGTAGGCGCGCAGCGCCGTGGCCGGGATGCCGGCCTGCTCGGCGGTGCGGGTCAACCACGCGGTGTCGAGCTGGGGTACGCCGACCGGCTGGTCCGGGGGCACCACGGGGCTCTGCGCGGTCGTGGGCGCGGGCGCCACGACGTACGGCTGCTGGATGGTGGGGACCGGCTCGGGGCCGGCCAGCACCGTCTGCGACCCCGCCCAGCCGAGCCCGGCGACGGCGAGGAGCGCCGTGGCCAGCGACCCGATGAGGCGCGCGGGCCTCACCGGGCGCGGCCGACGACGCCAGCGCGCGGGCGCGGGTGCCGGAGGTCACGGGACATGGCGCCAGTATGGCCGGGCCCGCGGACCGCGGCGATTCGAGCCCGCCCTGGGCGAACTCAGCCCGCGGAGGTGACCCCGTGGCGCTCGATGAAGTCCAGGATCTGCGCGGACAGCTCGGGCCGGCACACGATCAGGTCGGGCAGGTAGACGTCGTCCTGGTTGTACTCCAGGGGCGTGCCGTCGATGCGGGAGGTGAACAGCCCGGCCGCGCGGGCCACCGCGACGGGGGCGGCGGAGTCCCACTCGTACTGGCCGCCGGCGTGCACGTAGGCGTCGGTGAGGTCGCGGGCCACCGAGATGACCTTGACCCCGGCGGAGCCCATCGGGACCAGCTCGGCGTCCAGCTCCGCGGCCAGCGCCTGCACGAAGGCCGGCGGGCGGCTGCGCGAGACCGCGATCCGCGGGCGCGGGGCGGTCGACGGGGGCACCACCGGCGGGGCGCCGGTGTGGAAGGTCTCCCCCAGGGCGGGCTGCGCGACGGCGCCCGCGGTCAGGTCGCCTCCGTCGGCGTTGCGCTCCCACAGTGCCACGTGCACCGCCCAGTCCTCGCGTGGCACCTCGGAGAACTCGCGGGTGCCGTCGAGCGGGTCCACGATCCACACCCGGTCCTGGGTGAGGCGCTCCTTGTCGTCCTTGCCCTCCTCCGAGAGCACGGCGTCGCCAGGACGGTGCTCGGCGAGCAGGCTCATCAGGAGCTCGTGGGCGGCGCGGTCGCCGGCGTCCTTCAGCTCCCGGCCCTCCAGGCCCTCCTGGCGCACCTCGAGGAGGCGGCGCCCGGCGGCCTCGGCCAGCCAGGTGGCGAGGACGTGGTCGTCGGTGGCGGCGGCGGGCGGCGGGGTTCCGGGGTCGAAGCTCACGCCCCGGAGCCTATCGGGACAGCCGGACCCCGGCGTCGCCGCGTCGACCAGCACCGCCCGCACGGGCGGCGCGGTCAGGAGTTGAACTTCTGCTGGGTGCGCTCGAGCCCCTCGGTCACGAGGCACTCGACGGCGTCGGCGGCGGAGTCGACACCGAAGGGCAGCAGCTTGCGCTCGGCGGCGGAGTAGTTGGACAGCACGAAGTCGGCGACGTCCTGGCGTCCGGGCGGGCGGCCGATGCCGACGCGCACCCGGTGGAAGTCGCCGGTGCCGAGCGAGGAGCGCATCGACTTCAGGCCGTTGTGGCCGTTGTCGCCGCCGCCCAGCTTGACCCGCATCGTGTCGAAGGGGATGTCGAGCTCGTCGTGGATCGCGACGATGTGCGCGGGGTCGACCTTGTAGAAGCTGGCGAGCGCCTTGACCGGGCCCCCGACCTCGTTCATGTACGAGCGCGGCTTGGCCAGCACGACCCGCGGGCCGGGCCGGCCGGGCGCGCCGAGTCGTCCTTCGACGACCTCGGCGCGACCCGACTTGTGGGCGCGGAACGACGACCCCATCCGGGAGGCCAGCTCCTCGACCACGAGGTAGCCGATGTTGTGGCGGTGCCCGGCGTACGTCGGGCCGGGATTCCCCAGCCCGACGACGAGCCACACGGGTGCGTCGGTCACGGAGTCCCGGCCCTTCGTAGGAGTGCGTGTTCAGTGGTGCCCGGAGGTCACTCCGAGTCGGCGGCGGCCTCGGTCTCGGGGGCGTCCTTCTCGATGCCGGCCTCGGCCTCGGCCTGCTCCAGGTCGGCCTCGAGGGCGGCGGCGCTGACCTGCTCGGTCACGTTCACGATCAGCGTCGCGGGGTCGACGAGCAGCGAGACGTCCTGGGGCAGCGGCAGGTCGGCGGCGGTGATCAGGGTGCCGGCGACGGCGCCCTCGACCGAGACCTCGATCTGCTCGGGCACGTGGGTGGCCTCCGCCTCGAGCTGGATGCTCGAGGCCTCGGTCACGACCAGGGTGCCGGGCTTGGCGTCACCGGTGACGATGATCGGGACGTCGACGGTGACCTTCTCGCCGCGGACGACGGCGACGAAGTCGACGTGCTCGATGACGCGCTTGATCGGGTCGATCTGGACCTGCTTGGTCAGGGCCAGGTGGGTGTCGCCGTCGATGGTGAGCTCGAGCAGCGCGTTGTAGCCGTGGTGCTTGAGCGCCATCATCGTGGCGTGACCCGGCAGCATCACGTGCAGCGGGTCGGCGCCGTGGCCGTAGACGACGGCGGGGATCTTGTGCTCGCGGCGGATCCGGCGGGCGGCGCCCTTGCCGAACTCGGTGCGCTTCTCGGCGGTGATCTTCTCGGCGGACATGCGACTCTCCTGTTGCGTGCAGACATTCAAGGGACCGGGGGGTCGCCGTGCGAGATGTTCCGCCGATCACAGTGCGGCACACGAGACGAGCCGGCCCTGTCGATCACGGAGCCGCGAGCCCGGTGGACCGGACGCGCTCCCTCGCCGAGGCAACTGCAGAAGTCTAGGCGCGGGCCCCGCCGAGCGCCCAATCCGCGTGCCTGAGCACGGCGTCCGGCCGCGCCCGTCCGACGCACGAGGACGCCACCGCCTGAGTGGCGATGGCGTCCTGGTGGTGCGGGTGGGCCGGTCGGCTCAGGCGTGACCGTCGAACATCGAGGTCACCGAGCCGTCGTTGAAGACCTCGCGGATCGCGCGGGCGACCAGCGGGGCGATCGAGAGCACTGTCAGCTTGTCGAAGCGTCGCTCGTCGGCGATCGGGAGCGTGTTGGTGACCACGACCTCGATGGCGGGGCTGTTCTTGAGCCGGTCGACGGCCGGGTCGGAGAGGATCGCGTGGGTGGCGGCGATGATGACGCCCGCCGCACCCTCCTTCATCAGGGCCTCGGCGGCCTTCACGATCGTGCCGCCGGTGTCGATCATGTCGTCGGTCAGCACGCACATGCGGCCGGCGACCTCACCGACCACGCGGTTGGCGACCGTCTCGTTCGGGCGGTCCGTGCGACGCGTCTTGTGGATGAAGGCCAGCGGCGCGCCGCCCAGCTTGGCCGACCAGCGCTCGGCGACCTTGATCCGGCCGGCGTCCGGGGAGACCACGCACAGCTGCTCGCTGCCGTACTTGGACAAGACGTACTCGGTGAGCAGCGGCAGCGCCATCAGGTGGTCGACGGGGCCGTCGAAGTAGCCCTGGATCTGGTCGGCGTGCAGGTCGACCGAGATCAGCCGGTCCGCGCCGGCGGTCTTGAACAGGTCAGCGATCAGGCGCGCGGAGATCGGCTCGCGGCCGCGGTGCTTCTTGTCCTGGCGGGAGTAGCCGTAGAACGGCATCACCACGGTGATCCGCTTGGCCGAGGCGCGCTTGAGCGCGTCGACCATGATCAGGTGCTCCATGATCCACTCGTTGATCGGAGCCTTGTGGCTCTGGATCACGAAGGCGTCGCAGCCGCGGACGGACTCCTCGTAGCGGACGTAGATCTCGGAGTTCGCGAACTCGTACGCCGAGGTGGGCACGAGGTCGGTGCCGAGGATCCCGGCGACCTCCTCGGCCAGCTCGGGGTGTGCCCGACCACTGAAGACCATCAGGTTCTTCTCGGTGGTCTTCTTCATTCCGGTCACAAGTGACTCCTGGATCGCCGGGAGGGGATAACGTCGATTGTGCCCTCCCCACGCGAACTGCCTCAAAATCCGGTCCGCGTCTGAGACATCACGTGTGAGCCCGCTCTCGTGCGACCCGCGGCCGCCCTACTCCGGCGAGGGCTGGCTGTCCTGGTCGCCCGGGTCCGCGGCCTCGCGGGCGGCCCGCGCGGCCTCCGCCTGCGCGGTGCCCGGGCGACGCCGCTCGACCCAGCCCTCGATGCTGCGCTGCTCCCCGGCGCTCACGGCCAGCGCGCCGGGCGGCACGTCGCGTCGTACGACGGTGCCGGCACCGGTCGCCGCGCCGTCGCCGATCTCGACGGGCGCCACGAAGGTGTTGTTCGAGCCGGTGCGGGCGTGGCGACCGACCTTGGTGCGGTGCTTGGCGACCCCGTCGTAGTTCGCGACGATGGTGCCGGCGCCGATGTTGGTGCCCTCGCCGATCTCCGCGTCGCCGATGTAGGACAGGTGGGGCACCTTCGCCCCCGCGCCGATCTCGGCGTTCTTGGTCTCCACGAACGCGCCGATCTTGCCCGCGTCGCCCAGCTGCGTACCGGGACGCAGGTAGGAGAACGGGCCGACGTTGGCCCCGGCGCCGACGACGGCGAGCTCGCCGTGGGTGCGCACCACCTTGGCGCCCTCGCCCACCTCGCAGTCCTTCAGCGTCGTGTCCGGCCCGACCACGGCGTCCTCGGCTACCGAGGTGGCGCCGAGCAGCTGGGTACCCGGCAGCAGCGTGACGTCGCGGGCGAGCACCACGTCGGCGTCCACCCAGGTCGTGGCGGGGTCCATCACCGTGACGCCCTCGCGCATCCAGCGGGTCAGGATCCGGCGGTTCATCTCCCGGCCCAGGTCGGCCAGCTGCACCCGGTCGTTGGCGCCCTCGGTCTGCACGACGTCGTCGATCACCAGCGCCCCGACCGCCAGGCCGTCCTCGCGCGCGATGTTCACCGTGTCGGTGAGGTAGTACTCGCCCTTGGCGTTGTCGTTGGAGATCCGCGGCAGCGCCGAGAGCAGGAACTCGGCGTCGAAGGCGAGGATGCCGGAGTTGATCTCGGCGATCTCGCGCTGCTGCGGCGTCGCGTCCTTCTCCTCGACGATCGCGACGACCTCGCCCTCCTCGTCGCGCACCACCCGGCCGTAGCCGAACGGCGCGGGCACCACGGCGCTGAGGATGCTGACCGCGCGCTGGGCGGCCTCGTGCTCCGCGGCGAGGGCGCGCAGCGACTCCCCCTCGAGCAGCGGGGTGTCGCCGTAGGCCACCAGCACGGTGCCCTCGACGTTGCCCTCGGCCGCGATCAGCGCCTCGACGGCGACGCGGACGGCGTGGCCGGTGCCGGCCTGCTCCTCCTGCACGGCGAGCACCGCCTCCGGCATCAGCGCGCGCACATGCGGCCCGACGACCTCGCGCTGGTGCCCGACGACCGTCACCACCCGGTCCGCACCGGACCCGGCGACCGCGGTCAGCACGTGGCCGATCATGCTCCGTCCGCAGATCGGGTGCAGCACCTTCATCGTCTTGGACTTCATCCGGGTGCCTCCACCCGCGGCCAGCACGATGACCGTCAGCTCACGACTCATGCTCCCCGGGTAGGAGTCGAACCTACGTCGCTAGTCCTGATTCAAAGTCAGGCGGGCCCTGCCGGCAGACCAACCGGGGAATGTCCCTCGCGGGAGCTGTTCCCTGCGCGGACATCGACCGATCTTGAAGAAGATCTCCGTCAGGGGACTGCCACACCTTAGTTGCTCGCCCTACGCTCGCACCCGTGGACCTGCCCGTGTTGCCGCCCGTCCAGCCGATGCTCGCCAAGTCCGTGTCCGGGCTGCCCGCCCCCAATACCCACGGCGGCCTGCTCTTCGAGCCGAAGTGGGACGGCTTCCGCTGCCTGGTCTTCCGCGACGGCGACGAGGTGGAGCTGGCCTCGCGCAACACCAAGCCGCTGACCCGCTACTTCCCCGAGATCGTGGCGGCGGTGAAGGAGCAGCTGCCCGAGCGCTGCGTCGTCGACGGCGAGATCTTCGTGGCCCTCCCGGCCGAGGGCGGCGGGCGCCGGCTGGCCTTCGAGTCGCTCCAGGAGCGCATCCACCCCGCCGCCTCACGGGTCGCGTTGCTGGCCGAGGAGACGCCGGCGGGGTTCGTGGCCTTCGACCTGCTCGCGCTGGGCGAGGAGTCGCTGATGGCGCGCCCCTTCGCCGAGCGGCGCGCCGCGCTCGAGGACGCGCTGGCCCACCTGGCCGGGCAGCACGGGCCCTGCTTCCTCACCCGCACCACGACCGACGCGGCCGAGGCGCAGCGCTGGTTCACCGAGTTCGAGGGCGCCGGGCTCGACGGGGTGGTCGCCAAGCCGCTCGACGCGCCGTACCGGCCGAACGTGCGCACGATGCTCAAGGTCAAGCACGAGCGCACCGCCGACGTGGTGGTCGCCGGCTACCGCGAGCACAAGACCTCCACGCCCGAGCGGCCGCTGCTCGGCAGCCTGCTGCTCGGGCTGTACGACGCCGACGGCCACCTCCAGCACATCGGGGTGAGCGCCAGCTTCACCGCCGCCCGGCGTGCCGAGCTGATCGAGGAGCTGGCACCGCTCGTCGTCGCGCTGGAGGAGCATCCGTGGGGCCACTGGGCGCAGGCGCTGACTGCGAACCCCGATCGGGTACCGGGGACGCAGAGCAGGTGGAGCGCCGGCAAGGACCTCAGCTTCGTCCCGCTGCGGCCCACGCGAGTCCTGGAGGTGAAGTACGACCACATGGAGGGATCGCGACTTCGCCACACCGCCCAGTTCAAGCGGTGGCGGCCCGACCGGGACCCGGCCTCGTGCGGATACGACCAGCTCGAGGAACCCGCCGGCTACGACCTCGCCACCATCCTGACCAGCACCCCGGAAGGCACCTGATGAACGAGCAGAGCCCGTCCCCGTCCCCTGCCGGCAAGCAGCCCAACGACAGGATCGACGACGGCATCGGCACCTATGACGTCGTGCTCCTCGTCGAGCAGGCCCTGTCCGCGAGCGACGCCGCACAGGTGCACTCGCTGCACGACACCATCGCCGACCAGGTCGTCTACCACGTGCTGTTGCCGCTGGAGGACGCCGCGTCGCGCATCGAGACCTCGCTCGGCACCCTCGGCGCCGGCGACATGATGGCCTCGCCGGCCATGGCGATGGAGGACATCGACCTCGACGCGGTCCGCGAGGACTGCCGTGACCGCGCCAGCGAGGACCTCCAGCGCACGCTCACCGCCCTGCGCGCCACCGGCGCCCAGGCCTCCGGCGAGGTGACCGCCGCGCCGCCCGTCGACGCGCTCGCGGCCAAGGTCGAGGCCGTCGGCGCCGCCGAGGCGATCATCTTGACCCGCCCGCACCTCGTCGCGGAGTTCTTCCACGTCGACTGGTCCTCGCGGGCCCGGCGCCGCCTCGGCGTACCTGTCCTGCACCTGCTCGAGCGCGAGACCTTCGACGAGCAGGCCGGCGGCGGTGAGGGCGTCACCGGCGTGTGAGCCGGCTGTTACCCGACGCTGGGTGCTCTGTGGATCTTCTGTGGACCTCGCCTCCCTAGTGTTTCGGTCACAGGCAGACATCACCTCGTGAGGTCTGCCGGACCGGCGGCCCCTGGGGGGAGCCCGCCAGTCCACGAACGACGGAACGGCCCGCACCGCGCGTCTGGGGGGAGGCGCGGGCGGGCCTTTCCTGTTCCCCGAGTCGGCGCCAATGGCGGCGCGAGTCGGCCCTCATGGCGCACCGAGTCGGCGCCAATGGCGCGCCGAGCGGCTCAGCCGTCGCGCCGCTGCCCGTCCTCGGTCCAGTGCTCCGCGACCTTCTTGCTCGGCTGCACCCGCGGCGGCTCGCCCGGCATCTTCGGGTAGTCCGGCGGATAGGGCAGCTCGACGGCGCCCTGCTCCTCCCACAGCGCGAGCAGCGGCGTGAGGTCGTGGTGCACCTCGTCGATGCCGGCCCACGGGTCGCCGTGCTCGGCCAGTCGCTGCGGCACCGTCAGCAGGTTGAGCCCGCGGGGGTCGGTGAGCTCGGCGAGCTCCTCCCACGCCAGCGGGGTGGAGACCGGGGCGCCGGGCAGCGGACGCAGCGAGTACGCCGAGGCCATGGTGCGGTCGCGGTTGTTCTGGTTGTAGTCCACGAAGATCCGCTCGCCGCGCTCCTCCTTCCACCACGCGGTGGTCACGCCGGGGTCGCGCCTCTCCAGCTCGCGGCCGAACGCGATCGCGGCGTGGCGCACGTCGACGAACTCCCAGCGCGGCTCGATGCGGACGAAGACGTGCACGCCGCGGTTGCCGGAGGTCTTGGCGAACCCGCGCATCCCGAGCTCCTCGAGCAGCACCCGCGCCTGTCCCGCGACGCGTACGGCGTCGGTGAACGAGGTGCCCGGCTGCGGGTCGAGGTCGATGCGCAGCTCGTCGGGGTGGTCGACGTCGTCGCGGCGTACCGGCCAGGGGTGGAAGGTGAGCGTGCCCATGTGGGCGCACCAGACCGGGACCGCGATCTCGTGGGGGCAGATCTCCTCCGCGGCGCGACCGGACGGGAAGCGCACCTCGACGGTGCGCAGGTAGTCGGGGGCACCCTTGGGCACCCGCTTCTGGTAGAACGCCTCGGCATCCTTGTCCTGCGGCCCGGTCGCCAGCCGCATCCCCTCGCGTACGCCGCTGGGCCAGCGCTCGAGCGCGGTCGGCCGGTCCCGCAGGGCGCGCATCAGGCCGTCCTCGACGCTCGCGACGTACTCGGCGACCATGAGCTTGGTGATGTCGGGCGTGGTGGCGGTGGCCTCGTAGATCACCCGGTCCGGGGAGGAGACCCGGACCGACCGCTCCCCCGCGCTGACCTCGGCCGCCGTCGTCTTCGCCATGGCGACACGCTAGCTGCCCGCTCCCGGTCCGCGGGGCGCGGAAAAACCCCGGACGGCGCCGACGGTCCGCGCTTTCGTACATTTGCGGCTCGTGAGCACCCACGACGACCTGACCTTCGCCGTCCTCGATCCGCAGGCCGAGGACCCCCGCACCACCGAGCTGCTCGCCGGCTGGGGCAAGGCAGTCGTCCGCGGCTTCCACCAGGCGCGGATGGACGAGACCGGGCACCGCCTCTGGCTGGAGGCCACCCGCGCCGACCGGGCCGTGCTGCGCGGGGCCTGGCCGGCGCGCACGACGGTCGGCTCCGCCACCGTGCCGGTCGCGACGTTCTGCAGCTTTGACAAGGAGCTGAACGTCGGCGGCGGGCACCTCCTCCCGCTGCGGATGATCACCGACGTCACCGTCAGCCCGACGCATCGGCGCCGAGGCCTGCTGCGCAGTCTGATGACCGCCGACCTCGCCGACGCCGCGGAGCGCGGCGTGCCGGTCGCCGCGCTGACCGCGACCGAGGGCTCGATCTACGCCCGGTTCGGCTTCGGGGCCGCGACCTGGCGCCAGCAGGTCCTGGTCGACACCGACGCCCGCTTCGCGCTGCGCAAGCCGGTGGGCCCGGGCTCGGTCGAGCTCGTGGAGCCGGGCGAGGCGTGGCCGGTGATCAGGGCCGTCTATGACCGGCACCTCGCACAGGTGCGCGGCGCGTGCGGTCGCCCGGAGAACTACGAGGCGATGCTCACCGCGCGCTACGACTGGGAGGAGCGCGGCCCGGACCACAAGATGTGGACCGCGATCCACCTCGACGCGTCCGGCACCCCGGACGGCTACGTCTGCTACGGCCCGGTCGGCGAGGTGGCGGGCCGCCCGACGCTGCAGGTGAGCGACCTCGTGGCCCTCGACCCCGCCGCCCACCTGGGGCTGTGGCGCTACCTCGCCGACGTCGACCTGGCCGACCAGGTGCGCCACCGCACGGCCGTCGACGACCCGCTGCCCTGGGCACTGGTGGACCCGCGCGTCGTGCGCGCCACCGGCACCAGCGACCTGCTGTGGGTGCGGGTGCTCGACGTCCCCGTCGCGCTCGCGGCTCGCCCGTGGTGGGCCGAGGGCGAGGTCGTGCTCGAGGTCGACGACGCGCTCGGCCACGCGGCCGGGCGCTGGCGGGTGCGCGCCCGCGACGGGCACGCGCAGGTGACGGCCGACCCCGACGGCACCGCCCCGGCGGTGCGTCTGGACGCCGCCGCCCTCGGCTCGCTCTACCTCGGCGGGGTGTCGGTGGGCACGCTGCACGCGGCCGGACGCCTCGAGGGGCCGGCCGACGCGGTGGCCACCCTGGCCGCCCTCGCCGACGGCGGCCCCGCGCCGTACTGCTCGACTGCCTTCTGAGCGCGCCTCACTCGCCGGTGGGTCCGCCCGCCACCTCGACCGCGAGGTCGAGGTGGCCCGCATGGCGGGCGTACTCCTGGAGCAGGTGGAAGCAGATCCAGCGCAGGTCCGGAGGCTCCTCCCCGGTCGCGGGCCCGAACCGGCCCCCGGTGCGGGCGCGGGTGTCCAGCGGGGTCGTGGCCAGCACCTCCTCGGTGCGCGCGACGGTGGCTCGCAGGTCGGCGGCCACGTCCTCGAGCGTGCGGTCCTCGGCCACGTGCCAGCGGGTCGCGGTGTCGCCGCGCCACCAGTCGCCCCAGGGGTCGGACACCGGCTCGGCGAGGAAGCCCCACACGATCCAGCGCCGCTCCACGTGGGCGACGTGGTCGAGCAGCTCCAGCGGCGTCCATCCCGAGGGGACGTGGGGCCGGCGCTGCTCGGCGACCGGCAGCGACCCACAGCGCTCGAGCACCGTGGCGCGCAGGAAGCGCAGGTACGCCGCGTGGTGCGCGGCCTCCTCGCCCAGCCCGGGGCCCGGCTCCTCGCGCGTCACCATGCCGGCAGGCTAGCGCGGCTCGGGAGCCCCCGTACGATGCGAAGCATGGGCTACGACGTGGAGAAGACCGACGAGGAGTGGCGCGAGCTGCTCTCCCCCGAGGAGTACGCCGTGCTGCGTCAGGCGGGCACCGAGCGGGCCTTCACCGGCGAGTACAACGACACCGAGACGACCGGCATCTACCGCTGCCGGGCCTGCCAGGCCAAGCTGTTCGAGTCGGACACCAAGTTCCACTCCGGCTGCGGCTGGCCGTCGTTCTACCAGCCGGTCACCGACACCATCGAGTACATCGAGGACACCTCCCACGGCATGAAGCGCGTCGAGGTGCGCTGCGCCTCCTGCGGCTCCCACCTCGGCCACGTCTTCCCCGACGGCTATGGCACCCCCACGGGCGACCGCTACTGCATCAACAGCCTGAGCCTGACCCTGGAGCCGGCCGCACCTGCCGAGGGAGCCGGCGAGCAGCTGTAACGCGGGGTTGTCGTCGCTTCACCCGCGGTGTGCGACGGGTGAAGCGACCACAGCACGGGTGAACCCGGCCGGATCGCGGCGCGGATCGGCAGAAATGGGGTCGCGGGCCGGCGCTCGGGTGGTCACGCTGGAGGGACGGACGAGCCCGAAGGACCGGCGCCATGACCACATCCAACACCGCCGCCGCGCTGCGCGGCCTCTGCGAGATCCACCTCCCCGACGATCCCGGGTACGACGATGCCCGGCGCCCCTGGAACCTCAGCGTCGACCAGCGACCCGCCGCGGTCGCCGTACCGTCCACGACGCGGGAGGTGCAGGCCCTGGTCGCGGCGGCCACGGCCGCCGGCCTCCGGATTGCGCCGCAGAACGCCGGTCACGGTGCCGCCGCACTGGCCGCGGACGGACTGGACGACGTGGTGGTCCTGCGGCTCTCCGGACTCAGCGACGTGAGCGTCGACCCCGACGCCTGCACGGCCCGCATCGCCGGGGCCACGACCTGGGGCCAGGTCGTGGCGGCGTCCTCGCCGCACGGGCTGACCGCCCTGCACGGCAGCGCCCCGAGCGTCGCCGCGATCGGCTACCTGCTCGGCGGCGGGATCTCCTGCTACGGCCGCGCCCACGGGCTCGCCACCAACTCGGTGCGCGGCCTCGACGTCGTCACCGCCGACGGCGCCCTGCTGCACGCCGACGCCACGGAGCACGCCGACCTGTTCTGGGCGCTGCGCGGCGCCGGCGCCAACCTGGGCGTCGTGGTTGCGGTCGAGATCGACCTGATCGCCCAGCCCGACGCGCACGCCGGGATGATGCTGTGGGACCGCGAGCACGCGCCGGCCGTCGTGGCCGCCTGGGCGAGCTGGACCCGCGATCTCCCCGAGTCCGTGACGAGCGCGTTGCGCATCATGAGCTTCCCGCCGCTGCCCGAGCTCCCGCCCTTCCTGCGCGGGCGCGACCTGGTGGTCGTCGACGGCGTCGCGCTGGAGGACGACGACCGGGCCGCCGGGCTGCTGGCCCCGCTGCGCGCGCTCGGCCCCGAGCTCGACACCTTCGCCCGGATCCCGGCGCTGGGTGTGCTCGACGTCCACATGGACCCGCCCGAGCCGACGCCCGGCGTCGGCGACCACGCGGTGCTGGGGCCGCTGGAGGACGACGCGGTCGCGGCGTTCCTCGGCGTCCTCGGTCCCGGCACGAGCTCCGGGGTCACCATCGCCGAGCTGCGCCACCTCGGCGGCGCCCTCGCCCGCCCGGACGCCGCCGGCGGTGCGCTGTCGGCGGTGCCCGGCGACTACGCGCTGATCTGCATCGCGATGGCGCCCGACGCCGGGGCCGCCGCACGCCGGCCGGGCCGCCGCGGCGGACGTCGTACGCGCGATGGCGCCGTGGACGCTGCCCACCCGGATCCCGACGTTCACCGAGGCCCGCACGGACCCCACCACGATGTACGACGCCGCCGCCCGGGAGCGGCTCACCGGGCTGCGCGACCGGTTCGACCCGCAGCGACGGCTGCTGGCCAACCACCCGGTGGCGGCTGGCGAGCGGCTGTGACGCCGACCCGTCAGGGCAGGCGCGCGACCAGGTCGCCGACCGGCGCCAGGGAGCCGGTGTAGAACGGCACCTCCTCGCGCACGTGGCGGCGGGCGTCGGAGCCGCGCAGGTGACGCATCAGGTCCACGATCCGGTAGAGCTCGTCGGCCTCGAAGGCGAGCATCCACTCATAGTCACCGAGCGCGAACGACGCGACGGTGTTGGCGCGCACGTCGGCGTAGTCGCGGGCCATCTTGCCGTGCTCGGCGAGCATGCGGCGGCGCTCCTCGTCGGGCAGCAGGTACCACTCGTAGGAGCGCACGAACGGGTAGACGCACACGTGCGCCTTGGGCTCCTCGTTGTTGAGGAACGCCGGGACGTGGCTCTTGTTGAACTCCGCCGGGCGGTGCAGCGCCATCTGCGACCACACCGGGTCGAGGCGGCGCCCGAAGCGGGTGCGGCGGAAGCGGTGGTACGCCGCCTGCAGCTCCTCCGACGTGGTCGCGTGGGTCCACACCATGACGTCGGCGTCGGCGCGCAGGCCCGACACGTCGTAGGTGCCGCGCACCACGACGTCGGCCTCGGCGAGGTCGGCGAAGAGCTTCTCGAGCTCGGCGGCCTCCCCCGCGCGGTCGGCGTCGTCACCGAGCACGTCGCGCAGCCGGAACACCGACCACATCGTGTAGCGGATGGAATCGTTGATCTCGCGGACGCGGGCGGCGTTGGACTTGGTCTCGCTCATGCCCCCATTGTCACCAACCGGCCCAGCGCCGAGCGCCCGGCCCCGGTCAGCCCGCGGCCGACACCTCGGGCGGGACCAGCCGCGCGACCGCAGTGCGCGCCGAGGCCACCACCGCCGGGATGCCGACCCCGTCGTACGCCGCCCCGCAGACCGCGAGGCCGGGCACCTGCTCGACCTCGGCGCGGATCCGGGCGACCCGCTCGAGGTGGCCCAGGGCGTACTGCGGCAGGCCACCGCCCCAGCGCTGCACGTGCACATCGACCGGCGTCGCGGTGAAGCCGGTCGCCTCGGCCAGGTCGGCCAGCGACCAGGCCACCAGCTCCTCGTCGCTCGCCTGCAGGGCGGCCTCCTCGCGGTGCCGGCCCAGCGAGGTGCGCAGGTGCACCAACGGCTCCTCGGCCGCCGCGCCGGCGCGGCGCACCCAGCCCCACTTGGCGAAGGAGAACGTGGCCGCCTTGATCCGCCGCCCGTCCACCGGCGGCACCAGGAAGCCCGAGGACCCGGCCGCCTCGAGCGCCGCGGCGTCGGCGGCGCGGAAGGCCAGGCTGACCACCGCCATCGAGGCGTACTCGATGCCGGCGAGGTCGGCGGCCGCCGCCGGCGCCAGGTCGGCGAGCAGCCGTGCGGTGGGTGCGGCGGGCGTCGCGAGCACGACCGCGTCGACGTCGAGCGCCACCGGGGCCGTCGTCGGCCCGGTCACCAGCCGCAGGCCGGTCCCGGTGCGCTCCAGTGCCCGCACCGTCGTGGACAGCCGTACGTCGAGCGACGCGGCGAGTGTCTCCGGCAGCCGGCCCATGCCGCCGGGCAGCCCGGCGAAGACCGGACCGTCCCCGCTGCTGGGCAGGGCGGCGCCGAGCTCGACCAGCGAGCCGCGCTGGGCCAGGGCGAGGAGCTGCGGGACCGCCGCGCGGGCGGACAGCAGCCGCGCGTGCCCGGCGTACACGCCCCCGAGCAGCGGCTCCACGAGCCGGTCCACGACCTCCTCGCCGAGGCGGCGGGCGACCAGGTCGCCCACGGTGACGTCGTCGTCAAGGACCTCCGGCGGCAGCATGGGCTCGCGGCGGACCCGCTCGAGACCCTCGGGGCTCAGCACGCCGGAGGCGGCGAGCTGGTCGAGGTCGAGCGGCACGCCCATCAGCGAGCGCGGCAGCGTCCGCAGCGCGCCGCGGGTCCAGATCCGCGAGGAGACGACGGCGGGGTGCTCGACCTCCAGGCCGAGCGAGCGGGCCAGGTCGACGCCCTCGGGGCGGCGGTGCAGCATCGCCTCGGCACCCACGTCGACGGTGACCCCGGCGACGTCGGTGCGCCAGATCTTGCCGCCGACGCGGTCGGCGGCCTCGAGGACCACCACCTCGCACCCCCGCGCGGTGAGCTCGTGGGCTGCGGTGAGGCCGGCCAGGCCGGCACCGACGACGGCGACTCGGGTCGGGGAAGGCACGGCCTCAGGCTATGCCCCGGCCCCACCGCGCCGGCGCGGCCGGGGTCGATCAGGCGGAGGCCTCGAGGCGACCGAACCCGCTGCGGTGGAAGACCAGCGGGGAGCCGTCGCCGGTCTCGCCGAGCTGCTCCACGGCGTGCACCTGCAGCAGCACGATCGTGTGGTCGCCGGCCTCGACCTCGCGGTAGATCGAGGTGTCGTAGCGCACCAGGCCCTCGTCGAGGGTGGCCGCGCCCTTCTCGGTGACGGTGGCCGGGATGTCGCTGAAGCGCTCCTCGACCGGTCCCGCGAGCTGGCGGCAGACCGCCCCGTGGTGGTCGGCGAGCACCGTCACGCCCAGATGGTCGGCGCGGCGCAGGTCCGGCCAGGTCTTCGAGGTGTTCGCGATCGAGAACGACACCAGCGGCGGCTCCAGGCTCACCGAGGTGAACGAGCTCGCGGCGAGGCCGACGAGCCGGCCGTCCACCTCGGCGGCCACGGCCACGACGCCGCTGGGGAAGATCCCGAACGCCTGACGCAGCCGCTGGGGGTCGAGGTCCTGGTTGGTGCTCAGCGGGGTGAGGCTCATGCGGGTGCTCCTGAGGTGAGGTGGGCGCGGACGCGCGGGCGGGACTCGGCCAGCCACTCGGCGTACGCCGTGGGGTCGTCGTGGCGCGCGTCGAGGACGTAGAGCCCCCGCACCGGCACGATCGCCCCGATCTCGCTGAGCACCGGGCGCAGCGTGAGCTCGGGGGCGAGGGCGTGGGCCGGCCCGGCACCGAGCATCAGCGGCACGGCGACGCCCCGCAGGCTACCGTCCCCGCTCGCGGCGAAGCGGTCGAGGAACAGCTTGAGCAGGCCGGTGTAGGTCGCCTTGTACGTCGGGCTCGCGACCACGACCAGCTCCGCGGCGCTCACCTCCTTCACCAGGGCGCCGACCTCGGGGTCGGCCCAGTCGAGCAGGCCCGGCCCGATGGCGCCGAGGTCGACCACCAGGTCCGGCTCGGCGCCGCTGAGCTCGCGCGCGACGTGCGTCGCCGCCGCCAGGGTGCGACTGCCGGGCTTGGGGTTGCCGCAGACGACGGCGACGCGGGCGCTCACGAGGCGGCCGTGGAGCCGCCGAACGGCACCGACGCCGGGCCCGCGACCGGCGGGGCGGGGTGCTCCCAGAGACCGCGGCGGGCCAGCTCGGGCAGGACGCCCTCGCCGAACCAGTAGGACTCCTCGAGGTGCGGGTAGCCGGAGAGGACGAACTCCTCGATGCCGACCTCGGCGTACTTCTCGATCAGGTCGGCGATCTCGCTGTGGCTGCCGACCATCGCGGTGCCGGCGCCGCCGCGGACCAGGCCGACGCCAGCCCACAGGTTCGGGAAGACCTCGAGGCCGTCCTTGCTGCCCTTGTTGAGCTCGAGCATGCGGCGCTGCCCGACCGAGCCGCTGCGCGCGAGCCCGCCCTGGATGCGTGCGATCTCGTCCTCGGAGATCCCGGCGAGCATCCGGTCCGCCTCGGCCCAGGCGGCCTCGGAGGTGTCGCGGGCGATCGTGTGCAGGCGGATGCCGAACCTGACCTCGCGGCCCTCCGCGGCGGCGAGCTCGCGGATCCAGGCGATCTTCTCCGCGACCGCGGCCGGCGGCTCGCCCCAGGTGAGGTAGACGTCGGCGTACTTGGCCGCGACCGTGCCGGCCGCCGGCGAGGAGCCGCCGAAGTAGACCTGCGGCACCGGTCCGGGGATCTGGGTGAGCACGGCGTCCTCGACGCGGTGGTGCTTGCCCTCGAAGGTGACCGTCTCCCCCGCCCACAGCGACTTCACGATGTGCAGGAACTCCCCGGCGGACTCGTAGCGCTCGTCCTTGGTGGAGAAGTCGCCGAACATCCGCTGCTCGTGGTCCTCGCCGCCGACGACGACGTTGAGCAGCAGCCGGCCGCCGGAGAGGTTCTGGAAGGACCCGGCCATCTGCGCGGCCAGGAACGGCGCGACCAAGCCGGGGCGGAAGGCGACGAGGAACTTCAGCCGCTCGGAGAGGCTGCTGATCATCGCGGTGGAGACCCAGGCGTCCTCGCACCACGCACCGGTCGGGGTCAGCGCGGCCTCGAACCCGAGCTGCTCGGCGCTGCGCGCGATCTGGCCCAGGTAGGGGATGCTCGCCGGCCGGCCCGAGGCGGTCGCGGCGACGCCGTGGCCGCCGCCGACGATGGCGCGTCCGTCTCCGCCGTTGGTGGGGAGGAACCAGTGGAACTTCAGCGTGCTCATCGTCTGCCTTTCGACGCGGGGTGCGAGGGGTCGGTGCTCGTGGGTGGCGGCTCGGAGCGGACGGCTCAGAGCTGGCCGTGGTTGGGCGGCGCGGTGCCGTCGAGGACGTAGCGGCCGAGGTGCTGGACCTTCCAGGCGGCCGGGTCGTGCAGGGTGTGCGTGCGCGCGTTGCGCCAGTGCCGGTCCAGGTCGAGGCTGCGCAGCGCGGATCGGGTGCCGGCCACCTCGAAGAGCCGGCTGGAGACGTCCACCGACGCCGAGGTGGTGGCCGCGCGGGCGGCGGCCACGGCCAGGCTGGCGGCGGCCGCGGAGTCGGCGTCGAGATCGGCGTTCGCACGGTCGACGGCACGGGCGGCCTCGGCCACCAGCGCCTCGGCGCCGCGGACCGCGACCTCCATCTGCCCGAAGGCCTGCACCACCAGCGGGTCGTCGGCGTGCCGCTCGACGCCCGCGTCGGGGAAGGGTCGGGACTTGGTGGTCACGAAGCGCGCGGCGTCGCTGATCGCGGCCCGCGCGATGCCGGCGTCGATCGCGGCGTGCAGCACCTGCGCGAACGCGCCGTACGTCTGCGGGCCGGTGAAGGTGAGGTGGTACGGCGTGATCCGCGCGTCGTCGACGACCACACCCTCGAGGCGCACCGACCCGCTGGCGGTGGTGCGCTGGCCCAGGCCGTCCCAGTCGTCGATGACCGTCACGCCGGGCGCGTGGCGCTCCACCCAGGCGACGTGCATCGGCCCGTCGACGTCGAGATGGGCCAGCACCGGGATCCAGTCGGCGAGCAGCGCGCCGGTCGCGTAGCCCTTGAGCCCGTCGAGGCGCCAGGTGCCGGGGCCGGCCGGGGTGAGCGTGGTGCGGTAGTCGCGCACGTGCTTGGTGCCGAGCTCGGACTGGGCGTTGCCGAAGCGCTTGCCGGCGAGCACCTCGCCGAAGAAGTACGCCTGCTGCGCCGGGGTGCCCTGGTGGCGCAGCGCGTTGACGTAGGCGAAGTGGCTGTGCGGGATCTGGGCGACGTTGGGGTCGCCCGAGGCGAGGAGGCCGAACACCTCGGCCACGACCGCCACCGGCAGGTCGGCGCCGCCGTGCTCCGCGGGGACGGTGATCGCGAGCAGGCCGCTGCGGGCGAGCGCGTCGACCTGCTCGGCGGGCAGCACCCGCTCCAGGTCGCGCTCGGCGGAGCCGACGGCGAGCTCCTCGGCGAGCCGCGCGGCGACGGACACCGCCTCGTCGGCGCCGAGGACCGGCACCCGCTCGGTCGCGGACGGCAGCGGTCCGCCCGAGGTGGTGGCGCTCATGTGGGACTCCGTTCGAGGACGCGATCTTCTTTGTCCACTAAAGCACTAGATATTGGTCAGTTGCAAGGCGGGGCCCGCGCACCCGCCGTAGATTCGGGCTGCCGGGTGATAGGCAGGCCCTATCACCCGGCGTCGGCATGCCACCCGGAGGCCCGGCCCGCGTCGCACGTGACCACAGGTCCCCTCGCGCGCTAGCATGCTCTCTTGTCGACTAACTTAGTAGACAATGTGAGTCCGGGGCGCTCCGCCACCCCGCGCCTCGAGACGACAGGCCCGCGGTCGGCGGGCGGACAGGGACGCCCGTGCGCATCGAGCAGCTCGAGTACATCGCCGCAGTCACCCAGTACGGCTCGCTGCGCAAGGCCAGCGAGCGACTCCACATCTCCCAGCCCGCGCTCAGCGAGGCGGTGAGCAAGCTCGAGCGCGAGCTCGGGGTGACATTGCTGGACCGGCGGCGCTCCGGGGCCCGGATCAGCCGGCAGGGCCGCGACCTGCTGCACCCCATGGTCGAGGTGCTCGAGGCGGTCAGCCGGCTGCGCACCGCGGCCGGGGACCAGACGGCCAGCTCGCGCTTGATCCGCCTCGGGACCGTCAACGCCGCGACCTCGACGGTGCTGCTCCCCGCGGTGCGCCGCTTCCACGACACCCACCCGGGCTCGCACGTGGAGATCCTCACCATGCAGCAGGCCGACATCCACGTCGCGCTGGTCGAGGGCTCCCTCGACCTCGGGCTGGTCAACCTGCTCGCCGGCGACGACGTCGCCCCGGACCTGCTCAGCACCGACCTGCTGCACGGGCGACCGGTCGCCGTCCTGCCCGCGGGGCACCCGCTCACGTCGTACGACGAGGTGACGGCGGAGCAGCTGCGCGGCGAGCGGGTGATCACGATGCGCGCGGGCTACCTGATGCACCGCTTCGCGCACCGGCTCTTCGGCACCGACCTGCCGGCGTCGTGCCACAGCACCGACGGCGCCGAGATGGGCAAGGTGATGGTGGCCGACGGCCTCGGCGTGACGCTGCTGCCGGACTACAGCGTCGTCGGCGACCCGATGGAGCGCGCCGGACTGATCACCACCCGCCCGATCGCCGGGGACCACACCGGCGTGACCCTGGTGCTGCAGCAGCGGGCCGGCGGCCACGTGCCGCGGGCCGTGCGCGACCTGCACGAGGCGTTCCTCGCCCAGGCCGCGCGCCGGTCCCCGAACGAGGACTACTTGCTCAGGTCGTAGGACTGCACGAACTCGGTCAGCCGGGCCAGCTGGTCGGGGTCGGTCGAGGGGATCACGCCGTGGCCGAGGTTGAAGATGTGCCCGCGCGCGGCGCGGCCGGCCTCGATGACCTGCGCGGCACGCGCGGTCATCACCTCGGTCGGGGCGAAGACCAGCGTCGGGTCGAGGTTGCCCTGCACGCCGCGGTCGCCGACGATCGGGATCGCCCGCTCCAGCGGGGTGCGCCAGTCGACCCCGACGACGTCGGCGCCGGCCTCCCCCATCAGGTCGAGCAGGTTGGCGGTGCCCACGCCGAAGTG
The DNA here is from genome assembly GCF_009557055.1 of Nocardioides sp. dk884. Taxonomy (NCBI): domain Bacteria; kingdom Bacillati; phylum Actinomycetota; class Actinomycetes; order Propionibacteriales; family Nocardioidaceae; genus Nocardioides; species Nocardioides sp. dk884. The sequence continues at coordinate 809,914 of NZ_CP045649.1, read as the reverse complement.
GATGCGCGGGACGCCGAGCTCGCCCGCGGCGGAGAGCACCCGCGCGGAGTGCGCCATCACGTGCTCGCGGTAGTCGGCCGGGGTCAGCGCGCCGGCCCAGGAGTCGAAGAGCTGCACCGCGGACGCACCGGCCTCGACCTGCACGCGCAGGTACGCCGCGGCGATGCCGGAGATCTTGCGCATCAGCGCGTCCCAGACGTCGGGAGCGCCGAACATCATCGCCTTGGTGCGGGCGTGGTCCTTGGACGGGCCGCCCTCGACCAGGTAGGAGGCCACCGTGAACGGCGCGCCGGCGAACCCGATCAGCGGGGTGCCGCCCAGCTGGCCGACCAGCCCGCGCACCGCCTCGGTGATGAAGGGGACGTGCTCGGGGGTCAGGTCGGAGATCGCCTCCACGTCGGCCATCGTCCGCACCGGCTGGGCCACGACCGGACCGACGCCGGGCACGATGTCGAGGTCGACGCCGACAGCCTTGAGCGGGAGCACGATGTCGGAGAAGAAGATCGCGGCGTCCACGCCGTACCGGCGCACCGGCTGGAGGGTGATCTCGACGACCAGCTCGGGGTCCATGCAGGACTCGAGCATGCCGACGCCCTCGCGCACCCGCAGGTACTCGGGCAGCGAGCGGCCGGCCTGGCGCATGAACCACACCGGGGTGTGCGGCACCTCCTCGCCGCGTGCGGCCTTGAGGAAGGCGCTGTCGGCGAGCTCCGGGGCCGGCCCCGGGGAGGGCGCGGTCGAGGAGTCGGCGGGGACGGAGGCGGGGTCGGGGCGCTGGCTCACCGGACAAGCGTCCCACCCGCCCGGCGTGTTCGCACATCGGTTCGACCCCTGCGGACCTACGCTGGGCACCATGGTTGCGCGTCAGGAGACGCACCCGGGCCCGGGTGCGTCCAGTCCCCTCGAGTTCCGGGAGGCTGTCGCCAGCATGCGCCGCGCGCGCCTGCGCCCGGAGATCCTCTGCGAGGAGATGCCCGCCCCCCAGCGGATCGCCCCCCACGCCTCCGCGCTGTCCGCCGACGTCACCGTCGACGACCTCGACCTGGGCAGCGGCCGGCTGATCCTGCTGCACGACCCGGCCGGCAACGACGCCTGGGAGGGCACCTTCCGCTGCGTCGCCTACGCCCGCGCGGAGATCGACAGCGACCTGAGCACCGACCAGATGCTCGCCGGGGTGGGCTGGTCCTGGCTGACCGACGCCCTGGACGCGCACGGCGCGGCGTACTCCGCCATCTCCGGCACCGTCACCGTCGTCACGACCGAGAGCTTCGGCTCGATGGCCGAGGAGGACGGCACCGCCCAGATCGAGGTCCGGGCCTCCTGGACACCGCTCGGCGTCGCCGACCTCGCCCCCGGCCAGGGGCCGGACCTGGCACCGCACGTCGAGGCATGGGGTGAGCTGATGTGCACCGCCGTCGGCCTGCCCCCGGTCCCCGAGGGCGTGACCGCCATGCCGAGCCGACGGGGCCAGCGGGGCGCAGCGTACTGATGCCGATGCCTGACACCGCCCCCGTCGAGGAGACCCCCGATCCGGAGATGACCCCGGAGACGCCCGAGGCGCCAGAGACGCCCGAGGCGCCCGAGGCGCCGCCGGCGCCGATGCTGACCCTGCGCGACGGGCTCCCCCCGGTCATCGAGACCGACGAGGCGTTGCGCGACTACGTCGCACGCCTGCGCGAGGGCAGCGGCCCGATCGCGATCGACGCCGAGCGCGCCTCCGGCTACCGCTACTCCAGCCGCGCCTACCTCGTCCAGCTGCGCCGCGAGGGCTCCGGCACGGCGCTGGTCGACCCGATCGCCCTGTCCACGCTCGCCCCGCTCGCCGAGGTGCTCGACGGCCCCGAGTGGATCCTGCACGCCGCGACCCAGGACCTCCCCTGCCTGGCCGAGATCGGCCTGCGCCCCGCCGCCCTCTTCGACACCGAGCTCGCCGGGCGCCTGCTGGGCCACCCGCGGGTCGGCCTGGCCACGCTCGTGGAGACCGTGCTCGGCCGACGGCTGAAGAAGGAGCACTCGGCCGTCGACTGGTCCACCCGCCCGCTGCCCAGGCCGTGGCTGGAGTACGCCGCACTCGACGTCGAGGTCCTCGTCGAGCTGCGCGACGCGCTGGCCGCCGAGCTCGAGGAGAGCGGCAAGGCCGAGTGGGCGCGTCAGGAGTTCGAGGCGCTGCTCACCTTCGAGCAGACCCCGCGCGCCGACGCCTGGCGCCGCGTCTCGGGCCTGCACCGGGTGCGCGGTCGCCGTACCCTCGCCGCCGCCAAGGCGCTGTGGGAGACCCGCGACGAGATCGCCCGGCAGCGCGACGTGACCCCCGGCCGGATCATCCCCGACGCCGCTCTCGTCGCCGCCGCGCAGGCGATGCCGACCGACCGGGCCGCGCTGCTGGAGACCAAGGGCTTCCACGGCCGCGGCGCGGAGCGCTACTCCGTGCGGTGGATCGCGGCGATCCGCGAGGCAGCCGCACTGCCCGAGAGCGAGCTTCCCGCCCGCGCTCCCCGCGGCGACGGACCCCCGACGCCGCGCGCCTGGGCCGACCGCGACCCGGTCGCGGCCCGCCGGCTGGCGATCGCGCGCGAGGCGATGACCACGCTCGCCGAGACCCACCACATGCCGGTCGAGAACCTGCTCACCCCCGACTACCTGCGCCGCACCCTGTGGACGCCGCCCGCCACCCGCGAGCCGGCCGAGCTCGCCTCGCAGGTCACCCAGGCGCTGCTCGACCTCGGCGCCCGCCGGTGGCAGACCGAGCTCACCGGGCCGGTGATCACCGACGCGATCCTGCGCGCCGACGCCGAGCCGGACCCCGAGCCGGAGCCCGCACAGCCCGACGCCTGAGGCGGCGCGGTGCGGTGCGCGAGTGCCGCGGCTCCACCCGGGACGGCACGCCGACTTCGGGCCGACCACGTCCGGACCATCGCGGCAGCGATGTGAACTTGAGGCAGGTGGTCGACGCCTACGTCGCGGCGTTCGAAGACTGAGCGGCTACCGCCGGCGCGAGCAGCAGGTCCGTTTTTAGGAGTCCGCGGTGTCGCGGGGGAACGCTGAGGCAACAGCCTCGACCTCGAACCCGGTGAGCCCTGCGTCCTTGATCGCAGCCAGCACCTGATCGTCGACGACCATCCGCGCCGAACGTCGGCCCTTCCGCGCGCTGTGGACCGGCCCCGAGGTCTGGTCGTCCTCGTGGATGCCGACGTACCCATCGACCAACGAGCCGTCACGGCGGCGGACCTGCACGTCAAAGGTCTCGAACACGCCGCCAGCGTCACGAAGCACCTGGGCTGCGCGCGCACTGACAATCTTTACCTGCGACAGGCCCGTGTCCCACAAGATGTCATGCAGCTTGGTGCCGTAACTCTCCTCCTCCTGCTGCCACCACACGTCGACGTCGACGGCGTCGGGGCCACGTTCATTGACGGTGCGATGCACGTCTAGACCCGAGGGGGAGATCCAGGCGCCCCACTCTCGCTTCCCCTCTCCACATAGCGAGACCCAGAAGTCACGACTGCTGCCCTTTGCGCCCACCATGAACCAGCTCACAGCCACACACCATAAGTTCTTGTCTGCCGGGCACACCTAGTCGTCGGGTGGGTGCGCGGCGACGAGTCGGGTCTCGCCGCGGTCCTTCACGAGGTGAAGGCCGTGGGGTGATCGCCAGAGGTAGGTCGTGGCGTCGGTCTTGTCGTAGGTCCAACTCGTGTGGGTCTTGGCCCGATGATGTCGCCGGCAGAGCGGGGCCAGGTTGCACGAACACGTCGGGCCACCGGTTCCGTGGGCGACGACGTGGTCGGTGTCGCAGCGCCGGGCGGGGCGTTCGCACCATGGGAAGGCGCAGACCGGCTGGGTGAGACGCGTCTGGTCGACGAGCCGGTCCGGGATCGCGTAGGCGTCGGTGTGGTGATGGGCGTCCAGGTCGATGACCGGCTTGATGGTCACCTGCGTCTCGGGATTGGCGCACCAGTCGCGGACCTGCTCGGTCGACACGATCGACCCGGTCTCCTCGAGCGTCGCGATGCCGGCCTCGTCGCGGCTGATCGCCGCCTCGGACAGGTGGACGTGGATGATCACCTGTCGCGGCTTGACCACCGACGCGGCGCCGTCGCCGGCTTCGGTGCGGAGGTCGAACGCGAGCTGGCGCCGGGCGAGCTCACCGGCTGCCATCGAGCGGCGTACGTCCAACGACTCCGTCGCGCCCAGAGCAGCCAGCTCCTCCGCGCCCTGGCGGATCGCGGTGTCCAGATCGAGCGCATCGGCGAGGTCGAGCTCGCCCTCCACCCGCACGGTCCCGTCATGGGTCGCCTCGCCGGTGTGCACGTCGAAGCGGCGTCCATCAGCGGCTTCACGGCGCTGCTTCTCGGCACCCTCAGGGTCGAACGTCACGCGGGCCTGGTCCACGAGCCGCTCGATGGTGGCCCACCCGACCTTCCCGAGCCCGCCCGCGAGCTGACGGTCCACGAAGTCGGCACCGTCGGGCGGGAGCAAGAGAGTCAGCTGCGCGAGCCGGCGGCCCTTCCAGACCGGGACCACACCTGACTTCATCTGCTTCCAGGTCCGCGGCAACCGGTGCGCCAGCTCGAGCGCGGACCCGACCAACGCACGGGCCGCATCGGTCGACATGCCCAGCGCAGCGCCCAGCTCCATCGGCGCGAACTCCGCCACCAGCGGCGTCCCCTCACCACCCAGCGGCACCGCCACCTCGCCGAAGATCCACCCGGTGGTCGGGCTCGTCGACACCGACTCGGCCGGGTGCATCGCCGCCCACACCAGAGCCGCCTCTAAGACCAGGAACTCCGCCCGCTGCACCGCAGCCCGCTGCGCCTGCGCGAACGTCAGCACGGCAGCTGGGGTGTCGCAGTCGGGGAGCTCGTGGTCGGCCATGCCTCATTCTACTCGAACGCACGTTCGAGGACAAGGGTTTTCCACCGAAGATTCGGCTGGCGGCCCTGGCCTCGGCAGCGCGACCACCGACGCGCCGGAACTACTCCGTCGGTGAACCCGACGGCTCCTCGGTGGGCGACTCCTCGACCGACTCGGGGTCGAGGACGGCGCGGGAGGCCTCGTCGATGCGCTGGGTGTAGTCGCCGATGTCGTCGACGACCGGGACGGTGAACAGCTCGCTCAGGATCGGGTTCACCGCGGCCTCGAGGGCGCCCCACACGTCGAGCAGCGGCGGGATCTGCAGCGCCCGCACGCTGGTGTTGAACGCGCCGGCGTGTGCGGGCTGGCGACCGGGCTGCAGGAAGTCGTCGCTGAGGGCGACCTCCTGGTTGGCGGGCGCCAGGTAACCCGCGCGCGTCACCTCGCGCACCGACTCGGTGGACAGCGCGTGCACCACGAAGTCGGCGGCCTCGGGCACGCTGCGGGCGGTGCTGGAGACGCAGAGGCCGGTGATGTCGCCGACGGTCGCGGCGGACTCCAGGATCGGCATCGGGATCACGTCGAAGTCCAGGCCCCGCACGCGGCGCAGCTCCGGCACGAGCGAGCGGTCGCCGGGGATCATCGCGACCTTGCCGGCCTTGAACCACTCCAGCGGCGTACGCCGGGCCAGCTGCTCATCGGAGAGCGTCAGCGTCGGGTCGCGCAGCACGCGCAGCGCCTCGGCGAGCGCCTCACGCGAGTCGTCGTCGTTCAGGGCGAGGGAGGTCGGGTCGGTCTCGTCGTTGAAGACCGGACCACCGGAGTACACGAAGGGCGCGAGGCCCAGCAGCGTCGGCGAGACGTGCACGCCCTTGGTCCCGCGGCGCTTGCGGGAGGCGAAGTTCGCTGCCTCGGCGAACTGCGCGAAGGTCCACTTGGTGCGCGTGGCCGACGGGACGTCGAGACCGAGCTCGGCCATCCGATCGAAGTCGACCAGGTCGGTGTTGTAGTACATGACGGTCGGCGAGATGCCGTACGGCATGCACTGCAGCTCGCGGTCGAGCCCGAAGGCCTCGAGCGCCGAGCGGGAGTAGCGGTCGCCGAACTCCACGCCACGCTCGTCGAGGAGCTCACCGATCGGGGTGTTGAGGTCCTCGTCGTGGGCCCAGACCAGGTCCTGACGGTCGAGCATGTAGACGTCGGGGGTCTCCCGCGCGCCGGTGCGCAGCGCCTTGACCAGCGCGTCGCGGTCCGGGAACGCCACGATCCGCACGTTGCTCTCATCGGAGAGGGCGTTGAACTGCGCCACGGTCGTCTCGTACGCCGCGATCTCGTCGTCGCTGCCCCACACACCGAAGGTGAGCTCGACCTCGTCGCTCGACTGCGGCGCGGCCGCCGTCGTGCGCGGCGCTGAGGGCTCGGGGTCCTCCTCGCTCGAGCATGCGCCCAGGCCCAGGGTCAGCGCGAGCGCCGCGGTCCAACAGGTCGTGCGTCGTACTCCTCGGACCTGCCTGCTGCTCACGACTCCACCGTTCTGCTCGACCCCCACCGGGCGGACCACCCGGAGCCCTCACACCCTACCGAGTCGATGCGCGCCCCTTGCGCGCATGTCGGAGCACCGTCCGGCGGCCGCGGATCCCTACGATTCTCGACGTGCTCCGTGTCCTCGCCGTCTCCTCGCTCGCCCTCGTCCTGCTCGCCGGTTGCGGCGCCGAGGGCCCCTCGCCGGAGGCGGCGCTGCCCGCGACCCCGTTGACCTCCTCGACCGGTACGCCCTCCCCCTCCCCCGAGACCAGCCCCGAGACCGACGCAGAGACCAGTCCCGAGACCCGTCCCGAGACGACGGCCTCGCCGGCCCCGCTGGGACGCCGTCAGGTCCCGACGAGCGGACGCGCGCTGCTCCTCGACCCCGCGGAGCTGCCCCTGCTCGCGGACGGCAACCGCTGGGTGACGACCGCGACCACGCCCGAGGACACCGACCCGGTCGGCGTCTGCCAGCGCGCCAGCCTCACCGACATCGGCGCGGTGAGCACCCTGCGCCGCACCTTCGCCAACGGCCACGGCGAGGCACGTCACCCGGCCCGCGCCGTGCAGGTCGTGGCCGACTTCGCCGACGCCCGCTCGGCCACCCGCGCCCTGAAGGTGCTGGAGTCGTGGTGGCGCGACTGCGCCGAGCAGCTCGACCAGCCGCACCACCGCGTCGCCGCCCTGCGGACCGTGGAGGTCCCGGCCGGCACCGCGCGCGCCTACCGCGCGACGTACGGACCGCGTGCCCGTGCGGCCCGCCACCTCGAGGGCCTGGCGTTCCTGCGCCGTGGCGCGACGATCACCGTCGTGCGCGTCGAGGCACGGGCCGGCGGCTTCGCAGGCCCCGGGGCCAACCCGGCTCGAGGCGCCGTACGCCGCCTCGCCGACCGGGTGGGCTGAGGGTCAGGACAGGTGCGGCCGCGCGGCGGCCAGCACCGCGTCGAACGTACGCCGGTCCAGGGCCGCGCCCTCGCGGCGCACCGCCGACTCCTCGAGCACCAGCAGCCGGTCCAGGCGCACCTCGCTGGGGCGTCGCTGGCGGTCCCAGGCCCCCGTGCCGACGTCCATCCAGTGCCGCCCGCGGCGTGCCTCGTCGGCGGCGTCGCGGTCGTGGTCCTTGCTGGTGAGCATCAGCCCGAGCAGCCCGGCCCCGCGGCGCCCGATCACCAGCACCGGGCGGTCCTTGCCCCGGCTGGCGTCCTCCTCGTAGGCGACCCAGGCCCAGACGACCTCGCCGGGATCGGGGCGGCCGTCGGGCCGGGGCGCGTAGCCGATCTCGTCGCGCTCGCCCGGCGCCTGCCGCGAGCGGGGGGCCTGCCGCGAGCGGGCGGTGGTCCTCCTCGACGGCGGGGTGAGCGTGCGGACCAGCTCGCGACCGGCACGGCGGAGCAGGTGACGCGGCATGGGGAGGAAGGCCATGGCCCGAGACTAGTGAGACCCGAGGTAGTGAGCACGCCGAACCGGGAGCGCCTCACGGCGCGTGGCCGCTCGTAGCGGCTAATTTTGGGACCCGGGGCTGCCGCGGTCCGGCGTGCTCATCCTCAGTCTAACGGTCAGCCGCCCACTGCCAAGGCGATGGGGCGTTCGCGACACTCGCGCCGGCTCGACGCGCGTCTCAGGCGAGCCGGTGCGAGAGCTCGACGTGCCCGGCGGCCTCGAGCTGCTCGGCCAGCGTGCGCATCCGCTGCACCGGCTCCCCGGTCACGCCGCGCGCCGCGCGTCCGGTCGCGATGACCTGGGCGAAGGCGGCGGCGCGGAAGAGCACGTCGGCGAAGTCGCCGGTCGCGATCCCGCGCAGCACCGCGTCGATCATCGCCTTGAGCTGCTCGGGCCCGGGCGGGTCGGCGACGCCGGCGACCACCCGCGCGACCTGCGCGTGCGCACGGCCGGCCTCGAACTCGGCGGCCACCGCGACCGGCTCGGCGTGCACCCACGAGCGCAGCAGGTACAGCCGCCACAGGCACCCGGCGACCGTGTCCGCGGCGGAGCCGGCCCAGACCTCCGCGATCGTCTCGATGCCCTCGGTGTCGGCGAGGTGCAGCAGGCGCTCGGCGATCTCCGCGTCCCCGCGCTCGCGTGCCCCGCGCACCAGCAGCCGGGCGGCCTGGTCGGCCGCCTCGCGGACCAGGGCGGGGTCTGCTCCTCCGATCGCCTCGGCGATGACGTCGTCACCGGGCAGCATCGGGCGGTGGTGGGGGCGCGAGCTCACCCGACGAGCCTACGGCGCGCCCGATGCGCCGCCGTGGACCAGCCGGTCAGGAGCCCGCACGGCCCAGCGCCTTGCGGATCCGCTGGTCGCTCACCGGGTACGGCGTCCCGAGCTGCTGGGCCCACAGCGAGACCCGGTACTCCTCCAGCATCCAGCGCACCTGGCGCAGCGACTCCCCCGGCGGGCGGCCCGCGGGCAGCGCCTCGACCTGGTGCAGCCAGGAGGCCTGCAGGTCACCGATGCGGTCCATCAGCTGGCGGTCCCGCCCGATCGCGGCGGCGCCCTCGTCGAGGCGGGCGCGGCGCTGGGCCAGCGCGGCCAGGTAGACCGGGTAGCGGCGCAGCTGGGCGGGCCCGGCCTCGCCGATGAACCCGCGGTGCACCAGCCGTCCGAGCTGGGCCTTCATGTCCGACAGGGCCGGCAGCTGCGCCATCTCCGCGCGGCCGCTCAGCGCCTTCTCGGCCTGGCGCCAGGCGTCCAGCACCCGCAGCACGTCGGCGAGCATCGCGCGCAGGTGCGCCTCCAGATCGCGTCCGGCCTCGGTGCGCAGCGCGACGTACTCCTGCTCGCTCCACACCGGCGGACGTGCGTCGACCGCGGCGCCGAGGATCGCGGCCCGGCAGTCCTCCAACAGGTCGGTGACCGAGGCGTACGGCGACCCGGCCAGGCCCAGCTTCTCGGCGTTGCCGAGCCCGTCGAGCACCCGCTTGACCGGCCCCCCACGCCCGTCGAGCTTGTCGAGCTCGAGCAGCAGCAGGCGGCGTACGCCGAGGCGGTGGCGGGCCTCCTGCTCCTCGGCAGAGCCGTAGACCTGCAGCCCGACGGTCCGGCCCTCGTCGACCAGCGCCGGATAGGCCTGCACCTCGTGCCCGGCGCGCTTCTGCTCGAAGGAGCGCTCGATGGTGCCGAAGGTCCAGGTGGTCTCCCCGGTGCGGCTCAGCCCGCTCTCGCTGGCCACGTCGGCGATGGCCTGCTGGAAGGAGCCGCGCAGCGGCGCCTTGAGCGCCTCGAGGTCCTTGCCGCGGCCGCGCTCGTGTCCCTGCTCGTCCACGACGCGGTACGTCGGGCGCAGGTGCTCGGGCACCTTGTCCCAGTCCCAGGCCTCGCGCGGCACGACCAGCCCGGTGCGCGCCCGGCACCAGCGCTCCAGGGCGTCGAGCAGCGGCTCCTCCCCCGCCGGCACCTCGGCGAGGAACTCCCGCGCCCGGTTCGGGGCGGGCACCAGGTTGACCCGCAGGTTCTTCGGCAGGCTGCGGATCAGCGCGGTGACCAGCTCCTCGCGCAGCCCCGGCACGTTCCAGGAGAAGTCCGCGGCCGAGACCCGGTTGAGCATCGCGACCGGCACCTCGATGGTGAGGCCGTCGTCGTCGGTGCCGGGCTCGAAGTGGTAGCTGATCGGGAAGGTCAGGCCCGCCCCGATGTCGGTGCGCCACTCCTCGGGGTAGTCCTCGGCGCGCACCTCCTCCACGGTGTCGTGGGTGAGCATCGCGGGGTCGAAGGTCAGCAGGTCGGGCTGGGTGCGCCGCGCCTGCTTCCACCACTGGTCGAAGTGGGCGCCGCTGACCACCTCGGCGCCGACGCGGGCGTCGTAGAAGTCGAACAGGGTGTGCTCGTCGACCACGAGGTCGCGGCGCCGGGCCCGGTGCTCGAGCTCCTCGGCCTGCTCGAGCAGCCGCTGGTTCTCGGTGAGGAACCGGTGCCGGCTGTGCCACTCCCCGTGCACCAGCGCGTGGCGGATGAACAGCTCGCGGGCGAGCGCCGGGTCGACCTTGCCGTAGCTGACCAGCCGGTCGGCCACCAGCGGTACGCCGTACAGCGTCGCGCGCTCGTAGGCCATCACCGCGGCCCGCTTCTTGCTCCAGTGCGGCTCCGACCAGGTCCGCTTGACCAGGTCGCCGCCGAGGCGCTCGGCCCACTCGGGCTGGATGCCCGCGACCTGGCGCGCCCACAGCCGGCCGGTCTCGACGAGCTCCCCGGCCATCACGAACGGAGGGTTCTTGCGGGCCACCACGCTGCCGGGGAAGATCGCGAACCGCGCACCCCGGGCGCCGAGGTACTCCCGCGGACCGCGGCGGCGCCCGTCGCGAGCCTGACCGCCTTGACCGCCCTGGCCCGAGCCGGCCTTGTCGCGCTCCTCCAGCAGCCCGATCTGCGACAGCAGGCCGGACAGGAGCGCCTGGTGGATCCCGTCGGCGTCGGGGGTGTCGGCGGGCTGCCCGACGTGGACGCCCATCTCCTTGCACACCTGGCGCAGCTGGGACTCGAAGTCCTGCCACTCGCGCACCCGCAGGTAGTTGAGGAACTCCTTCTTGCACATCCGGCGGAACGCGCTGCCGGAGAGCTCGCGCTGCTGGTCCTTGAGGAAGCGCCACAGGTTCAGCCAGGTCAGGAAGTCGCTGCCCTCGGCCTTGAACCGGGCGTGCAGCTGGTCGGCGCGGGCCTGCTCGGCGGGGTGGTCGGGGCCGGGGCGCTCGCGGGGGTCCTGCAGCGAGAGCGCCGCCGCGATCACGACCACCTCGCGCAGGCAGCCGAGCTTCTCGGCCTCGAGCACCATGCGGCCCAGGCGGGGGTCGATCGGCAGCCGCGCCAGGCGGCGTCCCAGCTCGGTCAGCTTCGTGGCGCCGCGCGCCGCCTCGGCACCCGAGGCGGTACCCGCGCGCAGCGCGCCGAGCTCCTCGAGCAGCTGCACGCCGGCGGTGATGTTGCGCCGGTCCGGGGGCTCGACGAACGGGAAGCGGGCGACCTCGCCGAGGCCGAGGCTGGCCATCTGCAGGATGACGCTGGCCAGGTTGGTGCGCAGGATCTCGGGGTCGGTGAACTCCGGGCGGCCCGCGAAGTCCTCCTCGGAGTAGAGCCGGATCGCGATGCCGGCCTCGACGCGCCCGCAACGCCCGGAGCGCTGGTTGGCCGAGGCCTGGCTGATCGCCTCGATCGGCAGCCGCTGGACCTTGCTGCGCACCGAGTAGCGGCTGATCCGGGCCACGCCGGTGTCCACGACGTAGCGGATGCCGGGCACGGTCAGCGACGTCTCGGCGACGTTGGTCGCCAGCACCACCCGGCGCCCGCTGTGCCGGGCGAAGACCCGGTGCTGCTCCGCGGCCGAGAGGCGGGAGTAGAGCGGCACGATCTCGAGCGGGTTGCGCAGGTTGAGCCCCTCGAGCACCTCGGCGGTGTCGCGGATCTCCCGCTCGCCGGGCAGGAAGACCAGGATGTCGCCGGGTCCCTCGGCCACCAGCTCGCGCACCGCGTCGGCGATCGCCTCGGTCTGGTCGCGGACGACCGGCTCGCCCTCCTCGTCCTCCTCGGGCAGCTCCATCAGCGGCCGGTAGCGCACCTCCACCGGGTAGGTGCGCCCGGAGACCTCGATGATCGGTGCCGGCTCACCGGTGCGTACGTCGGCGAAGTGCGCGGCGAACCGCTCCGGGTCGATGGTCGCGGAGGTGATGACGAGCTTGAGGTCGGGTCGGCGCGGCAGCAGCTGCCTGAGGTAGCCGAGCAGGAAGTCGATGTTGAGGCTGCGCTCGTGGGCCTCGTCGATGATGATCGTGTCGTACTTGCGCAGCATCCGGTCGCGCTGGAGCTCGGCGAGCAGGATGCCGTCGGTCATCAGCTTCACGCGGGTGCTGCGCGAGGTGCGGTCGGTGAAGCGCACCTGGTAGCCGACCACGCCGTCGGGGCCGCCGAGCTCGGTGCCGAGCTCCTCGGCGATCCGCTCGGCCACCGAGCGCGCCGCGATCCGCCGCGGCTGGGTGTGCCCGATCAGCCCGCCGCCCTTGCGCCCGCGCCGGCCGCGGCCGAGCTCCAGGCAGATCTTCGGCAGCTGGGTGGTCTTTCCCGAGCCGGTCTCGCCGGCCACGATCACGACCTGGTGGTCGCGGATCGCGGCCGCGATGTCCTCGCGGCGCTGGGTGACCGGGAGCTCCGGCGGGTAGGTGATCGAGAGCTCGTCGGTCATGGCCCGGCCATTGTGCCAACCCCCACCCCATGGCGGTGCCGCGGTGGACGCAGTCGGGACGGCGCGGCGTACGGCGCGGACGGGGCGGAGCGCACAAAACCCCGAGCCCGGGGTGGTGGCATGGGCCGAACCGGTACCGCCGTTGCACCCCACCAGACATGATGTGGGTCACACGGCCGCACCTGGCCGCACCCAGGAGGAAGGGGCTCGCATGCAGCTCGAGCTGTCACCCGAGGACGAGGCGTTCCGCGAGGAGATGCGCACGTTCTTCACGACCCAGGTCCCCGCGGAGTTCCGCGAGACCGTCATCGCCGGTCGAGAGCTCGGGCGCGATGCCTACGTCGAGACCCAGCGCACCCTCAACGCCGCGGGGCTCGCGGTGCCGCACTGGCCGGTGGAGTGGGGCGGGCGCGACTGGAGCGACCTGCGCCGGCACCTGTGGCTGGAGGAGATGCAGGCGGCGGGCGTGCCGGCGCCGCTGCCGTTCAACACCAGCATGATCGGGCCGGTGCTCGCCCAGTTCGCCAGCGAGGAGATGAAGCAGCGCTTCCTCCCGGCGACCGCCAACCTCGACATCTGGTGGAGCCAGGGCTTCTCCGAGCCCGACGCCGGCTCCGACCTCGCCGGGCTGCGCACCACCGCCGTACGCGACGGCGACGACTGGATCGTCAACGGCCAGAAGACCTGGACCACGCTCGGGCAGTACGGCGACTGGATCTTCACCCTCGTGCGCACCGACCCGGAGGCCAAGAAGCAGGCCGGCATCTCGATGCTGCTCATCGACATGACCAGCCCGGGGCTCGAGGTCCGCCCGATCCAGCTGATCGACGGCGGCCACGAGGTCAACGAGGTCTGGTTCACCGACGTCCGTGTCCCCGGCGACAACCTCGTGGGCGAGGTCAACCAGGGCTGGACGATGGCCAAGTTCCTGCTCGGCAACGAGCGGGTGGGGGTCGCGCCGGTCGGCACCGTCAAGCGCAACCTGGCCCGCGCCAAGCGCCTCGCCGGCGCCCAGCTCAACGACCCGATGCTGCGCGCCCGGGTCGCCGAGCTCGAGAACGAGCTGCTCGCCCTCGAGCTCACCGCGCTGCGCGTGGCCGCGCACTCCGCCGGCGGGGAGCCCCATCCGGCCAGCTCGGTGCTCAAGCTCAAGGGCACCGAGCTCCAGCAGGCGGTCAGCGAGCTGGTGCTCGACCTGGCCGGGCCCGCGGCGTACTCCTCGGGAGCGGGCGCCGGGAGCGACCTGCCCGAGTGGACCCACCTCGCGGCGCCGGCGTACCTGAACCTCCGCAAGGCCTCGATCTACGGCGGGTCCAACGAGATCCAGCGCCAGATCATCGCCCGCACGATCCTGGGACTCTGAGGAGCACGGCATGGACTTCACCTATGACGACGAGCAGGTCGCGCTGCGCGACGCGGTGCGCGGGCTCGCGACCCGGGCCTACGGCGACTTCGAGCAGCGGCGACGCGCCGTGGCCGAGGAGCCCGGGTTCAGCGAGAAGGTCTGGACCCAGCTGGCCGAGATGGGCGTGCTGGGCCTGCCCTTCGCCGAGGAGGTCGGGGGCGTCGGCGCCGGACCTGTCGAGGTCGGGATCGTGGCCGCCGAGCTGGGCCGGGTGCTCGCGCCCGAGCCGTTCCTCACCTCCGTGGTGCTCGCCGGCGGCCTGGTCGCCGCGGCCGGCACCCCCGAGCAGCAGGCCGACGTCCTGGGCCGGCTGAGCGCCGGCGAGGTGCTGCTGGCCTTCGCCCACCACGAGCCCTGGGGCAGCCCGGGGGCGGGCGCGCGCTGGAGCCCCACCGCCACCACCGTGACCGCCTCGGACCCCGACGGCACCTGGCTGCTCGGCGGGGTCAAGGAGCCGGTGGTGCACGGACTGCGCGCGGACCTGCTCGTGGTCAGCGCCGCCCTGCCCGCCGGCGGCACCGGCCTGTTCCTGGTGCCCGGCGACGGACCCGGGGTCAGCCGCACCGGCTACTCGACGTACGACGGGGGCCGCGCGGCGCGCATCGCCTTCGACGGCGCCCCGGCGACCCGCCTCGGCGCGCCCGGCGTCGACCAGTCCGCGACGATCGTGGCCGCGGCCGCTCAGGCCCGGGTCGCGGCCTGCCACGAGGCGCTGGGCGCGATGGAGGTCGCCCTCTCGAGCACCACCGACTACCTGCGCACCCGCAAGCAGTTCGGCGTGCCGCTGGCGACCTTCCAGGCGCTCACCTTCCGCGCCGCGGACATGTACGTCTCCTTGGAGATGGCCCGCTCGACGACCCTCTGGGCGGCGATGGTGCTGGCCACCGGGGACCGCGAGCGGGCCGGCGAGGCGGCCGCGCGTGCCGGGCTGCAGGTCAGCCGCTCGGGTCGCCACATCGGCCAGGAGGCGATCCAGCTGCACGGCGGCATCGCGATGACCGCCGAGTACCTCGTCGGCAACCTGACCGCACGCCTCACCGCGCTCGACCATCTGCTCGGCGACGGCCACCACCACCTCGCCACGCTCGCCGCCGGGGTGGGCGGGTACGCCGCTCTGGACCCGCTGGCCGGGCGACGCGGGGAGGGCGAGGCCCCCTAGACTGGCGCGCATGATGGAGCGGGCCGGAACCGTCCAGACCGATCCGGCGCTCTCGTCGCCCCCTGACCCGGAGGGCCAGACCCGCCGATCGGCGCGGGCCTGCGCGATGCTGGCCTACGCCGGGCTGCTGATCGTCTGGATCGAGCTGCTCGGCATCCCCAACGACACGGTGCAGGTCTTCTTGTGGCTGTGGCTGGGCACCATCGCCTGGAACATCGAGGCCCCGGCGCGCTCGCACCTGCGGTTCCTGCGCGACTGGTCGCTGCCGGTCCTCGGGCTGATCGTGTACTTCTACAGCCGCGGGCTCACCGACGAGCTCGGGCTGCCGGTGCACATCACCATGCCGATCCGGGTCGATGAGTGGCTCGGCGGCGGGATCACGCCCACCGAGCGGCTCCAGGACGCCTGGTGCGGTGACCCGTGCACCCGCGACCTCGCGCCACGCTGGTACGACGTCGCGCTCACCACCGTCTACGCCTCGCACTTCCTGGTCGGGCTGACCATGGCGGCGGTGCTGTGGATGCGCAACCGCACCGAGTGGCTGATGTGGATGCGGCGCTACCTGATGATCAACTTCGGCGCGCTCGTCGTCTACATCCTCTACCCGATGGCCCCGCCGTGGATGGCCTCCCGCGACGGCTACATGGGCGAGGTCACCCGGATCACCAGCCGCGGCTGGGCCGACCTCGGACTGGGTCGCTTCGACCTGATCCTCCAAGGCGTCGGCAACCCCGTCGCCGCGATGCCCTCGCTGCACGCCGGCATCGCCTTCCTGGTCGCGATGTACGCCGTCTGGCGCCTGCGCACACCCTGGCGCTGGCTGCTCGCGGCCTACCCGCTGGCGATGTCGCTGGCGCTGGTCTACTTCGCCGAGCACTACGTCATCGACATCGTCGCCGGGGCCGCGCTGGCCGCCGCGGTGATGCTGGCCGCCCGCGCCTGGGAGTTGCGCCGGGGCGCTGCCGTCCCGACAGCGAACTGATTTCGCATAATCCTCCTCACATTGTGCGAAGTTCCGCCATGGTGGGCGCTCCAGCTCCGCGACCCCAAGGACGGTCCCCGTGTCCCTGCTTCGACGACGGCGCCGACGCGCCGGTGGCGCTCTCGCGCTCGCCCTCCCCCTCGCGCTCCTGACCTCCGCTCCGGGGACGGCGGCACCCGCCGCGCCGGACGCGAAGCCGGCCGCCTTCGACCGGGTCAACGTGGACACCGCGGTGCAGGGAGCGAGCTTCACCGTGGTCGGCGAGGTCTTCGCCGGCGAGCAGAACATCGTGACCAGCGGCTTCGGCGCCCTGGGCCCGCGAGGCGTGCCCAGCACCGGCGGCAGCCTGCAGGTCTACCGACCTCGCGCCAACCTCTCCGACTGGCGCAAGGTGAGCGTCTTCGACGCCAGCGCGAACATCATCTTCCCCAACCAGCCGACCCTCACCGACGTCGACGGGGACGGCGACACCGACCTGGTCGTCCCGTCCGGCAACTTCTTCGACTCCTTCGCCGGCAACTCCCGCGGCGCGATCACCTGGTGGGAGAACGCCGGCCTCGCCGCCGACGGCACTCCCCTGCCCTTCGTGCGCCACGACATCATCACCGGCCAGCCGTGGTCCTACCACGGCGTGCAGCACATCGACCTCGACGGCGACGGGATCCTCGACCTGGTCAGTGTCGCCGAGCAGGGCGGCAACCCCAGCGACCAGACCGACGACCAGGTCGAGACCCACTTCTTCCAGGGCAACGAGGACCTGACCTTCGACGCCCCGGTCGCCCTGGCCGACGTCGGCGGCAGCCTGCCGGTCGTGCACGACGTCGACGCGGACGGCGACCTCGACATCGTCACCGCGCAGTACTTCGACGTGGGCGGCGGCCCGGAGGACGCCGGGCGGGCGACCTTCCTGTGGCTCGAGCACGCCACCGACGCCACGCCCGGGCTCAGCGCGGACGACTTCACCGCACACACGATCGCCACGCTCGCGCAGACCGCCGGCAGCGCCGTGGGCGTCGGCATGGGCTTCCAGATCCGCCCCGTCCCGGGCTTCCGCGGCCCCGGCACCGTGTCCTGGATCGGCACCAACCACATGAACCGCTGCCTGCAGCCCTACCTCCCCGCCGAGAAGGTGATGGAGCTCGTTCCGCCGGCCGACCCGCGCCAGCCGTGGGCGGTCACCACCCTGTCGACGCCGACCACCCCGACGCCCACCTGCCCCGCCGACTACACCGACGGCACCGTGCCGATCTTCCCCGGCGACGAGATCACCTCCCGCCCCACCTACGGACAGGGCGCCCCCGGCGTCTTCGGGTACGGCGACGTGGACGGCGACGGCGACATCGACCTCGCGGTCTCCGGCGACGGTGACCGCCGGCTGTTCTGGATCGAGCAGCTCGCCGACGGCGCCACCCGGCTGCACACGCTGAGCAGCCCCGGCGAGGAGTTCGGGCAGTCCGGCGGCGGCGCGGTCGCCGACCTCGACGCCGACGGGGTCACCGAGATGGTCTTCAGCTCCTTCGACCGCAACACCGTGGCGATCTGGAAGCGCCGCCCGGTGGCCGCGACCCCGCCGCCGGTGAGCACGACGGTCGTCGCCTCCGCACTGCGGGTGAGCCCGCCGGCCCGGCGGGTCACCGCCGGGAAGAAGGCGACCTGGAAGGTGCGCCTCACCGGTGCCCGCGGCGGCGCGGCCCGCCAGGTGACGGTCACCTTCGAGCCGCGCCGTGGCGCGGCCCGGGTGCTGCGCACGCTGCGCCTGAAGCGGGTCGGCCCGACCGCGCACACCGCCACGCTGACCTGGCGTCCGACCCAGGCGGGCCGGCTGCGCGTCGACTACGCCGGCAGCGTCGTGAGCCCGACGCTGCGCGACACCTCGACACGGGCCCGCGTCCGGGTCACCCTGCGCTGAGCAGGCCCGCGGCGTGCTGCGCGGCCCGACGCTGGGCCGCGTAGCGCGCCGCGAGCAGCAGGTGCACCCCGATCGTCGCGAACATCGCCACGGTCAGCCAGGTGTGCAGCGGCTCGCGGTCGAGGTTGGTCTGGGAGGCCCAGATCAGGGCGCCGAGCAGGTAGCCGAGGTAGATGTGGAGCACCTTGAGGCTGCGGCGCGGCGCGACCAGGCCGAAGACATAGACCGACAAGGCGATGTGCACCGTGTTGAGCACGGCCACCGCCCCGACGAGGTACGGCGTCCAGGCGTGGAGCGTCGCTCCCCCGGCGTAGTGCGACGCGGTGGAGGCGACCACCAGCGGGAGCAGCACCCAGCCGATCCGGCGTCCCAGCACCCCGGCCCGCTGGCGCCGGCGCAGGGCGAGCACGGCCGGGTGCGGCCCGGGCGGCACGGTCGCGGCCATCGCCCTCAGGCGCCGAAGCGGTCGTTGCCGAGGTCCTCGACGGCCCGGGTCACCTGCCGCCACACCGAGCGGGCCGCGGCGACCGCGCTCTCGGCGTCCCGGTCCGCGGCGGCCGCGACGACCGCGGAGTGCAGCGAGCCCTGCAGCGCGAGGTAGTCGAAGGGCTCCAGCAGCCGCACCAGTCGCTGCAGCTGCGGCAGCACCGCGCGGAACGCGTGCGCGAGCTCTGAGCTGCCGCAGCGATCGAGGAGCGCGGCCCCGAAGCGGTCCGCCTCGGCGTACGCCGTCGCGACGTCGCCGCTGCGGTAGGCCAGCTCGAAGTCCAGGCAGATGCGTCGCAGCGCGGCCACGTCGCCCGGGGTGTAGCCCGGCACGCCCCAGCGCAGCACGTGCTCGAGGAACAGCGCCCCCACGCGCAGCACGTCGTCGGCGCCGGCGCGGCTCAGCGGGGCGACCGAGGCGCCGCGGTTGCGCCGCACGACCACCAGGCCCTCGCTGGCCAGCTGGGCGAAGGCCTCGCGCAGCGGGGAGTTGGAGACCCCGAAGCGCTGCATGATCGCCTCGGTGCGCAACGGCTCCCCCGGCTCGAGGCGTCCGTCGATGATGTCGGCACGCAGCGCGGCGACGACGTTCTCGCGTAGGGCGCCGTGCTCGCGGGTCACCGAGCCCATCGCGGCCTCCTGCTCCTTCGGCGCCGGACCGGGTGGTCCGCCGGGAGCAGGATAGTGCCGACCCGGCGGCTACCGGGCGGGTTCGGGCGCGGCCCCGACCATCGCGAGCACCAGCCCGCGGTAGTGGCGTGCAAGGTCGTCGGGACCCCAGCTGCGGCCCTCGCGATACCACCGCGCCAGGTCGATGCCCATCGACAGCACCGCCGTCGCGGTCATCGCGGGGTCGTCGGTGACCAGCACGCCGGCGGCGACGCCGCGGCGCAGCACGTCGCGCACGAGGGCGTCGATCGCCACCCGCAGCCGGTCGATCTCGGCGCGGTGCTCGGGCGCGAGCGCCCCGAGCTCGTAGTTGAGGATGCGGGCGGTTGTGTGGTGCACCGCGTGCCAGCGCACGTAGTCCTCCACCAGCCGCGCGAGCTGCTCGACCGGGTCGGTGGAGGTGGCCAGCGCGGCCTCGCACAGCGCCAGGGTCTGCTCGTGGCCGACGAGGGAGATGCGGTGCAACAGCTCCTCCTTGGAGCGGTGGTGCACATAGAGCGCGGCCGGGCTCATCCCCGCCGCCGCGGCGATGTCGCGGGTGCTGGTGCCGTGGAACCCCCACGCCCCGAACGCCTCCACGGCCGCGGCGAGCAGCCGGTCGCGGGCGTCGCGGCGGGGTGGGCGAGCGCCCGCGGGGCCGTTGACGTCCTCGGTCATGGCAGCCATAGTAAGCGAGCGCTTAGTTACTTGGGTCACACCCGTCCGCGACGGGCACCCGGGTCCACCAGCCGGAGCACCAGACGGAGGACGCATGCAGGGTCTGCAGGGCAAGGTCGCGATCGTCACCGGAGCGAGCCGGGGCATCGGCCTCGGCGTCGCCGAGCGGCTGGTGGCCGAGGGGGTCCGGGTCTGCGTCACCGCACGCAAGCCCGATGCGCTGGAGGAGGCGGTCAAGACGCTCGGCGGCGCCGACGTCGCGATCGGGGTGGCCGGCAACGCCGGGGACGCCGCGCACCGCGAGGACGCGGTGGCCCGCACCCTCGAGGCCTTCGGCAGCGTCGACCTGCTGGTCAACAACACCGGCATCAACCCCGTCTTCGGTCCGCTCGTCGACATCGATCTCGACGCCGCCCGCAAGATCGTGGAGGTCAACGCGATCGCCGCGCTCGGCTGGGTGCAGGCCGCCCACCGCGCCTGGATGGGCGAGCACGGCGGCGCGGTCGTCAACGTCTCCTCGGTGGCCGGGGTCAAGCCCGCCCCCGGCATCGCGATGTACGGCGCGACCAAGGCGATGCTGGCCAGCCTCACCGAGAGCCTGGCCGTCGAGCTCGGCCCGAGCGTCCGGGTCAACGCGGTCGCCCCGGCCGTGGTGAAGACCCGGTTCGCCAGCGCGCTCTACGAGGGCCGCGAGGAGGAGGTCGCCGCGGCGTACCCGCTCAAGCGGCTGGGCGTGCCCGACGACATCGGCAGCGTGGTCGCGTTCCTGCTCTCCGAGGAGGCGGCCTGGCTCACCGGCCAGGTGCTCGTGGTCGACGGCGGGCTCACCCTCACCGGCGGGGTCTGATGGCGACCGGCTCCCCGCTCGCAGACGCGGGCGCGGTCGTCACCGGCGGCGGGCACGGCATCGGCCGGGCGCTGGCGCGCCGGCTGGCCGCCGAGGGGGCCCGCGTGGTGGTCAACGACCTCGACGCCGACGCGGCCACGGCCGTCGCGGCCGAGATCGGCGGGCACGCGGTGCCCGGTGACTGCGCCTCGAGCGCCGGGGTGACCGCGCTGGTCGAGCAGGCGCGCGCGGCGCTGGGGCGCATCGACGTGTTCTGCGCCAACGCCGGCATCGACACCAGTCACGCCGAGGACGGTCCCGGCAGCCTCACGGACCCGCTGGGCGTCCCCGACGAGACCTGGGCGCGGATGCTGGAGACCAACGTCCTGGCCCACGTCCGCACCGCACGGGCCGTCGTCCCCGGGTGGCTGGCCGACGGCGGAGGCGGCCGGTTCGTGGTCACCGCGTCGGCCGCCGGGCTGCTCACGATGATCGGCAGCGCGCCGTACTCGGTGACCAAGCACGCCGCCGTCGGGTTCGCCGAGTGGCTCTCGGTGACCTACGGCGACCGGGGCGTCGTGGTCCAGGCGCTGTGCCCGCAGGGGGTGCGCACCCGCATGCTCGAGGACGCCGGGCCGCTGAGCGACCTGCTCTCCCGCGACGCCGCGCTCGAGCCCGAGGACGTCGCCACGGCCTGGGTCGACTCCCTCGCCGACGACCGGTTCCTGGTGCTGCCGCACCCCGAGGTCGCCGACTACTACCGCGCCCGCGCCACCGACACCGACCGCTGGCTGGCCGGGATGCGCCGGCTGCAGGCCAAGGTCGACGCGGGGGTCGGGCGATGAGCACCGAGACCGGCGCCGACACCGACACCGGGCTGCCCGGCCTGGACCTGCCCGTGTGGCGGCGCTGGTACGACGCGCAGCGCCCCGGCGAGATCACCGGCGAGCTGCGCGGCTCGCTGATCGCCGGCGGCAAGTCCAACCTCACCTACGAGGTCACCGACGGGTTCCGCTGGTGGATCGTGCGCCGCCCGCCGCTCGGTCACGTGCAGGCCACCGCCCACGACATGGGCCGCGAGTTCACGGTGATGAGCGCGCTCGCCGACACCGATGTGCCGGTGCCGCGGACCTACGCCCACTGCCCCGACCCCGACGTGCTCGGCGCGCCGTTCTACGTCATGGAGCGCGTCGAGGGCACGCCGTACCGCACCGCAGCCGAACTGACCGCCCTCGGCGAGCAGCACACCGCCGAGCTCGGCGCCGCGCTGGTCGACGTGCTGGCCCGGCTGCACGACGTCGACCCGACCGCGGTCGGGCTCACCGAGCTCGGCCGCCCGGCCGGGTTCCTCGAGCGCCAGGTGCGCCGCTGGGGCAGGCAGCTGGAGGGCTCGCGCACCCGCGAGCTGCCCGACGCCACGCGCCTGCTGGACCACCTCGCCGCGCACGTGCCGCCGGAGACCGGCGACGCCGGCCGGGCGGGGATCGTGCACGGCGACTACCGCCTCGACAACCTGCTCGCGGTCGCCGGGGACCCGCAGCCCGTGCGCGCCGTCGTCGACTGGGAGATGGCCACGCTCGGCGACCCGCTCACCGACGTCGCGCTGCTGCTGGTCTATGACAGCCTCGGCGCGATCTCCGGCGGCGCCGCCGTCGCCGACGCCAGCACCGCGCCCGGCTACCCCTCCCCCGAGGCCCAGCTCGAGCGGTACGCCGCGGCGAGCGGGCGCGACCTGGGCCGGATGGACTTCCACCTCGGCCTGGCCCACCTCAAGCTCGCGGTGATCCTCGAGGGCATCCACCACCGCCACCTGCTCGGCCAGACGGTCGGGGAGGGCTTCGACACCGTCGGCGAGGCGGTCGAGCCGCTGCTCGCCGCCGGCCTCGCCGCCGCGACCGGCACCCCCGACCGCCAGCACTGACCGCCAGCACTGACGGCCATCCCTGAGAGGACCCCATGGACTTCGAGTTCGACGACCGCACCCGCGAGCTCCAGCGCACCCTGCTGGAGTTCATGGACAGCCACGTGCACCCGGCCGAGGAGGTGTTCGACGAGCAGCTGGGCGCCCTCGAGGACCCGTTCGCCTGGACCCGCACCGCGGTGATGAAGGACCTCCAGGCCGAGGCCCGCGCCCGCGGGCTGTGGAACCTCTTCCTGCCCGGCGACACCGGCGGGCGCGGCGCCGGACTCACCAACCTGCAGTACGCCCCGCTGGCCGAGATCAGCGGCCGCAGCGGCAACCTGGCCCCGGCGGCGATGAACTGTGCGGCCCCCGACACCGGCAACATGGAGGTGCTGCACATGTTCGGCACCCCCGAGCAGCAGGAGCGCTGGCTCGACCCGCTGCTCGCCGGGGAGATCCGCTCCGCCTTCGCGATGACCGAGCCCGACGTCGCCTCCTCCGACGCGACCAACATCGCCACCTCGATCGTGCGCGACGGCGACGACTACGTGCTCAACGGGCGCAAGTGGTGGATCACCGGGGCGATGAACCCCGACTGCGAGATCTTCATCGTGATGGGGCGCACCGACCCCGACGCGGCCCGGCACCGCCAGCAGTCGATGGTGCTCGTCCCCCGTGACACTCCGGGGCTGCACGTCGTACGACCCATGCACGTGCTGGGCTACGACGACCACGAGCACGGTGGACACGCCGAGCTGGTCCTCGAGGACGTCCGGGTGCCGGCGAGCAACCTCATCGGCGAGCAGGGCGCCGGGTTCGCGGTCGCCCAGGCCCGCCTCGGGCCGGGGCGCATCCACCACTGCATGCGCGCGATCGGCGTGGCCGAGCGAGCCATCGAGCTGATGTGCCAGCGCGTCGAGAGCCGGGTCGCCTTCGGCCGGCCGCTCTCGCGCCAGGGCGTGATCCGGGAGTGGATCGCCGAGGCGCGCGTGGCGGTCGAGCAGCTGCGGCTGCTGGTGCTCAAGACCGCCTGGCTGATGGACAGCGTGGGCAACAAGGGCGCCCACACCGAGATCCAGGCGATCAAGATCGCCACCCCCAAGGTCGTCCAGGAGATCCTCGACCGGGCCATCCAGGCACACGGCGCGGGCGGGCTGTCCCAGGACTTCCCGCTGGCCAGCAGCCTGGCGGGCATCCGCACGCTGCGCTTCGCCGACGGCCCCGACGAGGTGCACAAGAACTCCCTGGCCAAGGCCGAGCTGGCCCGCCACAGCGTCGGGTCCTGAGCCGTGGACCTCTCGCTGAGCGCGGAGCAGGAGGCGTTCCGGGCGGTGGCCCGGGAGTTCCTCGAGCGCGAGGCGGTCCCAAACCGCGCGGAGTGGGACCGCCGCGAGTCCGTCGACACCGCGATCGTGCCCCGGATGGGCGAGCTCGGGTTCTTCGGCCTCACCATCCCCGAGGAGTACGGCGGGGTGGGCGGCGACCACGTCACCTCGGTGCTGGCGATGGAGGAGCTCGGCCGCGCCGACTCCGCGCTGCGCGGCATCGTCTCGGTCTCCAGCGGGCTGGTCGGCGGCTCGGTGCTGCGCGCCGGCACCGAGGACCAGCGCCGGGAGTGGCTGCCCCGGCTGGCCACCGGGACCGCGCTGGGCTGCTTCGGGCTCACCGAGCCCGGCGTCGGCTCCGACGCCGGCAACCTGACCACCCGCGCCCGGCGCGACGGCTCCGACTACGTGCTCGACGGCGAGAAGGTGTTCATCACCAACGGCACCTGGGCCGACCTCGCGCTGGTCTTCGCCCGCACCGGTGGCGAGGGCCCGCGCGGCATCTCCGCGTTCCTGGTGCCGACCGGCACGCCGGGCTTCGAGGCGCGCGAGATCACCGGCAAGCTCGGCCTGCGCGGCCAGGCCACCGCGTCGCTGCACCTCGACGGCGTACGCCTGCCGGCCTCGGCGCTGCTGGGCGAGGCGGGCCAGGGGTTCCGGATCGCGATGACCGCGCTCGACAAGGGGCGGGTCTCGGTCGCCGCCGGCTGCGTCGGGATCGTGCAGGGCTGCCTCGAGGCGGCGGTCTCCTACGCCACCACCCGCACCCAGTTCGGCAGACCGATCGCCTCCTTCCAGCTGGTGCAGGACCTGATCGCCGACATCTCGCTGGACGCCGACGCCGCCCGGCTGCTGGTCTGGCGCTGCGCGGACCTCCTGGACCGCGGCGAGCCGGTCGGCGTGGCCGCCTCGAAGGCCAAGCTGTTCGCCTCCGAGGCCGCGGTGCGCGCCGCCAACAACGCGCTGCAGGTGCACGGCGGGTCCGGCTACGTCGATGACTACCCGGTCGCCAAATACCTGCGCGACGCCCGCGTCATGACGCTCTACGAGGGCACCAGCCAGATCCAGAAGCTGCTGATCGGTCGCGCCGAGACCGGCATCAGCGCGTTCGTCTGAGCGTCCCGCGCCCCCGCCACCCCGCCGACCCGAGAGGACCCCTTCGTGACCCAGCTCGACCCCCGCCTCGATCCCGAGATCGCCGCGCTCCTGGCCTTCATGGAGTCCACCGGCACGCCGCCGATGCACGCCGGCACCCCCGCGCAGGCGCGCGCCGCGTTCCGCACGCTCACCGTCGATCTGCGCGACCCGGCCCTGCTGCCGGAGGTGGCCGAGGTGTGCGACACCACCGTGCCCGGCGGCGACGGCGAGCGGCCGGCCCGCCTCTACCGCCCCCGCCTGCGGTCCTCGGGCGCGCTGCCGACCGTCGTGCTGTTCCACGGCGGCGGCTGGGTGATCGGCGACCTCGACACCCACGACCTGATGGCCCGGACCCTGGCCACCGCGTGCGACGCGGTCGTGCTCAGCGTCGACTACCGCCTGGCGCCCGAGCACCCGTTCCCCGCCGCGGTGGAGGACGCCATCGCCGCCGCCCGCTGGGCGGCCGCCCACCTCGCCGACCTCGGCGGCGACGAGCGGCTCGGTGTCGCCGGCGACAGCGCCGGCGGCAACCTCGCCGCGGTCACCGCGCAGGTGCTGCGCGACGAGGGTGTCCCGCTCGCCGCGCAGCTGCTGCTCTACCCCGCCACCGACCTGGTCGGGGAGTCCGCCTCGCGCACCGAGAACGCCGAGGGCTACTTCTTGGACCGCGACACGATGCTGTGGTTCGCCGAGCAGTACGTCGGCGGGCTGCCCGCGGACCGGCTCGCCGACCCGAGGCTCTCCCCGCTGCACGGCGACCCGGCCGGGCTCGCCCCCGCGGTCGTCGCGGTCGCGCAGTTCGACCCGCTGCGCGACGAGGGCACGGCCTACGCCGAGGCGCTGCGGGCCGCCGGCGTACCCGTGACGCTGGCGTCGTACGACGGGCTGATCCACGGCTTCGTCGACATGGGGCGCTTCTCGGCCGCGGCCCGCACCGCCGTCGAGGAGACCTGCGCGGCCTTCCGCGAGCTCCTGCACCGCTGAGCCGCGGCGCCCGGGCTCAGGGGGCACCGCGCCCGCTGGCCATCAGGGCGAGGGCGAGCAGCATCTTGTCGCGCGGGTCGGCGAGGCTGCGCCCGGTCAGCTGCTCGAGCTGCTTGATCCGGTAGATGACGGTGTTGCGGTGGCAGAACAGCTCCGCGGCGGCGTGCGTGGGCGAGCCGTCGTGGCGCAGCAGCGCGGCAAGGGTGTCCAGCAGCGTACGGGCCTGGCCGCCCGGCAGCGCCAGCACCGGACCCAGGGTCTGGGCGACCAGCAGCGGGGCGACCTGCGGGCTGCCCGCGAGCAGCACCTCCGGCAGCCGTTCGGAGACCGCGACGGCGCCCCGCGTGCCCCGCGGCAGGGTCTCCGCGGCCCGGTGGGCCAGCTGGAAGGCGGTCGCGAACCCCGCGATGCCGTCCTGGCTGGCCGCCACCCCGGTGCGGCCCGGGCCGTTGTGGGCGAAGAGCTCCACGATCCCCGGCTCGTCGGGCAGCTCGCCGGCCAGCAGGGCGTAGGACACCCCCGATCGCACGTGCCAGCGCGCGGAGATCCGCAGCCGGTCCAGCCGGTCCTCGGCCGCCCCGAGGGCGTCCACGCCGGCGTTCCCGTCGACGAGCACCACCACGCAGGCGATGTCGTCGTCGGGGCCGACGCCGAGCACCGCGCGTGCCTCCTCCGCGAGCTCGGGGTCCGCGCCCCGGCCCTCCAGCAGCGCGTCCAGCATGCTCTGCTGACGCTGGAGGTCCTGGCGCTGCAGCCGCGCGCTCTCGCGGCGGTAGGAGTCGATGAGCACGCCGTTCTGGGTGTCGAGGTTGGCCCACACCCGTCGCGCCGCGGCCAGCAGGACCCCGTCGTCGACGGGCGCGGAGGACTCGGAGCGGACCCGGTTGACCAGAGACTCCCACAGGACCCGGGCGCCCAGCGTGTAGGCGTTGAGCACCACCTCCAGCGGCACCCCCTGCCGCGCCCGCCGCCGTCCGGTGTCGCGCCACAGCTCGACCGCCGAGGTGCGGCCGTCGCCGTCCTCGCGGCGCCCGGCGAGGATCCGCAGCCCGCGCCGGATGTGCTGGCGGGTGCTCGCCCGGACGTCGGCGCGCAGCTCCGGGCCGATCCGCTCGTAGATCTCGGCGTCGCGCTCGAAGAGGGTCAGCGTGATGCTGTCGGCGATCGCGTCCGCGGAGTCCATGAGCAGCAGCCAGGCGCGGCGCAGCGCGACGTCCTCCTCGACGGGTTCCGCAGACATGACCGCCACGTTCGCACTCCGCGCACAACGCTGACCAGAGCCTGCGGCGTTTCGGGTCCGGCGGACCAACGAGTTTTGTGCGCTCCGCCCCATGACCAACCTGTGCGGCCACACCAAGGTGGTGCAGGTCACACCGCCCAACCGCTGGAGGTCCCGTGCCCCGCTCGGTCACCGCCCCCGCGTCCACGTCCACCCCGACGCCCGTGAGCGTCCTGGAGCTCAGCGACGTGACGGTGACCTTCGGGGGTCTCACCGCGCTCGAGGGCGTCGGGCTGGTGGTCGGCCCGCACCAGGTGCACGGCGTCATCGGCCCGAACGGCGCCGGCAAGACCACGCTGTTCAACGTCGCGTGCGGCTTCGTGCGCCCCGACAGCGGCACGCTGCGCCACCACGGCACCCCGCTGGGCCGGCTGCGTCCCACCGACCTGGCCGGGCTCGGCATCGCCCGCACCCTCCAGGGGCTCGGCCTCTTCGATCGGGTCACCGTGCTGGAGAACGTCATGGTCGGGGCCGACCGGCACGCCCGCACCGGATTCCTCGGTGCCCTGCTCGCCCTGCCCCGCTCGCACCGCGAGGAGCGGGCGCTGCGCGAGCGGGCGCTGGCGACCCTCGACGCGCTGGGCGTGGCCCACGTGGCGGGCCTCTACCCCTCCAGCCTCCCCTACCCCGTCCGCAAGCGGGTCGCGCTGGCCCGCGCGCTGGTCGCCGAGCCCGAGCTGCTGCTCCTCGACGAGCCGGCCAGCGGTCTCTCGGCGGCCGAGATGGACGAGCTGGGCACGCTGGTGCGCGGCCTGACCGACCGGATGTCGGTGCTGCTGGTCGAGCACCACATGGACCTGGTGATGGGTGTCTGCGACCAGATCACCGTCCTCGACTTCGGCCGGGTGATCGCCCACGGGCCGCCCGAGCAGGTCCGCGAGGACCCCGCGGTGCTCGCGGCGTACCTCGGGGAGACCGTGTGAGCGCCCCGGGGTACGCCGCGCGACCGGCGCCCGCCCCGACCGTCCCGGCCCTGCGGGTGCAGGGGGTGAGCGCGGGCTACGGCCCGATCACCGCCCTTCACGAGGTGTCCTTCACCGCCGCCCAGGGACGCATCACCGCCGTCCTGGGCGCCAACGGCGCCGGCAAGACCACGCTGCTGCGCACCCTCTCGGGGCTGCACCGCGCCCGGGCCGGCAGCGTCGAGATGCACGGGCGGGTGGTGACCGGCGTCCCCGCCGAGAAGACGGCCGGTCTCGGGATGGCCCACGTGCCGGAGGGCCGCGGGGTGATCACCGAGCTCAGCGTCGAGGAGAACCTCCGCCTCGGCGCCCTGGGCCGCGGCGGCCGGGTCCGGCCCGGCGACCTGGACCGGGCCTACACGCTGTTCCCGGTGCTCGCCGAGCGGCGCGGTGCCGCGGCCGGCACGCTCTCCGGCGGCGAGCGCCAGATGCTGGTGCTGGGCCGGGCGCTGATGGCACGTCCGACCCTGCTGCTGCTCGACGAGCCCTCGCTGGGTCTCGCGCCGCGCATCGTGGCCCAGATCTTCGCGCTGGTGCGCGACCTGGTCCGCGAGGAGGGCCTCAGCGTGCTGCTCGTGGAGCAGAACGCGCGCAGCGCGCTCTCGGTCGCCGACCGCGGGGTCGTGCTCGACCTGGGCCGCGTCGTCGCCGACGAGGACGCCGACGTGCTGGCCGGGGACGACCAGCTGCGCCACGCCTATCTGGGGTTCTAGGACCACGCCCACCGCCCACCCACGACCGGGAGAACACGTGCAACAGCTCCTCAACACCGCCCTCGTGGGCCTGACCCTCGGGATGGTCTACGCGGCGTTCGCGCTCGCGCTGGTGCTCGTCTGGCGCTCCACCCGGGTGGTCAACTTCGCCCAGGCGCCGATGGCGATGGTGACCACGTTCGTGGCCCTCGTCGTGATCGAGTCCGGCGCCTCCTGGTGGCTCGGGCTGGTCGCCGCGCTGGTCTCCGGGCTGGTGCTCGGCGCGGTGCTGGAGCGCGCGGTCGTGCGCCCGGTGCAGGGCGGCGCCCAGATCAACGCGGTGATCTTGACCCTGGGGCTGTTCATCGTGCTGCACGCGCTGGCCGCGGTGGTGTTCGGCAACCGCTACCGCTCCTTCCCCGCGCCCTTCGGGATCCGCGGGCTCGAGATCGGCGACCGCACCGTCGCGCTGACGCCCACCGGGGTCTTCACGATCGTCGCGGTGCTGGTCACCATGGCGCTGCTGGTGGCGCTGTTCCGCTTCACCGACCTGGGCCTGCGGATGCGGGCGGCGGCCTTCAACCAGGAGGTCGCGCGCCTCCTCGGCGTACGCGTCGGCCGGATGCTGACCCTGGGCTGGGCGCTCGCCTCGCTCGTGGGCTCGCTGGCCGGCGTGCTGATCGCCAGCGGCAGCCTGGTGCACCCCGGCTTCATGGACTCGGTGGTGGTCTTCGGGTTCGTCGCCGCCGTGCTCGGCGGCCTCGACAGCCCGATCGGCTCCGTGGTCGGCGGCCTGGTGCTCGGCCTCTCGCTCAGCTTCGTCAGCGGGTACGTCGCCTCCCAGCTGGTGCCGCTGGCCGCGCTGCTGATCTTGGTGCTGGTGCTGCTGGTGCGCCCCGGCGGGCTCTTCTCCACGACGACGGCGAGGCAGGTCTGATGCGCACACCCACCCCGGCCCTGCCGGACGCCCCCCTCACCCGGCACCTGCTGCTGGCCGTCCTCGGACTGGTCGTGGTCGTGCTGGTGCTGCAGGGCGCCAGCGACTTCCGCCGCTTCCAGCTCGCCGAGATGGCCTACCTCGGCATCGCCGCCGGCGGGCTCACCGTGCTCACCGGCCTCAACGGCCAGGTCTCGCTGGGCCACGGGGCGCTGATGGCGGTCGGCGCCTACACCGCGGCCCTGCTCCTGCCCGACCTCGACGCCTCGGTGCCCCTCCCGCTGGTGCTGCTCGCGGCCGCGGTCGCCGCACTCGTGGTCGGCGCCGTCGTCGGGGTCGCGGCCGCCCGGCTGCACGGCCCCTACCTCGCCGGCGCGACGCTGGCGCTGGCGGTCGCGGTCCCCGGCATCGCGCTGTACTTCAAGGAGACCCTGGGCGGCGAGCAGGGCCTGCCGGTCGTGCTGCCGGACATCCCCGGATGGGTGCTCGACGCGGCGTACTTCCTCACCGGGCAGGACCTCACCCGCAGCGGGTACGTCGCGCTGGTCGGGTGGCTGACGCTCGTGGTGACCTACGTGCTGCTCGCCAACCTCTCGCGCAGCCGGGTCGGGCGGCGCTGGCGGGCGGTGCGCGACGACGAGGTGGCCGCCCAGCTCGCCGGGATCGACCTCGGCCGCGCCAGGGTCTCGGCGTTCGTGGTGAGCGCCGCGGCGGCCGGCGCGGCGGGGGCGGTGCTCGCGCTGAGCGTGCGGCTGGCCGCGCCGAGCAGCTTCACCTTGAACCTCAGCCTCACCCTGCTCGCCGCCGTGGTCCTCGGCGGCCTGGGCAGCCTCACCGGCGCACTGGCCGGTGCCGCGCTGCTCACCTTCCTGCCGCAGGTCGCCACCGGCCTCGGCACCGACGCCGGCCTGAGCGACATCCAGGCCGCGGAGCTGGCCCCGCTGGTCTACGGGCTGGTGATGGTCGGCGTGGTGCTGGTCGCACCGGCCGGGCTCGCCGGCAGCCTGCGCCTGCTCGTCGTACGCCGCCGCACGCGCGCGGCGCTCTCCACCACCTCGAAGGGAACAGCCACATGACACGCAGGACAAGGACCCGGATCCCCCACCGCGGGCCGGCGGCGCTCGCCGGCCTCCTCTCCGCCGCGCTCCTCCTCACCGGTTGCGGCGCGGGTGGTCGCGACGACGACGGCGACGACGGCGGGGGCGGCGGGGGCGCCTCCGACACCGGCGTCACCGCCGACACCATCACGATCGGGGCGCACTTCCCGCTCACCGGGGTCGCGGCCCCGGGCTACAGCGAGATCCCGACGGGGGTGCAGGCCTACTTCGACTACGTCAACGCCAACGGCGGCGTCCACGGGCGCCAGATCGACTACATCGTCAAGGACGACGGCTACAACCCCACCAACACCAGCAAGGTCACCAACGAGCTGGTGCTCCAAGACGAGATCTTCGCGATGGTCGGCGGACTCGGCACCCCCACCCACAGCGCGGTGGTGGACTTCCTCAACGGCGAGGGGGTGCCCGACCTGTTCGTCTCCTCCGGCTCGCTGATGTGGGGTGACGACGTCGAGGCCCGGCCGATGACCTTCGGCTGGCAGCCCGACTACGAGATCGAGGGCAAGATCATCGGCCAGTACGTCGCGGAGAACATGCCCGACGCCCGGGTCGGGCTCTTCCTCCAAGACGACGACTTCGGCGAGGACGCCGAGCAGGGCGTGCGCCGCTACCTCGACGACCAGATCGTCGAGGTGCAGCGCTACACCTCCGGCGGCACCGACGTGGGCCCGCAGATCGCGGCGCTGCAGGCCGCGAAGGCCGACCTGGTGCTGTCGTTCAACACCCCGTCGTACACCGCGCTGAGCCAGCTGGTCGCGCTGCAGCTCGGCTATGAGCCGGAGTGGTTCTACTCCAACGTCGGCTCCGACCCCACCCTGGTCGGCGCGCTGCTCTCTCAGATCTCCGAGGGCTCGGTGAAGGGCGGCACCACGGCGCTCGACGGGGTGCTCACCACCGAGTACATCCCCGGCGTCGACGCCCCCGACGACCCGTGGGTGCAGCTGTGGCAGAAGGTGTGGGACGAGCACGGCGAGAAGGGCGAGCTCACCAACTACCGCGTCTACGGCATGTCGCACGCCTACGCGTTCGTGCAGGCGCTGCAGGAGGCCGGTGAGGACCTGACCCGCGAGGGGCTCGTCGAGGCGCTCGAGAGCGGCAGCCAGGAGCTCGAGGGCCCGCAGCTCGCACCGTTCCGGTTCACCGAGGACAGCCACATGGGGATCGCCGGGATGCAGGTCGTCGAGCTCCAGGGCGGCGTCGGCAAGCCCCTCACCCCGGTCCTGGTCAGCGACATCGGCGACGCCGAGATCACCGAGGACACCTCCGGCCAGGCCGACGACACTCCCCCGGAGAGCGGCATCCCCGAGTAACCCCCCCCTCGCCGAGTCGGCGCCAATGGTTGCGCGAGTCGGCGCCAATGGCGGAGCTCTCCACAGCAACCTGGGGAGAAGCGCACCATTGGCGCCGACTCGCCGCGCCATACGAGCCGACTCGGCGAGGATGGCGGGATGGTGAGGGTGCTGGGCGGTCGAGAGGTGGCGCGAGGCGGGGTGGCTGGCGAGCGTGCGGGAGTGGGTGGAGGAGCGGCTCGCGGAGCGGCGGCTGAGCATCATCGGACCCGTCGAGCAACCGCACGTCATGCCGTGGTCGACGGTGCTGTGCTTCCCCACCGGCGCGGGCCCGGTGTGGTTCAAGGCCAACGACGCCTCCCTGCACCACGAGGCCGGCCTGGTCGCGCTGCTGGCGGCCCGCTTCCCCGACCGGGTGCCGCCGCTGCTCGCCGCCGACCCCGGGCGCGGTTGGATGCTGATGGCCGACGCCGGCACCCGGCTGCGCGAGGTGATCCCCGTCGAGCGCAGCCTCACCCGGTGGTACGACGTGCTGGAGACGGTCGCCCGGATCCAGGTCGGCACCCTGGACGCGGTCGAGGAGATGCTCGCGCTCGGCGTGCCGGACCTCCGCCTGCCCCGCCTCGTCGAGCGGTACGACGACCTGGTCCGGCGCCTCGACGTACCCGCACGCTTCCGCTCCGCCACACCGTACGTCGCGGAGCTGGTCGCCACCCTGGAGCGCCACGGCGTCCCCGCCGGGCTCAACCACGACGACCTCCACGACGGCCAGGTCTTCCTCGGCACGGGCCGGCACCTGGTGCTGGACTGGGGCGACGCCTGCCTCACCCACCCGTTCTTCGTGCTCTCGGTGGCGCTGGAGGGCCAGGTCGCCTGGGGCGTCGACGACGTCGAGGGCTCCGTCGACATCGCGCCGTTCCGCGACGCCTACCTCGCCCCCTGGGCCGAGGCCCTCCCCGGGACCGACCTGGTCGCGGTCACCGACGCGGCGCTGCGCCTGGGCTGGGCGGCGCGCGCGGTCAACGGGCACGTCGCCGCCGACCCCGACGACACCGAGCGCACCCTCACCCGCCTGCAGATGTTCCTCGACGGACGGGTCGCGGACTGAGCTCTCAGGCCCGCCGCGACTCCAGCACCCGGAACCCCTTGGCGCTCGCCAGCCGGGTCGTCGGGTAGCCCTGCTCGCCCAGCCAGCGCTGCAGCGAGTCGCCGCCGAGGTTCTTGCCGACCACCATCACCGCGCGCCCGTCCGGCGCGAGCCGGGGGAACCACCGCAGCAGCAGCGCGTGCAGCGCCTCCTTGCCGATCCGGATGGGCGGGTTCGACCAGATCTCGTCGTACGTCGCGTCCGGCTCGACGGCGTCCGGGGTGAGCGCCCGGTAACGGTCGGTGAGCCCGAGGGCGGCGGCGTTCTCGTTGGCCAGCAGCACCGCGCGCTCGTTGACGTCGACCGCGGTGACCACGGCGTCCGGGACCACCGCGGCGACGGCGAGCCCGATGACGCCGTAGCCGCAGCCGAGGTCGAGGATCCGCCCGGGCGCGGGCGGCGCGGTCTCGCGGAACAGCACGGCGGTGCCGATGTCGAGACGGCCCTGGGCGAACACGCCGCTGCCGCTGGTCAGCCGCAGCTCGCGGCCCCACACCTCGGCGAGGACCGGCTTGCGGGCGAAGGCGACCGTCGGGTCGGCGCTGAAGTAGTGCTCGTCGTCGGCGCTCATGCGTCGATCGCCTCTCGTCGGGCGCGGGTCATCTCGGCGCGCGCCGCCAGCTCGTCGTCGACCGGGTAGCCGACCTCCTCCAGGGTCAGCCCGTGGGCGTGCGCGACCGTCACCGCGGGGTGGCGCCGGCGCGCGGCCAGGACCTCCGTGGCCCAGGCCGCCGGGCGTCGTCCCTCACCGACGGCCAGCACGCAGCCCACCATCGCGCGCACCTGGCTGTGGCAGAACGCGTCGGCGCGCACCGTCGCCTCCAGCACGCCGTCGTCGCGGCGCTCCCAGTCGAAGTGCTCGAGCACCCGCACCGTCGTCGCGCCCTCGCGCTGGCGGCAGAACGAGGCGAAGTCGTGGTGGCCGACCAGCAGGGCGGAGGCCTCGCGCATCCGCTCGACGTCGAGGGGCCGCGACCAGGCCACGACGTGGTGGCGGGTCAGGGGGTCGAGCGACTCGACCCGGTCGGCGACGCGGTAGGCGTAGCGGCGCCACAGCGCGGAGAACCGCGCGTCGAACGCACCGGAGACCTCCCGCACCCGCCGCACCCGGACGTCGGGCGGCAGGATGCCGTTGAGGCGGCGCACCAGCGCGAGAGGCGCGGGGTCCTTCGATCGGCCCACCGAGGCGGCCAGCACGTCGTCGGGCACGTCGAGGTGGGCCACCTGCCCGCGGGCGTGCACGCCGGTGTCGGTGCGCCCCGCGCACACCACACGCACCTGCTGCAGGCGCAGCGAGGTCTCGAGCGCCGCGGTCAGCTCGCCCTGCACGGTGCGCAGCCCCGGCTGGGCCGCCCAGCCGTGGAAGTCGGTGCCGTCATAGGCGAGGTCGATCCGGATCCGCACGAGGAGCATCCTCTCAGGGCGCACCGACCGTCCGCACGCTCAGGTCGACCGCCCGGCGCCCGGACCGGCCCGCGTCAGCCGGCGCTCCCCACCTCCGCGCGGTACGGCGGGTCCGCGCCCGGCCGCGTGGTCGCGAGCGCCCCGGCGCGCACCGCGTGGGCGAGCAGCTTGCTGCGGGTGCGGCGCGGCAGCGCGGCGATCCGCTCGGCCGCCCCGGGCCCCACCAGGCCGCGCGCCCACAGCGCGTCGAGCAGCGCGGCGGAGAACGTGTCGCCGGCCGCGATGGTGTCGGCCACCTGCACGGTGGGCGCCGCGACCGAGGCCGGGCGCCCGCGCCCCGCGGCGTACCAGGTCGCGCCGTCGGCGCCGCGGGTCACCACGACCGCGACCGGGCCGAGACCGAGCAGCCGCTCGACCGCCCGCTCCTCGTCGAGGTCGGGGTAGACGGCGGCCAGGTCCTCGTCGCTGGCCTTGACCAGGTCGGCCTCGGCGACCACCCGCTCCACCGCGGCGACCAGGTCCGGGCCGGTCCCGGTCAGCGCCGGGCGCGCATTGACGTCGTAGCTGCGCAGGGCCTCGCCCCGGAAGCGGCGCAGCGTCGCGAGCACCTCCTCGGCGCCGGGCGCGACCACGGCGCCCAGCGAGCAGGCGTGCACCGCCAGCGGCACCGGCTCGGCCGGCACCGGCGACAGCGCCCACTCCAGGTCGAACTCGTAGCGCGCGGCGCCGTCGGCCCCGAGCACCGCCCGCGCGCTCGCGGTGCGCTCGATGGTCTCGGGGTCGGTGGCCAGCGCCACCCGGTCGCGGCCGAGGTACGTCGCCACGATCGCGCCGTTGCGGTCGTCGGCCAGCGCCGTCGCCAGGCGCACCGGGCGGTCCAGGCGCGCCAGCGCGACCGCGACGTTCGCCGCGCTCCCCCCGGCGTGCTCGCGGCGGGCGCCGTCGGCGCCCTCCACCACGTCGACCAGGGACTCCCCCACGACCAGCAGATCACCGTCCGGTTCCATGCCTCCTGACTACCATGCCGCCTCCACAGGCCCCGCGCCCTCCTCCCTGCACTGGGGGCGGCGCGGACTACGGTGCCCCCATGCCGCCCAGCCTGCCTGTGGTCCACCCGCTCGACCCCGACTCCTCCGTCGCGCCCTACGAGCAGCTGCGCACCCAGGTCGCCACCCGCGCCGCCTCCGGCGACCTGCCCGCCGGCACCCGGCTCCCGACCGTGCGCGCGCTGGCCACCGAGCTCGGCGTCGCCGCCAACACCGTCGCGCGTGCCTACCGCGAGCTCGAGACCGACGGCATCGTCGTCACCGAGGGCCGCCGCGGCACGTTCGTCGCCTCGGGCGCTGCCGCCGGCTCCGACGCCGCACGCGCGGCCGCCGGGCACTACGTCGCGCAGGCCCGGCGCCTGGGGCTGACTCGCGCCGAGGCCGTGCGCCTGGTCGAGGACGGTTGGGGCGCGTGAGCGAGGAGCACCCGATCCTGGCCAAGGTCCGCAAGCTGCTGGCCAAGGCCGAGGACCCGGCCGCCACCGAGCACGAGGCGGAGGTCTACACCGCCAAGGCCGCCGCGCTGGTCGCGTCCTACGGCGTGGACGCCGCGCTGCTCGCCCGCGGCGAGCCCGGCTCCGACCCCGTCGGAGACCTGGTCGTCGGTGTCGACGCGCCGTACGCCGCCGACAAGGCCGACCTGCTCGCGACGGTCGCGACGGCCCTGCGCTGCCGGGTCGTGATGCGCACCAGCCGCCTGCGCGGAGGCAAGGAGATCTCGCTGCACGTCTTCGGCCACCGCAGCGACCTGGAGCGCGCCGAGATCATCTGGACCAGCCTGCTGCTGCAGTCCGCGACCGGGCTGCTCCGCACCCCGGTGCCGCCGGGCGAGCACGCCGCGGCGTTCCGGCGCTCGTGGCTGGCCGGCTTCCGCCTGGCCATCGGCCGGCGCTTGGAGGAGGCCGAGGACCGCGCCCGCCGCGAGGCCGACGCCGAGAGCCCGGTGAACGGCGCGAGCGGCGGGGCGAGCCTGGTCCTCGCCGATCGCAGCGAGCTGGTCCGCGGCGCGGTGGAGACCGCCTACCCGCAGGCCCGCCCGGCGCGGGCCCGCACGCTGTCGGGCTCCGGCGAGGCCGACGGCTGGGCGGCCGGCCAGCGCGCCGACCTCGGCGCCCGCCGCATGCCCCGCGCCCCGCGACCGCTGCCGCGCTAGCCACCCCGCACAACGACACCGGCCCGCCACCCCCGAAGGGGCAGCGGGCCGGTGCGCGGCATGAGCGGTGCTCAGGCCTTGGTGTCGTCCTCGGCAGCCGGAGCGTCCTCGGTGACCTCGGCGGGGGTCTCCTCCGCAGCAGCGGGGGTCTCCTCGACGGTGGTCTCCTCGGCCGGGGTCTCCTCGGCGACCGGGGCGGCCGGAGCAGCCTTGGTCGTCTTGGGGGCCGACGGGGTGTACGCCTCGGTCACGAGCTCGATGACCGCCATGGGGGCGTTGTCGCCCTTGCGGGGGTTGATCTTCGTGATCCGGGTGTAGCCACCCGGACGCTCGGCGAAGGTCGGCGCGATCTCGGTGAAGAGGTGGTGCACGACACCCTTGTCGCGGATGGTCTTGAGGACCTCGCGACGGTTGTGGATGTCACCCTTCTTCGCCTTGGTGATCAGCTTCTCCGCGTGCGGACGCAGCGCACGCGCCCGCGACTCGGTCGTGGTGATCCGGCCGTGCTCGAAGAGCTGGGTGGCCAGGTTCGCCAGGATCAGGCGCTGGTGCGCCGGGCTGCCGCCGAGGCGGGCGCCCTTGGTGGGCTTCGGCATGTCTCTCTCGTTCCTCCCCGGCCGTGCTAGGTACCGGGGTAGTAGGCCGGCAGCAGGTGCCGCCGGTCAGTGGGTCAGTACTGCTCGTCCTCGACGAAGGTGTCGTCGTCGTCGTCGCCGTACGCCGCGAGGGCGGCGTGCGGGTCGAAGCCGGGCGCGCTGTCCTTGAGGGACAGGCCCATCTCGACCAGCTTGGCCTTGACCTCGTCGATCGACTTCGCACCGAAGTTGCGGATGTCGAGCAGGTCCTGCTCCGAGCGGCTGATGAGCTCACCCACGGTGTGGATGCCCTCGCGCTTGAGGCAGTTGTACGAGCGGACGGTCAGCTGGAGGTCCTCGACCGGGAGGGCGAGGTCCGCGGCCAGCTGCTCGTCGACCGGCGAGGGACCGATGTCGATGCCCTCGGCCTCGACGTTCAGCTCACGCGCCAGGCCGAAGAGCTCGACCAGGGTCTTGCCCGCCGAGGCGATCGCGTCGCGGGGACGGATCGACGGCTTGGTCTCCACGTCGATGACCAGCTTGTCGAAGTCGGTGCGCTGCTCGACACGCGTGGCCTCGACCTTGTAGGTCACCTTCAGCACGGGGCTGTAGATCGAGTCGACCGGGATCCGGCCGATCTCGTTGTCGGCACCCTTGTTCTGGACGGCGGAGACGTAGCCGCGGCCACGCTCGACGACCAGCTCCATCTCCAGCTTGCCCTTGTCGGACAGCGTGGCGATCTTGAGGTCGGGGTTGTGGACCTCGACACCGGCCGGCGGCGTGATGTCCGCCGCGGTGACGTCGCCCGAGCCCGACTTGCGCAGGTACATGGTGACCGGCTCGTCGTGCTCGGAGGAGACGACCAGGGCCTTGAGGTTGAGGATGATCTCGGTGAGATCCTCCTTGACGCCCTCGACGGTGGAGAACTCGTGCAGCACCCCGTCGACCTTGATGCTCGTGACCGAGGCACCGGGGATCGACGACAGCAGGGTACGACGCAGCGAGTTGCCGAGGGTGTAGCCGAAGCCGGGCTCCAGCGGCTCGATCACGAACCGCGAACGGAACTCGTCGACGGTCTCTTCCGACAGGGTGGGGCGCTGTGCGATAAGCACTGGTGGTGTCCTTTCCGGGCCCACCCGCTATTTGACGGGCCCGAACGTGCTGAGTGACGGAAGGGTGGAGGAGTTACTTCTTCGAGTAGTACTCGACGATGAGCTGCTCCTGCACCGGGAGGTCGATCTGCGCCCGGACGGGAAGCTGGTGCACCAGCACCCGCATGCGAGACGGGATCGCCTCGAGCCACGCGGGCACCACGCGCTCGCCGTGGGTCTCGCGAGCCACGATGAACGGGGTCATCTCGAGGGACTTCTCGCGCACGTCGATCACGTCGTACTGCGACACCTGGTAGGACGGGATGTCGACCTTCTTGCCGTTGACCAGGAAGTGGCCGTGCACGACGAGCTGACGGGCGTGGCGGCGGGTGCGGGCGAACCCGGCACGGTAGACCACGTTGTCGAGGCGGCACTCCAGCAGCTGGAGCAGGTTGTCGCCGGTCTTGCCCGAGCGACGCGAAGCCTCGACGTAGTAGTTGTGGAACTGCTTCTCAAGGACGCCGTAGGTGAAGCGGGCCTTCTGCTTCTCCTGCAGCTGCGAGCGGTACTCGCTCTCCTTGATGCGCGCGCGGCCGTGCTGGCCGGGCGCGTAGGGACGACGCTCGAACGCCTGGTCGCCACCAACGAGGTCGACACCGAGACGGCGCGACTTCTTGGTCATGGGGCCGGTGTAACGGGCCATAACTCAATGACTCCTTAAGTCTCTGCTGGTCGTGTGGTGTCGGGGCTCAGACGCGACGGCGCTTGGGCGGCCGGCATCCGTTGTGGGGCGTGGGGGTGACGTCCTGGATGGTGCCGACCTCGAGGCCGATGGCACCCAGCGAACGGATCGCCGTCTCGCGGCCCGAACCCGGGCCCTTCACGAAGACGTCGATCTTCTTCATCCCGTGCTCCATCGCCCGACGACCAGCAGCCTCGGCTGCCATCTGTGCGGCGAACGGGGTGGACTTGCGCGAGCCCTTGAAGCCGACGGTGCCGGCAGAGGCCCACGAGATGACCGCACCGGTGGGGTCGGTGATGGTCACGATGGTGTTGTTGAACGTGCTCTTGATGTGGGCTTCGCCCTGAGCGACGTTCTTCTTCTCCTTGCGGCGCACCTTCTTGGCGCCAGCCGCGGTGCGGCTCTTGGGAGGCATTCAGAATCTCCTGGAAGTAGCTGGTCTGGGTGTGCTGAAGATCAGTGGTTCGCCGTGAGGCGGAACGTCACTTGGCCTTCTTCTTGCCGGCAACCGTGCGCTTCGGGCCCTTGCGGGTACGAGCGTTGGTCTTGGTGCGCTGGCCACGGACGGGAAGGCCCATGCGGTGGCGGCGACCCTGGTAGCTGCCGATCTCGATCTTGCGACGGATGTCGGCCTGGACCTCGCGACGGAGGTCACCCTCGATCTTGTGGTTGGCTTCGATGGCGTCGCGGAGCTTGACCAGCTCTTCGTCGCCCAGCTCGTGGACGCGGAGGTTCGGGTTGACACCCGTCTCGGCCAGGAGGTTCTGAGCAGAGGTACGGCCGATGCCGTAGATGTAGGTGAGTGCGATCTCGATGCGCTTGTCACGCGGGAGGTCCACACCAACGAGGCGTGCCATGTCTGGCGTTGTCCCTTCGGTTGTTCGCAGAGGTTTCTGGTCGTGCCGCGCCCCCGCCCTCGTCGACGGGGCTCCGGCCCACTGCTCCGGAGGTGGCTGACGGCTGACCTGAGGATCCGGTCCGGCCGCGTAGCGGTCACGTAGTGATGTTCAGTTGTGGGGTGGTGCCGGTGGTGCGAGAGGGGTGAACCCTCAGCCCTGCCGCTGCTTGTGACGCGGGTTCTCGCAGATCACCATGACTCGGCCGTGGCGACGGATCACCTTGCACTTGTCACAGATGGCCTTGACGCTGGGCTTGACCTTCATCTGAGGTCCTTTCCGGTATCGGCTGCGCTGGTTCGCACAGTGAGCCCGCCACGATCAGTGGACGAGGCTCACTTGTACCGGTAGACGATGCGACCTCGCGTGAGGTCGTACGGGGAGAGCTCCACCACGACGCGGTCCTCGGGGAGGATCCGGATGTAGTGCTGACGCATCTTCCCGCTGATGTGGGCGAGAACCTTGTGGCCATTGCTCAGCTCGACGCGGAACATGGCATTCGGCAGGGCCTCCACGACGGTGCCCTCGATCTCGATCACGCCTTCTTTCTTCGGCATGTCCTCCACAATCTGTAGTGCTGGTGTCTACCGCTCTGTGCACCGGCGACGGCCATGGGACCGCCTCCGGGTGGCCCGGGAACCTCCCCCGACGGATGTCGCGGGTGGACCTCGTGTGGCCGCTCCTGGAACCTCTAGCCGGACAGGCCGCACCGCTCACGAGGAGCGATGTGACGCTGAACGGGCAGCCACGAGGCACCAGACAGCAGACCCACGTTGGGCCGACACGCCAGTCTAGTCAAAGCCCGGGACGAAAGACGAATCCGTGCCCGGGCACTCTCCCGGCGTCAGCCGGCGAGCAGGCGCAGGGTGGTCTCGCGGGCCGGGGCGCTCGCGGGTGCGGTGCCCTCGTGCGCGGCGGCCACCGGGTTCACCATCACCTCGTCGACGCCGTGCTCGGCGGCGAGCTCGGCGAGCCGGCGGCGGGCCGCCTCGGGCTCGTCGATCACCCAGCGGGCGGCCATCGCGTCGAGCAGGTGCTGGTGGGACTCCGGGAGCACGACCTTCTCGGCCTCCTCGACGCTGACCTGGGCCGACAGCGGCGCACCGGTGCGCAGCGAGAGCATCATCTGCAGCTGCGGCAGTGCGAGCCGGTAGGCCTCCTCCGCCGTCTCAGCGACCGAGGCGTTCACGGTCAGGAAGGTGCGCGGCGCGTCGAGCTCGGGCGAGGGCCGGAACGTCGAGCGGTAGAGCTCGAGCGCCTGGGCGGTGCCGGTGCCGGCGAAGTGGTGGGCGAAGACGTAGGGCAGGCCCTTCTCCGCCGCCAGCCGGGCGGAGTAGTCCGAGGACCCGAGCAGCCAGATGGTCGGGACCGAGGTCGCGGCCGGCGTCGCGTGCAGCACGTGGGTCCGGCCCTGCACCGAGAGCCCGACCCCGGAGGTGTCCATCATCGCGAGCACGTTGTCGACGTACTCGGGGAAACGGGAGACCGCCTCGTCACTCACTCCCCCGGCGCCGTGCCGCAGCGCCCAGGAGGTGACCGGGTCGGTGCCCGGCGCGCGGCCGATGCCCAGGTCGATGCGCCCGGGGTACGCCGCCTCGAGCAGGGCGAACTGCTCGGCGATCACCAGCGGGGCGTG
The DNA here is from genome assembly GCF_009557055.1 of Nocardioides sp. dk884. Classification (NCBI taxonomy): domain Bacteria; kingdom Bacillati; phylum Actinomycetota; class Actinomycetes; order Propionibacteriales; family Nocardioidaceae; genus Nocardioides; species Nocardioides sp. dk884. The sequence continues at coordinate 767,960 of NZ_CP045649.1, read as the reverse complement.
GTTGGGCAGCATCACGCCGCCGGAGCCCACCCGGATGCGCTCGGTGGCGCCGGCGATCACGCCGATCAGCACCGGCGGGTTGGTCGCCGCCACCGCGGGCATGTTGTGGTGCTCGGCCACCCAGTAACGGTGGTAGCCGAGGTCGTCGGCGGTGCGGGCGAGCGCGACGCTCGCGGCGACCGCGTCGGCGGAGGACTGCTCACCGCGAACGGGCACCAGGTCGAGCACGGACAGGGTCAGACGGGGAGCACTCACCCCCGGACAACCCGCCGGCGCCTCGCGCTATTCCGCGAGCGCCTCAGTCCCGCCCGCCGTACGGCACGCCGAGCTCGGCCAGCGCGGCACGCCCGCCATCGAGGGCGGTGAGCACCCAGGCCCCCTCCGGGGTCAGGGTGAAGGTGTGCTCGAAGTGCGCGGCCCAGGCGCCGTCGGTGGTGACGACCGTCCAGTCGTCCTCGAGCACGTCGGTGTCCTTGGTGCCGAGGGTGATCATCGGCTCCACCGCGAGCGCGAGGCCGCGGACCAGCTTGGGTCCGCGACCGGCGCGCCCGAAGTTGGGCACGTTCGGCGGCAGGTGCATCTGCGAGCCGATGCCGTGGCCGACGTAGTCCTCGAGGATGCCGTAGCTGCCCTGGCTGCGCACGTGGGTCTCGATGGCGTGGGAGATGTCGGTGACCCGGCCCCCCAGCCGTGCGGCGGCGATGCCGCGCCACATGGCCTCCTCGGTCACCCGCATCAGCTCGATGACCTCGGCGGGGACCTCCCCCACGGCGACGGTGATCGCTGCGTCGCCGTGCCAGCCGTCGACGATGGCGCCGCAGTCGATGGAGATGACGTCACCCTCGGCGAGCACCCGGGACCCGGGGATGCCGTGGACCACCTCGTCGTTGACCGAGGCACAGATCGATGCCGGGAACCCGTGGTAGCCCAGGAACGACGGGGTGGCGCCCGCGCTGCGGATGCTGTCCTCCGCGATCGCGTCGAGCTCGGCGGTGCTCACGCCGGCCCGGACCGAGGAGCGCAACAGCTCCAGGGTCCGGCCGACCACCAGGCCGGCCCGACGCATCGCGTCGATCTGCTCGGGGGTCTTGATCTCCAGACCCCTGTCGAGAAAGCCCATCGCTCAGAGTGTCCCGTTCAGCTCTGCTTGATCTCGTCGAGGGCGGCGAAGAGACGACGCGTGACGTCGGCGACCTCGCCCATCCCGTCGACCTCACGCAGGATGCCGCGTGCGCGGTAGACCTCGATCAGCGGCTCGGTCTGCTCGGCGTAGACCTCCTGGCGACGACGAATGACGTCCTCGGTGTCGTCGGCACGCCCCTCGACCTGCGCGCGCTGGAGCAGGCGGCTGACGATCTCGTCCTGGTCCACGGTGAGCACCGCGACCGCGTCGAGCTCGTGGCCGGTGTGCAGGATCATCCCGTCGAGCTCCTCGACCTGGGCGAGCGTGCGCGGGTAGCCGTCGAGCAGGAAGCCCGGCTGGGCGTCGTCCTCGTCGATGCGGTTGCGGACCATGAGGTTGGTGACCTCGTCCGGGACGTACTCGCCGGCGTCCATGTAGCGCTTGGCCTCGATGCCGAGGGGGGTGCCCTCGGAGACGTTGCGCCGGAAGATGTCGCCGGTCGAGATCGCGGGGATGCCGAAGTGCTCGGCGATGTAGGTGGCCTGAGTGCCCTTACCGGCTCCGGGCGGGCCCATGATGATCAGTCGCATTTCAGCGCAGGAATCCTTCGTAGTTGCGCTGCTGGAGCTGGCTCTCGATCTGCTTCACCGTGTCGAGGGCGACGCCGACCATGATGAGGATGGACGTGCCGCCGAAGGGGAAGTTCTGGTTCGCGTCGATGAGAACCAGCGCGATCAACGGGATCAGGGAGATGATCCCGAGATAGAGCGCGCCCGGCAGTGTGATGCGGGACAGGACGTAGGACAGGTAGTCCTCGGTCGGCTTCCCGGCCCGGATCCCGGGGATGAAGCCGCCGTACTTCTTCATGTTGTCGGCCACCTCGTGCGGGTTGAAGGTGATCGACACGTAGAAGTAGGTGAAGAAGACGATGAGGAGGAAGAACGTCGCCATGTAGAGCGGGTGGCCGCCGTCGACGAAGTAGTCGCCGAGGAAGCTGACCCAGCCGGCGTCGCTGTTCTGGTTGAACTGCACCGCCATCGCGGGCAGGTACAGCAGCGAGGAGGCGAAGATGACCGGGATGATGCCGGCCTGGTTGACCTTGAGCGGGATGTAGGTCGAGCTGCCGCCGAACATCTTGCGGCCCACCATCCGGCGGGCGTACTGCACCGGGATGCGGCGCTGCGCCTGCTCGATGAAGATGACCGCGGCCATGATGACCAGTCCGACCGCGAGGACAACGCCGAAGACCCACCAGCCCTGGCTCTTGCCGACCTGCCAGAGCGCGGCCGGGAAGGTCGCGACGACCTGGCAGAAGATCAGGATCGACATGCCGTTGCCGATGCCGCGGTCGGTGATGAGCTCGCCGAGCCACATGATCACCGCGGTGCCGGCGGTCATGGTGATGACCAGGACCAGGAAGGTCGTCGTCGCGTCGCTGTGCAGCAGCGGCAGCGTGCAGCCCTGCAACAGGTTCTTGGACCGGGCGAGCGCCACGATGCCGGTCGCCTGGAGGACCGCGAGGCCGAGGGTGAGGTAGCGGGTGTACTGCGTGATCTTCGTCTGGCCCGCCTGGCCCTCCTTCTTCAGCGCTTCGAGCCGCGGGATGACCACGACGAGCAGCTGCAGGATGATGCTGGCGGTGATGTAGGGCATGATGCCCAGCGCGAAAATCGTCAGCTGGAGCAGTGCTCCGCCGGAGAAGAGGTTGATCAGGCTGTAGAGGCTGCTGTCCTCGACCTGGTTGATGCACGTCTGCACGTTGGCGACGTGGACACCCGGTGCGGGGATCTGGGAACCGGCCCGGAAGATCACGACGACCCCCAGGACGAACAGCAGCTTGCGCCGCAGGTCCGGTGTCCGGAAAGCGTTGGCGAACGCGCCTAGCACGAGACGATCCTCTTTCCTCAGCAAAAGATCAGGGCCCCTGCGCTACCGGCGAGAAGCCCCGCGAAGCCTAACAGGGAGCGTGCACAGTCAAACGGTTGACGGCGCTCTTGGTGGACGAACCGGAGGTGACGGAACGCACAGGGCGCGGCCCGGCTGCTGAGAGCAGCCCGACCGCGCCCTGGTGTGCGACAACGTGTCAGACGAGCGAGGTGGTCCCGCCGGCAGACTCGATCTTCGACTTGGCGGACGCGGAGAACGCCTGAGCGCTCACGTCGACCTTCACCGAGATCTCGCCCTGGCCGAGCACCTTGACAGGCTGGCCCTTGCGGACCGCGCCACGCGCGACGAGGTCCTCGACGGTGACGGTGCCACCCTCGGGGAAGAGCTCGTTGAGCTTGTCGAGGTTGACGACCTGGAACTCCACCTTGAAGGGGTTCTTGAACCCCTTCAGCTTGGGGAGCCGCATGTGGATCGGCATCTGGCCACCCTCGAAGGCGACCGGAACCTGGTAGCGAGCCTTGGTGCCCTTGGTACCGCGGCCCGAGGTCTTGCCCTTGGAGGCCTCACCACGACCCACGCGGGTCTTGGCGGTCTTGGCTCCGGGGGCCGGACGCAGGTGGTGCAGCTTGAGCGTCATGTCAGTCCACCTCCTCGACCGTCACCAGGTGACGGACCGTGTTGACCATGCCGCGGATCTCCGGGCGGTCTTCCTTGACGACCACGTCGCCGATCCGCTTGAGACCGAGCGTGCGCAGGGTCTCGCGCTGGTTCTTCTTCAGACCGACGAGGCCGCGGTTCTGCTGGACCTTCAGCTGGGCCATCAGGAGACACCCCCTGCCGTCGCGATGCCCTCGGCGCGAGCCTTGAGCAGGGCGGCCGGGGCCACGGACTCGACCGGAAGACCACGACGGGCCGCAACGGCCTCGGGCTCCTCCAGCATCCGCAGCGCCTCGACGGTCGCGTGGACGATGTTGATCTGGTTCGACGACCCGAGCGACTTGCTCAGGATGTCGTGGATGCCGGCGCACTCCAGCACCGCACGCACCGGGCCACCGGCGATAACACCGGTACCAGGGGCGGCAGGACGCAGCATGACGACGCCAGCCGCCTTCTCGCCCTGCACCGGGTGCGGGATGGTGCCCTGGACGCGAGGGACGCGGAAGAAAGCCTTCTTCGCCTCCTCGACGCCCTTGGCGATCGCTGCCGGGACTTCCTTGGCCTTGCCGTAGCCGACGCCGACCAGACCGTCGCCGTCACCGACGACCACGAGGGCGGTGAAGCTGAAGCGACGACCACCCTTCACGACCTTGGCGACACGGTTGATCGCAACGACGCGCTCGATGTAGGCGGTCTTGTCAGCAGCCTGGCCGCCGCGACGATCGTCGCGATTGCCTCGGCGCTCGCCACCGCGCTGTCCGCGCTGGGCTCCGCTCATGAGACTGTTCCTCTTCTCTCTCTTGCAGCTCTTGCGATCAGAAGGTCAGGCCGCCCTCGCGGGCGCCGTCGGCCAGGGCCGCGATGCGGCCGTGGTACTTGTTGCCGGCACGGTCGAAGACCACGCCGTCGACTCCGGCCGCCTTGGCGCGCTCGGCAACGAGCTCGCCGACCTTCTTCGCCTTCGCGGTCTTGTCGCCGTCGAAGGCCCGCAGGTCCGCCTCGAGCGTGGACGCCGAGACGAGGGTCTTGCCGACGAGGTCGTCGACAACCTGAGCGGACATGTGCTTGGCCGAACGGGTGACGACCAGGCGGGGACGCTCGGCGGTGCCCTGGATCTTCTTGCGACCCCGGGCCTGCCGACGCAGACGCGACTTGACGCGCGACGCGGTGTGCTTGTTGTTCGAAAGCGAGATCGCCATCACTTACCAGCCTTTCCGACCTTGCGGCGGACGTTCTCGCCGGCGTACCGGACACCCTTGCCCTTGTACGGCTCGGGCTTGCGGAGCTTGCGGATGTTGGCGGCGACCTCACCGACGAGCTGCTTGTCGATGCCCTGGACGCCGAACTTGGTGGGGCCGTCGACGGCGAAGGTGATGCCCTCCGGCGCGTCGAAGATGATCGGGTGGGAGTACCCGAGCTGGAACTCCACCTGGGTCGGAGTCTTCGGGAGGACGCGGTAACCCACGCCCACGATCTCCAGCCGCTTCTCGTAGCCGTCGGTGACACCGACGACCATGTTGTTGACCAGCGTGCGAGTCAGGCCGTGGAGGGCCTTGCTCGTGCGCTCGTCGTCGGGGCGCTTGACGTCCAGGACGCCATCACCCTTCTCGACGGTGATCGGGGCCGCCACCGTGTGGGTCAGGGTCCCCTTGGGGCCCTTGACCGTCACGACTGCGCCGTCGACCGAAACATCCACACCGGACGGGACCGGGACGGGGAGCTTGCCAATACGCGACATGCTGTCTTCTCTCCTTACGGTCTCGTCGTCACCAGACGTAGGCGAGGACTTCCCCACCCACGCCCTTCTGGTTGGCCTGTCGGTCGGTCAGCAGGCCCTGGCTGGTCGAGATGATCGCGACACCCAGGCCGCCGAGCACCTTCGGGAGACCCGTGTGCTTGGCGTAGACCCGCAGACCGGGCTTGCTGATGCGGCGCACGCCAGCGATGGAACGCTCGCGGCTGCGGCCGTACTTGAGGGTGATGGTCAGCGTCTTGCCGACCTCGCCCTCGGGAGCGTCCACGACGTCGTAGGAGGTGATGTAGCCCTCCTGCTTGAGGATGTCCGCAACGCCCTGCTTGAGCTTGCTGTAGGGCATGGACACCGAGTCGTGGTACGCCTGGTTGGCATTGCGCAGACGCGTGAGCATGTCTGCGATCGGGTCAGTCATCGTCATGGCCGTGAGGCCCTTTCTCCACCGTGGTTTCGCATCTGCACCTCAGATGCGACCTGCAGCGACTTGTGTGTGAAGTGAGGAATGGTCACCAGGAGGACTTGGTCACGCCGGGCAGCTCGCCCCGGTGCGCCATTTCCCGCAGGCAGATGCGGCAGAGCCCGAACTTGCGGTAGACGGCCTTCGGCCGGCCACAACGCTGGCAGCGGGTGTAGCCACGCACCGCGAACTTGGGCTTGCGGGCGGCCTTGACCTTGAGAGCGGTCTTCGCCATGTCAGTTCTCCTTGAACGGGAAGCCGAGCTTCTTCAGCAGGGCGCGACCCTCGTCGTCGTTGGTGGCCGTGGTGACGATGGTGATGTCCATGCCACGCGAGCGGTCGATCTTGTCCTGGTTGATCTCGTGGAACATGACCTGCTCGGTGAGACCGAAGGTGTAGTTGCCGCGACCGTCGAACTGCTTCGGGGAGAGACCGCGGAAGTCGCGGATCCGGGGCAGCGCGAGGGACAGCAGGCGGTCCAGGAACTCCCACATGCGGTCGCCACGCAGCGTGGTGTGGGCGCCGATCGGCATACCCTCACGCAGCTTGAACTGGGCGATCGACTTGCGGGCCTTGGTCACCAGCGGCTTCTGGCCGGTGATCGCGGTGAGGTCCTTGACCGCACCCTCGATCAGCTTCGAGTCGCGAGCAGCCTCGCCGACACCCATGTTGACCACGATCTTGACCAGGCCGGGCACCTGCATGACGTTCTTGATCTCGAAGTCGGACTGAAGCGCCGGGAGGATCTCCTCGCGGTACTTCACCTTCAGACGCGGCATCGCGTTCGTCTGGATCTCGGTCATCAGATTTCCTTGCCGGTCTTGCGCGAGATGCGGACGCTGCGCTGAGCGGTGTACGTCGAGCCGTCCGGACGGCGCTTGGTGACCTCGTCGCGGCGGAAGCCGATACGGGTCACGGCGTCGCCCTCGACGAGCATGACGTTCGAGACGTGGATCGGGGCCTCAGCGGTGATGATGCCACCGGTGTTGCCGGCGCGACCGCCCTGGTTCACGACCTTGGTGTGCTTCTTGACACGGTTGACGCCCTCGACGATCACCCGCTGCTCCTCACGGAGCACCTGGATGACCTTGCCTTCGGCACCCTTGTCCTTGCCAGCGATCACCTTGACGGTGTCGCCCTTCTTGATGTTGACCGACGGGTTCTTGGCCATCACAGCACCTCCGGGGCGAGCGAGATGATCTTCATGAACTTCTTCTCGCGCAGCTCGCGGCCCACGGGGCCGAAGATGCGGGTGCCGCGGGGCTCGCCGTCGTTCTTCAGAATGACGGCGGCGTTCTCGTCGAAGCGAATGTACGAACCGTCGGGACGGCGACGCTCCTTGACGGTGCGCACGATGACGGCCTTGACGACGTCACCCTTCTTCACATTGCCACCGGGGATCGCGTCCTTGACGGTCGCGACGATGACGTCGCCGATGCCGGCGTAGCGCCGACCCGAGCCACCGAGAACACGGATGCAGAGGATTTCCTTTGCACCGGTGTTGTCGGCGACCTTGAGTCGCGACTCCTGCTGGATCATTGTTTCTCCTGGTTGTCGAGCTGGTTCTCGCGGTCTCGACGGACCGCGAGCCTGGCCGAACTAGTGGGTGGGTCCTCGCCTGCGAAGGCGAAGTGACTTACTTGGCCTTCTCGAGGATCTCGATGACGCGCCAGCGCTTCGTGGCCGACAGCGGACGCGTCTCCATGAGGAGGACCCGGTCGCCGATGCCGCACGCGTTGGCCTCGTCGTGCGCCTTCAGCTTGCTGGTCTTGCGCAGCACCTTGCCGTACAGCGCGTGCTTGACGCGGTCCTCGACGGACACGACCACGGTCTTGTCCATCTTGTCGCTGACGACCAGGCCCTCGCGGACCTTGCGGGCCTTGCGGTCCGCGGTCGGGGTCTGCTCGCTCATGCGGCACCATCCTCGTTCGACTCGTTGCTGCCCGCGGCGGAGCGGATGCCGAGCTCGCGCTCGCGCACCACGGTGTAGATCCGGGCAATGTCCTTCTTGACCGCACGCAGGCGGCCGTGGCTCTCCAGCTGACCGGTGGCGGCCTGGAAGCGGAGGTTGAACAGCTCCTCCTTGGCCTCGCGGAGCTTGGCCTCCAGGTCGACGTCGTTCAGCTCGTCGAGCTCGTGAGCGTTAGCCATCAGAAGTCGCCCGCCTCTCGGGAGATGAACCGGCACTTCATCGGGAGCTTGTGCATCGCACGGCGCATGGCCTCGCGCGCGACGTCCTCGGTGACACCGGAGAGTTCGAACATGACGCGGCCGGGCTTGACGTTCGCGACCCACCACTCGGGCGAACCCTTACCGGAACCCATGCGGGTCTCGGCGGGCTTCTTGGTCAGCGGGCGGTCGGGGTAGATGTTGATCCACACCTTGCCACCACGCTTGATGTGGCGGGTCATCGCGATACGCGCCGACTCGATCTGGCGGTTGGTCACGTAGTGGCCCTCGACCGCCTGGATGCCGAAGTCGCCGAAGGCGAGCTTCGTGCCACCCTTCGCTGCACCCGTCCGCTTGGGGTGGTGCTGCTTGCGGTGCTTGACACGACGGGGCATCAGCATGGGTCAGCCCTCCTTGGGGGTCTCGGCCGAGGGGGTCGCCAGGGCGGTGTCGCCACCGGCAGGCGCTTCGGTCACGGCAGGGGCACCCTCGCCGCCACGGTCCGCACGCGTCGGACGCTCGCCGCGCGAGCCACGGCTCGGACGCTCGCCGCCACGCTGCGGACGGCCACCGCGACCGGGGACACCGGCGCGGGCGGCTGCCTGGGCCTGGCGCTCGGCACGGGTGCCGGCCACCTCGCCCTTGTAGATCCAGACCTTCACGCCGATGCGGCCGAAGGTCGTCTTGGCCTCGTAGAAGCCGTAGTCGATGTCCGCACGCAGGGTGTGCAGCGGCACGCGACCCTCGCGGTAGAACTCGGTACGCGACATCTCCGCGCCGTTGAGTCGACCCGAGCACTGGATCCGGATGCCCTTGGCACCCGAGCGCATCGTGGTCTGCATGGCCTTGCGCATGGCGCGACGGAACTGCACGCGACCGGCGAGCTGCTCGGCGACACCCTGGGCGACCAGCTGGGCGTCCATCTCGGGGCTCTTGACCTCGAGGATGTTCAGCTGGACCTGCTTGCCCGTGAGCTTCTCGAGCTCACCGCGGATGCGGTCGGCCTCGGCGCCGCGGCGGCCGATGACGATGCCCGGGCGCGCCGTGTGGATGTCCACGCGGACGCGGTCACGGGTGCGCTCGATCTCGACCTTGGCGATGCCGGCCCGCTCCATGCCCTTGGAGAGCAGCTTGCGGATGGCGACGTCCTCGCCGACGTACGACTTGTACAGCTTGTCGGCGTACCAGCGGGACTTGTGGTCCGTGGAGATACCGAGGCGGAAGCCGTTCGGGTTGATCTTCTGGCCCATCAGGCCTTCCGTCCCTTCTTCTCAGCGACCACGGCGGCCGGCTGGACCGCCAGCGTGATGTGGCTGGTGCGCTTGTTGATACGCGTCGCGCGCCCCTGGGCACGCGGACGCCAGCGCTTCATGGTCGGGCCCTCGTCGACCCGGGCGACCGAGACGACCAGGTCGCCGGCGTCGAGACCCTCAGTGGTCTCAGCGTTGGCGATGGCGCTCTCGAGCACCTTGTACACGGTCTCCGAGGCGGCCTGCGGCGCGAACTGCAGCAGCGCCAGGGCCTCGTCGACGGGGAGGCCACGAACCATGTCGACGACGCGGCGGGCCTTCATCGGGGTGATCCGCACGAAGCGGGCACTCGCGAAGGCACCCTGCTCGTCGCCGAGCAGCGACTCGCGACGGGCGCTCGTGCGCTGACGCTCAGTGGTGCTCATCGACGACGTCCCTTCCGGTCTTCCTTGACGTGCCCGCGGTAGGTGCGGGTCGGGGCGAACTCGCCCAGCTTGTGGCCGACCATCGAGTCGGTCACGAAGACCGGGACGTGCTTGCGACCGTCGTGGACCGCGATGGTGTGGCCGATCATCGAGGGGATGATCATCGACCGGCGCGACCACGTCTTGATGACGTTGTGGCTCCCCTTGTCGTTCTCGGCGTCCACCTTCTTGAGGAGGTGGCCGTCGACAAAGGGGCCCTTCTTCAGGCTGCGAGGCATCTGTCTACTTCCCTATCAGCGCTTGTTCTTGCCGGTCTTGCGACGGCGGATGATCTGGGAGTCGCTGGCCTTGCGCTTGCGCGTGCGGCCCTCGGGCTTGCCCCAGGGGGAGACGGGGTGGCGACCACCGGACGTCTTGCCCTCACCACCACCGTGCGGGTGGTCGACCGGGTTCATCACGACACCGCGGACCGTCGGGCGCTTGCCCTTCCAGCGCATACGGCCGGCCTTGCCCCAGTTGATGTTCGACTGCTCGGCGTTGCCGACCTCGCCGATGGTGGCGCGGCAGCGGACGTCCACGAAGCGCATCTCGCCCGAGGGCATACGCAGCGTGGCGCGGGAGCCCTCACGGGCGACCAGCTGGGCGCTGTTGCCCGCGGAACGGGCGATCTTCGCGCCGCCGCCGGGACGAAGCTCCACGTTGTGGATCGTCGTACCGACCGGGATGTTGCGCAGCGGGAGGTTGTTGCCGGGCTTGATGTCGGCAGTGGGGCCCGACTCGACCGGGGTGCCCTGGGTGAGGCCCTTCGGCGCGACGATGTAGCGCTTCTCGCCGTCCGCGTAGTGCAGCAGCGCGATGCGGGCGGTGCGGTTCGGGTCGTACTCGATGTGAGCGACCTTGGCCGGCACGCCGTCCTTGTCGTAGCGGCGGAAGTCGATGATGCGGTAGGCGCGCTTGTGACCGCCACCCTGGTGCCGGGTGGTGATCCGGCCCTGGTTGTTGCGGCCGCCCTTCTTGGGCAGCGGACGCGTCAGCGACTTCTCCGGAGTGGTCCGGGTGATCTCGACGAAGTCGGCCACCGAGGAGCCACGACGGCCCGGGGTGGTCGGCTTGTACTTACGGATAGCCATGTGTCTTAGTCCTCGTGATCCGGTGGCTCTCAGGCCCCGAAGATGTCGATGCGGTGGCCCTCAGCGAGCGAGACGATCGCGCGCTTGGTGTCCTTGCGCTTGCCGAGACCGGTACGGGTACGACGGGTCTTGCCGGGACGGTTGAGCGTGTTGACCGACGTGACCTTGACGTTGAACACCTTCTCGACCGCGATCTTGATCTCGGTCTTGTTCGCGTCCGGACGGACGAGGAAGGTGTACTTGTTGGCGTCGAGGAGGCTGTAGCTCTTCTCGGACACGACCGGCGCGATCAGGATGTCGCGGTGGTCCTTGTGCAGGGTGCTCACTTGGAGGCCTCCTTCGCGGTGCCGCTCACGAACGCGTCGTAGGCGCCCTTGGTGAAGACCACGTCGTCGGACGCGAGCACGTCGTAGGTGTTCAGCTGGTCAACCGCCACGATGTGCACCTTGGGGACGTTGCGCAGCGACAGCCAGGTGACGGTGTCGGCACGCTCGAGGACCACGAGGAAGCGGTTGCGCTCGGAGAGCGCGGTCAGCGCGGCGAGCGCGACCTTCGTCGACGGCTTGTCGGCGGAGATCAGGGCGTCCACGACGTGGATGCGCTCGTTGCGGGCCCGGTCGGAGAGGGCACCGCGCAGGGCGGCGGCCTTCATCTTCTTGGGGGTGCGCTGGTCGTAGTCGCGCGGCTTGGGGCCGTGCACGACGCCACCGCCGACGAACTGCGGCGCGCGGGTCGAGCCCTGGCGGGCGCGGCCGGTGCCCTTCTGCTTGTAGGGCTTGCGGCCACCACCGCGGACTTCACCGCGGCGCTTGGTGGAGTGCGTGCCCTGACGCGCAGCGGCCTGCTGGGCCACGACGACCTGGTGGATCAGGGGGATGTTGGTCTCCACGCCGAAGATCTCGGCGGGGAACTCGACCTTCACGGTCTTGGTAGCCATGCTCAGGCCTCCTGCGTCTGCTTGGCAGCCGAGCGGAGCACCACGAGACCACCCTTGGGGCCGGGAACGGCACCCTTGAGGAGGATCAGGCCCTTCTCGACGTCGACGGCGTGCACGGTGACGTTCTGGGTCGTGACGGTGTCGTGACCCATCCGGCCGGCCATGCGGACGCCCTTGAACACGCGGCCGGGCGTGGCGCAGGCGCCGATCGAGCCCGGCTTGCGGTGGTTGCGGTGAGCACCGTGGGAGGCGGAGACACCGGCGAAGCCGTGACGCTTCATGACGCCGGCGAAGCCCTTGCCCTTGCTGGTGCCGGTCACGTCGATCTCCTCGCCAGCGGCGAAGGTGTCGACGGGCAGCTCCTGGCCCACGGTGTACTCGGAGGCCGCGGTGGTCCGGATCTCGACGATGTGGCGACGGGGGGTGACCCCGGCCTTGTCGAAGTGGCCCGCCTGCGGCTTGGTGACCTTGCGGCCCTCGATCTCGCCGAACCCGATCTGGACGGCGTTGTAGCCGTCGATCTCGGGCGTGCGGACCTGGGTGACCACGTTGGTGTTCGCGGCGATCACGGTCACGGGGACGACGCGGTTGTTCTCGTCCCAGACCTGGGTCATGCCGAGCTTCGCGCCCAGCAGTCCCTTGGCATTGCGTTCGAAAGTCATGTCCGGAACCTCAGAGCTTGATCTCGATGTCGACGCCGGCAGGCAGGTCGAGGCGCATGAGCGAGTCGACGGTCTTCGGCGTGGGGTCGATGATGTCGATGAGGCGCTTGTGAGTGCGCATCTCGAAGTGCTCGCGAGAGTCCTTGTACTTGTGGGGCGAGCGGATGACGCAGTACACGTTCTTCTCGGTCGGCAGCGGCACCGGGCCGGCGACCTTGGCACCCGTGCGGGTGACCGTGTCCACGATCTTGCGTGCCGAGGTGTCGATCACCTCGTGGTCATAGGCCTTGAGCCTGATGCGGATCTTCTGTCCCGCCATAGGTCTCTCTCGTCCTTCTACTCATCTGCCGCGTGCATGTCCGGAACGTCCCCCGGTTTGGGTCTGTCCCGCCCTGATGCTCACCACCTGTCGACCCCTGGCCGACCCCCGCGGTCGGGCGTGTCGCCCAGTGGGGGCGCAACACGAGACCGGGGTCTCACTTATTCATAGTGGTGCCCGACGGTTCGTCAGGCTGATCGGGTCTCCTCGGATGCGGACGCATGCCGACCACCGAGCTCACACTCCTTGCGAAGCGGGGAGACGCGATTCAGTAGTCAAGCTTGTTTTGCCGCACCCCGTCGGACCCGTCGGAGCAACCGGATCATCTTGGCAGACTTCAGGCACGGGACCAAATCGAACGTCGACCGTGCGCGGGCGCCCCACAGGAGGAGGCTCAGACGGCCCGCAAGGCCGCCACTCTACGCGTCCGGCACCGGTCGGCCTGACAGGATGACACGCACGGCGCGCCCCGGACCGCGGGACCGATGCCGAGTCGACGCTGACGGGGGTAGCAGGAGATGTCGGGACCCGAGGACGTGCCGCCAGGCGGCGCCGGACCGCACCCGGGCGGGCAGGCCCCGCCCCCGGGGTGGGCGCCCGCACCCCCGTCGTACGCCGCGGCGCCGGGGACCTGGCAGACCGCTCCCCCGAGCTACGGTCCACCGCCCCCGGGACACTGGGGCCCGCCGCCCCCGGGGAACTGGGCCCCGCCGGCGGTGCACAAGCCCGGCATCGTCGCGCTGCGCCCGCTGGGGCTCGGCGACCTCTACGACGGCGCGTTCCGCGCGATCCGCCACAACGCCGGCGCCACGGTCGGCGCCTCGGTGCTGGTCGCTGCTCTCGCGATGGCGATCCCCGTGCTGGTGACCACGGTGCTGGGCGCCACGGGCGGGCTCGCGAGCGGCCTCTCGGGGGACCCCACCGATGCCGGGAGCGCGGCGTCGACGGCTGCTGCCGCGCTGGCGTTCGGCTCCCTCGGCCTCGCCACCCTGCTGCAGGGCCTCGGCACGATCCTGGTGACCGCCATGGTCGCCCGGGTGGTCGGGGCTGCGGTCGTGGGGCGCACGATGACGCTGGCCGAGGCCTGGGCGGAGACCCGTGGCCGGCGCTGGCGCCTGCTCGGCCTCGCCGCGCTGCTGGCGATCGGGTTCACCCTCCTCATCGGCGCCTACGTCCTCGCGTGGGTGCTGCTGGCGTTCGCCGCCGACCTGGTCGTGCTGCTCCTCTTCGGGCTGGTGAGCGTGCCGGCGTTCCTCGCCCTGCTCGTCTGGCTGTGGGTGCGGGTGGCCCTGCTGCCTGCGACCGTGCTCAGCCTCGAGAACGTCTCGGTGCTCGGCGCGATCGCCCGGGGCCGGCGCCTGACCCTCGGCCACTTCTGGCGGGTGCTGGGCATCGCCCTGCTGACAGTGGTCATCACCCAGGTGGTGGGCGGCGTGCTGTCGATCCCGGTCGGGATCGTCGGGGAGGTCGTGCTGCTCGCCGTCGACCCGTCCTATGAGGTCGTGGTGCTGGTGCTCAGCCAGGCCGTGGCCACGGTCGTGGCCGCCGCCTTCGTCACCCCGTTCATGACCGCCGTGACCGCCCTGCAGTACGTCGACCTGCGCATCCGCCAGGAGGCCTTCGACGTCGAGCTGCTCGCCCGCACGCGGCCCGCCGCCCGGTGACCCCTCCGGCCGGTGCCGCTCGCGCGGTCCTCAGCCCCCTGGACCCCTCGCCCGAGGAGGCCCGGGAGCTGGTGCGTCGTGAGCTCCTCCGCTCGGAGTACCACGACCGCGACCTCATCGAGCGCCTGCTGACCTGGGTCGAGCGCCAGCTGGGCACGGTGGCCGACGCCGCGTCCGCGGCGCCACCGCTGTCGACGCTCGCGGCCATGCTGGTGCTGCTGGCGCTGGTCCTGGCCCTGGGGTGGCTGCTGTCCCGCGCCCGACGCTCGGCGCGGGTGCGCCCGAGCGGCGCCGCGGTCCTCACCGACGAGCCGCTCACCGCCGCCGACCTCCGCGCTCGGGCGCGGGCGGCCCACGCCGCCGGGCGTCACGAGGACGCCGTCGTCGATGGCTTCCGCGCGATCGCGCTGGCCCAGCTCGAACGCGACGAGCTCGCCGCAGCGCCGGGACGCACCGCCCACGAGGTCGCCGAGGCGCTGGCGGTGCGCCACCCCGGCCGAGCGGCGCAGGCCCGCGAGGCCGGGCTGCTCTTCGACCTGGTGCGCTACGGCGACCGGTCGGCGAGCCCCGCGGCGGCGGCCGTCCTCGCGCTCGACGCCGACCTCGCGGGGGTGGCCGCGCGATGAGCACCACGCCCGCTCCCCCGGCCACCGCCGCCGCCCCCGCGGCCCGGTCCCGGCGCCTCACCTGGCTGCTCGTGGCGATCGGCCTGCTCGTGGCGGTCGCCGTCGCGGTCCTGCTCGGTGACGGCGCCCGCAGCGCCGAGCCGCTCGACCCCGACAACCCCGACCCCCAGGGCGCCCAGGCGCTCGCGCGGGTCCTGGACCGCGAGGGCGTCGAGGTCGTCGTCGCCCGCGGCGCCGACGACCTCGAGGCCATCCGCGTCGATGCCGCGACCACGGTGCTGCTCAGCCGGCCCGACCTGCTCGGCCGCGAGAGCACCGACCGACTGGTGGTCCATGCCCGGGACGCACGGCTCGTCGTGGCCGGCGCCGGTCCGGGGGCCCTGTCGGCGCTCGGCGTCGAGGCCGAGTCCAGCAGCCTGCCGCCCAGCCTCGACACGGAGGCGGCCTGCACGGTCCCCGATCTCGCCGACCACCTCGACGGACTGCGCCTGGAGGTCGACGACGCGCGCGGCCACGACCTCCCCGGCTGCTTCGGCACCCCGAGCCTCACCGACGAGGGCAGCACCACGGGCACGGTGATCTCCCAGGCCCGCCCCGGGCTGGTCCTGGTCGGCGCACCCGACCTGCTGAGCAACGAGCAGGTGCTGCGCGCCGACAACGCCGCCATCGCCCTGCGCCTGCTCGGCCGCGAGCCTCGCCTGGTGTGGTACGTGCCGTCCCTCGACGACCTCGGCGCCGAAGACGGGGTCGCCCTGGGCACGCTGCTGCCGCGCTGGGTGGGCCCCGGGCTCTTCCTGGTGCTGCTCAGCGTCCTCGCGCTCATGCTCTGGCGCGGTCGCCGTCTCGGCCCGCTGGCCACCGAGCCGCTTCCGGTCGTCGTCCGCGCCAGCGAGACCGTGCACAGCCGCGGGCGGCTCTACCGCCGCTCGGGGGACCGCGCCCACGCCGCGCAGGCGCTGCGCGAGGCCACCCGGACGGCTCTGGCGCGGCGCCTGCACCTGAGCGCCGGGCCCGGCGGCGTACCGCTCGAGGAGCTGGTGCGCCTCGTCGCCCGGGAGGGCGGCCGACCCGAGGCCGACGTCGACGCGCTGATCGGCCCGCACGCGCCCGCCCCCACCACCGACCACGACCTGATCACCCTGGCCGGCGCGCTGGCCACGCTCGAGGAAGAGGTACGCCGCCCGTGACCACACCCATGGACCAGGCCCGCACGACCACCCCCACCGCGGAGGAGGCCCGGGCCCGGCTCGGTGCCGTGCGCACCGAGGTCGCCAAGGCCGTCGTCGGCCAGGACGCGGCGGTCTCCGGCCTGCTGGTCGCGCTCCTGTGCGGCGGCCACGTGCTGATGGAGGGGGTCCCGGGGACCGCCAAGACCCTGCTCGTCCGCTCGCTGGCCGGCGCCCTCGACGTCGACACCCGGCGGGTGCAGTTCACCCCCGACCTGATGCCGGGCGACATCACCGGGTCGATGGTGATCGACGGCCAGCGCGGCGAGCTGACCTTCCGCGAGGGCCCGGTCTTCACCCACCTGCTGCTCGCCGACGAGATCAACCGGACCCCGCCGAAGACGCAGTCCGCGCTGCTGGAGGCGATGGAGGAGGGGCAGGTCTCCGTCGACGGGACCACGCACCGCCTGCCGGTGCCGTTCCTCGTCGCCGCGACCCAGAACCCGGTCGAGCACGAGGGCACCTACCCGCTGCCGGAGGCGCAGCTGGACCGGTTCCTGCTCAAGGTCGTGCTGCCGGTGCCCGAGCGCGACGACGAGCTGGAGATCCTGCGCCGCCACGCGACGGGGTTCGACCCGCGCGACGTCGCCGGCGCGGGGGTGCGCGCGGTGGCGGGCGCCGCGGACGTGCTGGCCGGGCGCGGGCCGTGGCGGCGGTGCAGGTGGCCCCCGAGATCCTGGCCTACGTCGTGGACATCGCCCGGGCGACGCGGCGCCTGCCGTCGCTCAGCCTCGGCGTCAGCCCACGCGGCGCGACCGCCCTGCTGCACGCGGCGCGGGCCTGGGCGTGGTTGACCGGCCGGGACTTCGTGACCCCCGACGACGTCAAGGCGCTCGCCCACGCCACGCTCGCGCACCGCCTGGGGCTGCGCCCCGAGGCCGAGCTCGAGGGCGTCGAGGTCGGCCAGGTGCTGACCGCCGCGCTCGACGGCGTACCGGTCCCCCGCTGAGCGCCGTGGTCCTCACCGGGCGCGTGCCCCTCCTCCTGCTGCTGGGTCTGCTCCCGGTGGTGCTGCGGCCCGCGGCGTCGACGCCGTGGCTGTGGCTGCTGCTCGTCGTCGTGCTCTGCGGCGTCGACGCCCTGCTCGCCGTCCGGCCCCAGGCCGTCGAGGCGGTGCGCGGGCCGGTCCCCGGCGTACGACTGGAGACGCCGAGCGTGAGCGAGCTGCTGGTGCTCAACCCCACCCGCAGGACGCTGCGCGGGGTGGTGCGCGACGCCTGGGTGCCGAGCGCGGGTGCCCGCGACAACCGACACCGGGTGCAGGTCGCGCCGGGTGGGCGGACCCTGCTGCGCACCCCGCTCCTCCCCCGGCGCCGTGGCGACCTGCGTGCCGTGGGCGTGACCGTGCGCAGCCTCGGCCCGCTCGGCCTCGCCGGGCGCCAGCACACGCACCCGGTGCCGGGCGCCCTGCGCGCGCTGCCGCCGTTCGCCTCCCGCCGGCACCTGCCCTCGCGCCTGGCCCGCCTCCGCGAGCTCGACGGACGCTCGGCGGTGCGGGTGCGCGGCCAGGGCACCGAGTTCGACTCGCTGCGGGAGTACGTCCGCGGCGACGACGTACGTGCCATCGACTGGCGCGCCTCGAGCCGCAGCCGGCACGTGGTCGTGCGCACCTGGCAGCCCGAGCGGCACCGGCGCGTCGTCCTGGTGCTGGACACCTCCCGCACCTCCGCGGCCCGCGTCGGCGACGTCCCCCGGCTGGACTCCGCGATGGACGCCGCCCTGCTCCTGGCGGCGATCGCGGCGCGTGCGGGCGACCGGGTCGACCTGGTCGCCGGAGACCGGCAGGTGCGGGCCCGGCTGCGCACCGACGGGGCGCGCGACCTCGTCGCCCGGTTGCAGGACACCCTGGCCGACCTCCAGCCGGTGCTGGCCGAGGCCGACTGGCCGGGGCTGGCCGGTGCCGTGGCCGCGCTGGGTCGTCAGCGGGCGCTCGTGGTGCTGCTGACGCCGCTGGAGCCCGCCGCGGTCGAGGCGGGCCTGCTGCCCGTGCTGCCCGCGCTGACGCGTCACCACCGCGTCGTCGTCGCCTCCGTGCGCGACCCGGCGCTCGACGCGCTCGGCGCCGCGCGCACGACCGTCGAGGAGGTGTACGACGCGGCGGCCGCCGCCCAGGTGATCGCCCGGCGCGACCGCACGGCGGCGCTGCTGCGCGCGCTCGGCGTCGACCTGGTCGACGCCGAGCCCGACCGGCTCCCCCCGGCGCTGGCCGACCACTATCTCTCGCTCAAGGCACGCGGGCTGCTGTGAGCGGGCGAGCGGTCAGGGCCGAAGAGCCGCTCGATACCATCGAGGCGGACACCCCCCGCCCCACCATCTCGAGGCAGCCGTGCGCTCCGCCGCGACCTCGGCGCCGCCCCCGGAGGAACAGACCCCGATGGACGCACTCCTGCTCATCGCCGACGGCAGCACCTCGGCGACCGACAACCCCGGCCTGCACACCCTGATCCTGGGGCTGATCATGGTGGTGGGCACGGCCGTGGCCATCTGGCTCTTCTCCCGCATGGGCGGCCGCTGACCCCCGCCCCCTCTTCGCCGAGTCGGCGCCAATGGTTGCGCGAGTCGGCGCCAATGGCGCCGACTCGGCGCACCATCCGAGCCGACTCGGCGCACCATTCGAGCCGACTCGGCGAAGGGGTCCATCAGGCCTGGGTGGCGACCCGGTCCTCGAGGAGCGAGGCGTCGAGGTCCCCGGTGTGTCCCTGCGCCGCTGCGGCGCGACCGAGCACGAAGACGTAGGCGAGGAAGGCCGCCTCGGCCAGGATGCCGATCGCCAGGCGTGCCCAGGTGGGCAGGCCCGAGGGGGTCACGAACGCCTCGATCACCCCGCTCACGAGCAACACGAGCACCAGGCCCAGCGCGACCGTGCCGGCCGTGCGCCCCTCGCGGGCGAGCGACTGGCTGCGGGTCAGCTCGCCGGGCTCCACCCAGGCCCAGAAGAGCCGCAGCCCGACGCCGCCGGCGACGAAGACGGCCGTCAGCTCCAGCAGCCCGTGCGGGAGCAGCAGGCCCCAGAAGTGCTGACCGTGCTCGTGGCGGTGCATCACCGAGCCGATGATCGCGAGGTTCGCGATGTTGGTGAACAGCAGATAGACCACGGGCAGCCCGAGCACCCCGAGCGCGAGGCACAGCCCGGTGACCCAGGCGTTGTTGATCCAGACCTGGGCGGCGAAGTGGCTGGCGGCGTACTCGCTGTAGTAGCCCTCGAAGTCCTCGTGGACCAGCTGGTCCACCTCACCCGGACTGAGCAGGCTCTGCTCGACCGTCGGGTGGCCGAGCAGCCACAGCATCATCACCGCGGTCACGACGACGTTGGCGGCCAGGCAGCCCAGCCACCACCAGCGCAGCCGGTACAGCGCCGCCGGGAACCGGGCGGTGAGGAAGCCACCCACGGCGCGCCACGAGCCGGTGCGGGTGCCGACGATGCGGCCGCGCGCCCGCGCCAGGAGAGAGGACAGGTGCGCGATCAGGCCCGGATCGGGCGCCGTGGTGCGTACGACGGACAGATGCGTCGCGACCTGCTGATAGAGCTCCACCAGCTCGTCGCCCTCGGCGCCGGAGAGCCGGCGCCGACCGAGCAACGCCTCCAGGCGACGCCACGACTGGGCGTGGGCGAGCACATAGGCGTCCAGGTCCACGGCGCCACCCTAGTCTGGACGCCGTGACCGCCCACGAGCCCGCGATGCTCACCGCCGACGATCTCGTCACCGGCGAGGCGGTGGCCCTCGACCTGCCGCCGGCCAGCCTCGCGCTGCGGCTGGCGTCGGGGCTGATCGATGTCTGCCTCACGGCACTGCTGCTGGTGGTCGTGGCACTGGTCGCGATGACCGCGACCCTGCGCACCGACGCCGCGCTCGCCTGGGTGGCCTTCATCGGGACGCTGGTCACGGTGCTGGTCGTGGTGCCGACCGCGACCGAGACGCTCACCCGCGGACGCTCGCTCGGCAAGTGGGCGCTGGGCCTGCGCACCGTCCGCGACGACGCCGGCCCGATCTCCTTCCAGCACGCGTTCGTCCGCGCACTGCTGGGCGTGGTGGAGGTCTACGCCTTCTCCGGCGCCCCGGCGTTCCTCTCCGCCCTGGTGAGCGATCGGGGCAAGCGTCTCGGGGACCACGCGGCCGGGACCTACGTCGTGCGCGAGCGGGTGCGCCTCCACCTGCCGGCGCCGCCGGTGCTGCCCCCCGCACTCGCGGGGTGGGCACACACCGCGGACATCAGACCGCTGCCAACCGGGCTCGCCCTGGCCGTGCGGCAGTACCTCGGCCGCGCCGGCACCCTGGCGCCCGACGCGCGGGCCGAGGTCGGCGAGCAGCTCGCGCAGGAGGTGCTCGGGCTGGTCGCGCCACCACCGCCGCCGGGCACCGCACCCGAGGCGTTCCTCGCGGCGGTGGTCGCCATCCGCCGGGAGCGCGACACGGAGCGCCTCGCCCGCGAAGCGGCGCTTCGCCAGCGCCTGACCGGGCGCTGAGCGAGACCTGCGGGACCTACCCGCTCAGTCGCTGACGCGGCGATAGGCCAGGTCGGTGATCGCGCGCCCGGCAGCGATCCCCTTGCGCTCGAACTTCGTCACCGGGCGCTCGTCCCACCGCTCGACGACCCCGCCCTCCAGGGACGGCTCGGCGTCGAGGACCTCGATCATCTGCTCGGCGTAGTCGGCCCAGTCGGTGGCCAGCCGCCACGTGCCACCCGGCACCAGTCGGGTGCCGACCAGGCGGGCGAAGTCGGCGCTGACCAGCCGGCGCTTCTGATGCCGCTTCTTGTGCCACGGGTCGGGAAAGAACGTCCACAGCTCATCGATGGTGCCGGGCTCGATGAGGTGCTCCATCGTCCACACGGCGTCCACGCTGCACAGGCGCACGTTGTCCGCACCGGCCTCGGCCACCCGCCACAGCGTGTCTGCGACGCCGGGGCGCCAGACCTCCAGCGCCAGCACGTTGTGCTCGGGGCGGGCCGCAGCGAGGACGGCGGTCGCCTCCCCCACGCCGGACCCGATCTCCACGATCATCGGTGCCTCGCGCCCGAACCACGCGGACCAGGCGAAGCCGGGGCGGTCGACGGCCTCGTCCGGCACCACCCAGTCGGCCTGGTGCGCGGCCCAGGCGGCCGCCTGGTTGGGGGTGAAGCGGTTGCCGCGCCGCGAGTAGCTCAGCACCTCGCGCATCCGGCGCCCGTCCTCGGTCAGCTTGTGGTGCGGGCGTGCGGGACGGACGGGCTCGACTGCTTCGTTCACGGCTCCATTGTCCCCGGCGTCGACCGGGGGTGCGAAACCGGCGGCCAGCGATGGGAAGCGGAGGAAATGCAGCACGGCCCCGGACCGAGGTCCGGGGCCGTGCTGGTGGATCAACCGGTCAGAGACCGGCGGTGATCACTTGGTGATCTTGGTGACGCGACCCGCGCCGACCGTCCGGCCACCCTCACGGATGGCGAACTTCAGGCCCTCGTCCATCGCGATGGGCTGGATGAGCTCGACCGACATCTCGGTGTTGTCACCCGGCATGACCATCTCGGTGCCCTCGGGAAGGGTCACAACGCCCGTCACGTCCGTGGTACGGAAGTAGAACTGCGGGCGGTAGTTGTTGAAGAACGGCGTGTGGCGGCCGCCCTCCTCCTTCGAGAGG
Source organism: Nocardioides sp. dk884 (assembly GCF_009557055.1). Classification (NCBI taxonomy): domain Bacteria; kingdom Bacillati; phylum Actinomycetota; class Actinomycetes; order Propionibacteriales; family Nocardioidaceae; genus Nocardioides; species Nocardioides sp. dk884. The sequence continues at coordinate 746,060 of NZ_CP045649.1, read as the reverse complement.
ATGTAGACCGAGGCCTCGAAGTTGGTGTGCGGGGTGGTCGTGCCCGGCTTGATCACGACCATGCCGCGCTCGACGTCCTCGCGCTTGGTGCCACGGAGGAGCAGACCGACGTTCTCGCCCGCCTGGCCCTCGTCGAGGAGCTTGCGGAACATCTCGACACCGGTGACGGTGCTCTTCATCGAGCCCTCGCGGATGCCGACGATCTCGACCTCCTCGTTGACCTTCACGATGCCGCGCTCGATACGGCCGGTGATGACCGTGCCGCGACCGGTGATGGTGAAGACGTCCTCGACGGGCATGAGGAACGGCTTGTCCGTCTCACGGGCCGGGGTCGGGATGTACTCGTCGATCGCGTCCATGAGCTCGACGATGGAGTTCGCCCACTTCTCGTCGCCCATGAGGGCGGGGTGAGCAGCGATGCGAACCACCGGGACGTCGTCGCCGGGGAACTCGTACTCCGAGAGGAGCTCGCGCACCTCCATCTCGACGAGCTCGATGAGCTCCTCGTCGTCGACCATGTCGCACTTGTTGAGCGCGACCACCAGGGCGGGAACGCCGACCTGGCGGGCGAGCAGCACGTGCTCACGGGTCTGCGGCATCGGGCCGTCGGTCGCGGCAACCACCAGGATCGCGCCGTCCATCTGCGCGGCACCGGTGATCATGTTCTTGATGTAGTCCGCGTGACCGGGGCAGTCGACGTGCGCGTAGTGGCGCGACTCGGTCTGGTACTCGACGTGCGCGATCGAGATCGTGATGCCGCGCTGACGCTCCTCGGGAGCCTTGTCGATCTCGTCGAACGCCGAGGCAGCGTTGAGGTCCGGGTGCTTGTCGTGCAGCACCTTCGTGATCGCCGCGGTAAGAGTGGTCTTACCGTGGTCGATGTGACCAATGGTGCCGATGTTGACGTGCGGCTTGGTCCGCTCGAACTTCGCCTTAGCCACTGGGGGCTCCTCCTGGTGTGGTTGTTACTTGACTCGTACTTGCTGGGTGGTGGTGCCGAGGGTCCGCGTGGGTAGCCGGTTGGCTACTCGCCGCGCACCTTCTTGATGATCTCGTCGGCGATGTTCGTGGGAACCTCGGCGTACGAGTCGAACTCCATCGAGTACGACGCCTGACCGGAGGTCTTGGACCTCAGGTCGCCAACGTACCCGAACATCTCAGACAGCGGCACGAGGGCGTTGATGACCATGTCACCGTGCCGCTCCTCCTGCGCCTGGATCTGGCCGCGCCGGCTGTTGATGTCGCCGATGACCGTGCCGAGGAAGCTCTCCGGCGTGGTCACCTCCACGGCGAACATCGGCTCGAGCAGGACCGGCTTCGCCTGGCGGGCGGCCTCCTTGAAGGCCTGGTTGCCGGCGATCTTGAACGCCAGCTCGGAGGAGTCGACGTCGTGGTAGGCGCCGTCCTCGAGCGTGAACTTCACGTCGACCATCGGGAACCCGGCGAGCACGCCGAACTCCATGGCGTCCTGGCCACCCTGGTCGACCGACGGGATGTACTCGCGGGGCACGCGGCCACCGGAGACGTTGTTGACGAACTCGTAGCCCGCGCCGGTGCCGGTCTCGGGGTCGATGTTCGGGCCGAGGGAGATGACGACCTTCGCGAACTGACCCGAACCACCGGTCTGCTTCTTGTGGGTGTAGCTGTGGTTCTTGACCTCGCGGCGGACGGTCTCACGGTAGGCGACCTGCGGCTTGCCGACGGTGGCCTCGACGCGGAACTCGCGCTTCATCCGGTCGACCAGGATCTCCAGGTGGAGCTCGCCCATGCCGGCGATGATCGTCTGGCCGGTCTCCTCGTCGGACTTGACCGTGAAGGTCGGGTCCTCGTCGGAGAGGCGCTGGATCGCGGTGCCCAGCTTCTCCTGGTCGCTCTTGGTCTTCGGCTCGATGGCGACCTCGATCACCGGGGCCGGGAACGTCATCGACTCGAGGACGACCTGGTTGGACGGGTCGCTCAGGGTGTGACCGGTCTTGGTGTCCTTGAGGCCCATGACGGCCACGATCTGGCCGGCGCCGACCGACGCGATCTCCTCACGCTTGTTCGCGTGCATCTGGTAGACCTTGCCGATCCGCTCCTTGCGGCCGTTGACCGAGTTGACCACGGACGCGCCGGCCTCGAGCTTGCCGGAGTACACGCGGACGTAGATCAGCTTGCCGAGGTGCGGGTCGCTGGCGATCTTGTAGGCAAGACCGGAGAAGGGCTCGTCGTCGCTGGGCTTGCGGACGATCTCCTTCTCCTCATCGCGCGGGTCGTGACCGACGATCGCGTCGATGTCGAGCGGCGAGGGAAGGTACTTGACGACCGCGTCGAGCAGGGGCTGCACGCCCTTGTTCTTGAAGGCCGTGCCGCACAGGACCGGGTTCAGCTTGTCGGCGAGGGTGGCGCGACGGATCGCGGCCTCCAGCTCCTCGACGGTGAACTCGCCGCCGTCGAGGTACTTCTCCATGACCTCGTCGTCAGCCTCGGAGAGGGTCTCGAGGAGCTTCTCGCGGTACTCGGCGGCCTGCTCGGCCAGGTCCGCGGGGATCTCCTCGACCTCGTAGTCCTCGCCCATCTTGGTCTCGCCGCGCCAGGTGAGCGCGCGCATGCCGACCAGGTCGACGACGCCCAGGAAGTCGGACTCGGCGCCGATCGGCAGCTGGAGGACCAGCGGGGTGGAGTTGAGGCGGTCGACCATCATGTCGACGCAGCGGAAGAAGTCCGCGCCGGTGCGGTCGAGCTTGTTCACGAAGCACATACGCGGAACGGAGTACTTGTTGGCCTGGCGCCACACCGTCATCGTCTGGGGCTCGACACCGGCGACACCGTCGAAGACCGCGACCGCGCCGTCGAGGACGCGCAGCGAGCGCTCGACCTCGGCGGTGAAGTCCACGTGACCGGGGGTGTCGATGATGTTGATCTGGTGGTTCTTCCACCAGCAGGTCGTCGCGGCGGACGTGATGGTGATGCCGCGCTCCTGCTCCTGCTCCATCCAGTCCATCGTGGCGCCACCCTCGTGGACCTCACCGATCTTGTACGTGATGCCGGTGTAGAACAGGATGCGCTCGGTGGTGGTGGTCTTGCCGGCGTCGATGTGCGCCATGATGCCGATGTTGCGGACCTTGTTGAGGTCCGTGGTGATGTCGACGGCCACTGTTGTGCGTTCCTTAGAAAGTAGGACGGGCGGGTGGAGCGGGGCGCCCGTGGGACGCCCCGCCCGTGATCACCAGCGGTAGTGCGCGAAGGCCTTGTTCGACTCGGCCATCTTGTGGGTGTCCTCGCGCTTCTTCACAGCGGCACCGAGGCCGTTGGAGGCGTCGAGGATCTCGTTCATCAGGCGCTCGGCCATCGTCTTCTCACGACGGTCCTGGGCGTACCCGACGAGCCAGCGCAGCGCGAGCGTGGTGCCGCGCGTGCCCTTGACCTCGATCGGGACCTGGTAGGTGGCGCCACCGACTCGGCGGGACTTGACCTCGAGGGCCGGCTTCACGTTGTCCAGGGCACGCTTGAGCGTGACCACCGGGTCGGTGCCGGTCTTCTCGCGGCAGCCCTCGAGCGCGGAGTAGACGATGCGCTGAGCGACCTGCTTCTTGCCGTCCTGAAGCACCTTGCTGACGAGCTGGGTGACCAGCTGCGACCCGTAGACCGGGTCGACGTCGATCGGGCGCTTGGGAGCGGGACCCTTGCGCGGCATATCAGCTCTTCTCCTTCTTGGCGCCGTAACGGCTGCGGGCCTGCTTGCGGTTCTTCACGCCCTGGGTGTCGAGCGTGCCGCGAATGATCTTGTAGCGGACACCGGGGAGGTCCTTCACCCGGCCGCCGCGCACGAGCACGATCGAGTGCTCCTGAAGGTTGTGGCCCACGCCCGGGATGTACGCCGTGACCTCGACGCCGCTCGACAGGCGCACACGGGCGACCTTGCGGAGGGCGGAGTTCGGCTTCTTCGGGGTGGTGGTGTAGACGCGCGTGCAGACGCCTCGGCGCTGCGGCGAACCCTTCAGGGCAGGCGTCTTGCTCTTCGACACCTTGTCCTGGCGGCCCTTGCGGACCAGCTGCTGAATGGTGGGCACCGGGTGGTTCCCCTTCTTTTTCACTCTCAGTACGCGACACGGTGCCGCGCACGATGGAACTGCCGTGTCCGAGATGGTGCGGCCCAACCTCCGTCGCTCACCCCCGCGGTCGGGCGTGTCGCCCTTCCTTGGCCCCTCGGTCCGGGGTGGCCACCCCGGCGAGGTCGTACGGCTTTGACGTGCGGTCAGGATGGCTACCTTGCTGCCATTCGTTTCCGAGCACGCGCAACGGCCTGGTTGTCCCAGACACGAAGACTGAGATTACCCGCCCCCCGAACAGGGGTCAAAACGGTGGCCGACGGGCGCTCGGGACCCCGGCCCGCGCCGACCGGCACCGGCTCCGCGGCATGCATCGACGCGGGCATGGGCTCATCCACGGCGTCGGGCCGCGCGAGCGCACCGGGGTCGCCGGGGCGTCCGGGACGCCGGTTCATCCGAGTGAAGACCAGGACCGCGAGCACGGCGCCGAGCAGGGTCAGGACACCGCCGACGATGAAGGTCCAGCGCGGGCCGAAGGTCTCCCCGATCCAGCCGATGATCGGCGAGCCGATGGGCGTGCCACCCATGACGATGGTCATGTAGAGCGCGACCGCGCGGCCACGCATCTCCGGCGCGGCCTCGAGCTGGATGGTGGCGTTGGCGGAGTTGAGCAGCGTGAGCGTGCAGAACCCGATCACGGGGGCGAACAGCGCGAAGGTCAGGTAGCTGGGCAGCAGCGCGGCCACGATCGAGGCCACGCCGAACCCGACGGTGGCCAGGACCAGCAGCCGCAGCCGGATCTTGACCCGGCGGGCGGCGAGCAGCGCGCCGGTGAGTGAGCCGACCGCGAGCGCCGAGCCGAGGATGCCGTACTCCCCCGCGCCCTTGCCGAAGACGTCGGTGGCCATCAGCGCCGAGGTGATCTGGAAGTTCATGCCGAAGGTGCCGGCGAAGAAGACGAGGATGAGGACCAGCACCATCCGGGGCTGGTTGCGCACGTAGCGCACACCCGCGCGCAGCGCGCCCCGGGTGCGGGCCACGGGCGCCGGCGTCTTCAGCAGCCGCACGTCCATCCGCTGCAGCTGCCAGATCACCGCGAGGTAGGACACCGCGTTGAGCAGGATCACCCAGCCGGTCGCCTGCGCTCCCCCGCCCAGCGCACCGATCAGCAGACCGGCCAGCGCGGGCCCGACGAGGCGCGCGGCGTTGAAGGTCGCGGAATTCAGGCCGACGGCATTGGTGAGATCCTCCGGACCCACCATCTCCGAGACGAACGACTGACGGGCGGGGCCGTCGAAGGCCGCGCCGATGCCGAAGACGAAGGCGATGACGTAGACGTGCCAGATCTGGGCGTGCCCGGTCAGGGCGATCGCCGCCAGCAGCAGCGAGGCGAGCGCCATCGTCAGCTGGGTCACCTGGAGCAGGCGGCGCTTGGGGAAGCGGTCGGCGATCACGCCGGCGTACGGCGAGAGCAGCAGGACCGGGAGGAACTGGAGACCCGTGGTGATGCCGAGCGCGGTCCCGCTGCCACCCGGGAGGCTGAGCACCAGCCAGTCCTGGGCGACCCGCTGCATCCAGGTGCCGGTGTTCGACACCGCACTACCGGCGACGTAGCGCCGGTAGTTCGGATTGGCGAGGGAGCGGAACGTGGGGCTCAAGGTGAGGTCAGTCCTCCTGGGCGAGTCGGTGCAGGATCGGGGTGGCGCGGCGCAGCACGTCGCGCTCCTCCGCGCTGAGGGCGCGCAGGCGGGTGGCCAGCCACTCGTCGCGGCGGGCCCGGTCGGCCAGGAGCGTCTCCCGACCTCGGTCGGTCAGACTGATCACCACGGCGCGCCCGTCGCTCTCGTGGGGGCGGCGCACCACGTGGCCGTCGTCGACCAGGTAGTTCACGGTACGCGTCATCGTCGGCGCTTTCACGCGCTCGCGCACTGCGAGGTCGCCCACAGTGAGGTCGCCGAAGCGGTGCAGCCCGGCCAGCACGCCCATCGCGGTGAGGCTGAGGTCGTTGCCCGGGTCGCGCTCGACGGCGAGCCGCCGACGCAGCCGCATCACGGCGAGCCGCAGCTCCGGGGCGAGCCCGGACCCGGCACGTGGGGTCTTGTCCGCGGTGACAGTCATGTAGTGAGCATAAGTCATTACTGTCGCTAAGTATTCCGACGAGAAGAGGCCCGGTCCCGTGACGGCTGTCACGGGACCGGGCCTCGACGGGGCCGGACCGGATCAGGTGAGCCAGGCGGTGATCGGCTCGATGCCGAAGTAGATGCCGAACAGCGCCGCGATGATCCACAGCAGCGGGCGCACCTGGCGCGCCTTGCCGACCACGACCTTGATCAGGACGTAGGAGAGGAAGCCCGCGCCGATGCCCACGCTGATCGAGTAGGTGAACGGCATCAGGACGACGGTGAGGAACGCCGGGATCGCGATCTCGACGTCGTTCCACTCGATGCCGGTGACCTGCTGCATCATCAGGAAGCCGACGAGGACGAGGGCGGGGACCGCCGCCTCGGCGGGGATCGCCTGCACGACGGGGGTGAAGAACGTCGCCAGCAGGAACAGCAGGCCGGTGACGACCGAGGCCATACCGGTGCGCGCACCCTCGCCGACGCCCGAGGCGGACTCGACGTAGGAGGTGTTGGAGGAGACGCCGCCGGCACCGCCGGCGATCGCGGCGACCGAGTCGACGATGAGGATCCGCTGGCTGTGCGGCGGGATGCCCTCGGCGTCGTTCAGGCCCGCCTCGGCGCCGATGGCGGTCATCGTGCCCATCGTGTCGAAGAAGTCGGCCAGCAGCAGCGAGAAGACCAGCAGCGCGGCGGCCAGGACGCCGATCGAGCTGAACGCGCCGAACAGCGAGAACTCACCGAACGTGCTGAGGTCCGGGACGCCGAAGAACTTGTCCGGGACCGCCGGGATGCCCACGGCCCAACCGAGGTCGTTCTCGCCCCCGCCGAACACCGCCTCCATGACGAACGCGGCCGCGGTCAGCACCACGATCGCGATCAGGATCGCGCCGCGGACCTTGCGCACCCACAGCGCGATCAGCAGCAGCACACCGAGGCCGAAGAGCAGGACCGGCCAACCGGACAGGGTGCCGCCGTTGCCGAGCTGCACCGGGACGCTGGTCTGCGCGGCGTCCGGGATGCGGGTCACGAAGCCGGCGTCGACGAAGCCGATCAGCGCGATGAACAGACCGATGCCGACCGAGATCGCGACCTTGAGCTCAGCGGGCACGGCGTGGAACACCGCACGCCGGAAGCCGGTCAGCACCAGCAGCAGGATGATGATGCCCTCGAGCACCACCAGGCCCATCGCGTCGGCCCAGGTCGACTGGGTCGCGATCGCGACACCGACGAACGCGTTGAGACCGAGCCCCGCCGCGAGCGCCAGCGGGAAGTTGGAGACCGCGCCCATCAGCATCGTCAGCACGCCGGCGACCAGCGCCGTACCGGCGGCGATCGCGGGGAGGTTGGGCTCGGACCCGCCGCCCAGGTAGTTGCCCTCCGAGTCCTGGATGTAGCCCAGGATGATCGGGTTCAGGACGAGGATGTAGGACATCGTCAGGAAGGTCACCGCGCCGCCACGGATTTCCCGGCCGATGCTCGAGCCACGCTCGGAGATCTTGAAGTAGGTGTCGAGGGCTGAAGTCACGAGACCGCAGCATGACAGATCCCGGGGCCGGACTAACGTGGCCACCGTGGAACGGGACGACAAGCAGCCGGAGAGGCACGAGATCGGTTCGAAGGTCTACCTCGTGGCCGACGTGGAGCCGCTCGACGTGGACGGCGTGCGGACCGTCGCGGTGGGCACCGCGCTGTGGCTGGTGGCCTTCGTGGCGATGCTGCCGTTCTACGGCCCGCTGGCCGACCACGGGCGCACCTGGTGGCTGTGGACCTGCCTGGCCGGGTTCGGTCTCGGCCTGTGCGGCTATGAGTTCTGCCGGCGCCGTCGCGCCGCCCACGAGGAGCGGGAGCGCGGCGAGCAGTCGTCCTGACCCCGGGGCGGCCCCCGGGTCAGTCCGAGGTGCCAGCGCGGGTCAGAAGGTCTCGAGCTCGCCCGGCGCGATCGTGATGGTGTCGAGCACCGGCTCGGGCAACGGCACCGGCTCGTGCTTCTTGGCCAGGCGCACCTCGGAGTGGGCGCCGCAGCCGTGGTCGAAGGAGACCACCCGGCCGTCGTCGTTGGCGTCGCCGTTGGCGCACACGCCGAACTGCTCGGCGAGCGGGCCGCCGAGGCGCAGCAGGAACCCGCAGGTCGAGCAGGAGTCGGGGGCCGCCTGGGCCAGCGGCGAGGACGGGCCGCCGTCGCCGTCGTACCAGCGCTGCGCGGCGAGGTCGCGGCCCTCCGGGGAGAGCGTGCGGGTGCGCCCGGCGTACAGCTCCTGGGCGACCGCACGGATCTGCGCCTTGGCGTCGGCGTCCAGCGGGTCGTCACCGAAGGAGTACGTCGGGACCAGCCGCGGGTCGTCGTCGGGCACCGGCAGCAGGTCGCCGGGCGAGAGGTCGCCGGGCTTGATGCGCTCGCGGTAGGGCAGCCAGTCGGGGGCGACGATCGCCTCGTCGCCGGGGATCAGCACGACCTCGTCGATGGTCACGTGCTTCTGACGCGGCGCGCGGGCGACGGTCACCGACCAGCGCCACCCGACGTAGCCGGGGCGCGTGCAGGTGAACAGGTGGGTGACGACCCGCTCCCCCTCGGCGAGGGCGCCGAGGTGCTCGCCGACGTCCCCGGGCTCGGTCTCCGCGAGGAGCGCGTCACGAGCGGCGTCGACCGCTGCAACGGCGGTGGCGTCGGGCCTGGGACGAGCGATCGTGGTCACGGCGCGTAATCATGTCTCATGCGGGGCCCTGCTGTCAGGTCGCCCCCTGGACTCAGCGGTCCCGAGCCGCGCATCCGCCTCGTGTCACTGCCCCCGCACACGCCGTCCGACCGGGCAGGATGGCCCCCATGACCTCCTCGCAGCCCGACCCCGAGGACACCGCGCACCGGGTCGGCCGCAGGCTCGGCACCGGCGCGCGCAGCACCGCGCACGGCGTCGCGGCGGCCGGGCGGGTGACCGCACGCGCGGGTCGGGCCGTGGGCCGGCAGGTACGCCGTGCCGCCAGCGCCCAGGGCGCCGGCGAATCCGGGCTGAACCGGCTCATGTACCTGCACTTCTTCAACACCGCCGGCGACGCGGCGGTGGCGATCTCGCTCGCCGGCTCGCTGTTCTTCCAGGTGCCCTCCGGGGAGGCCCGCGGGCAGGTCGCACTCTTCCTCGCCCTCACGATGCTGCCGTTCGCGATCGTGGCCCCCCTGATCGGCCCGTTCCTGGACCGGTTCAGCTCCGGGCGCCGATGGGCGATCGGCACCACGATGGCGGCCCGCGCGTTCTTGTGCTGGGGGCTCGCCGGCGCGGTGCACACCGAGTCTCCGTGGGTGTTCGCGGCGGCGCTCGGCGTGCTCGTCTCCTCCAAGGCGTACGGCGTGACGCGCGCCGCCGCGGTTCCCCGGCTGCTCCCCCGGGGCTTCACCCTGGTCCGCGCCAACGGCCGCGTCTCGCTGGCCGGCATCATCGCGACAGCGGTCTCCGCCCCGATCGCCGGGCTCGCCTCGCTCGCGGGCTCGCAGTGGTCGCTGCGCTACGCCTTCGTGCTGTTCGTCGTCGCCACGATCTGCGCGATCCGGCTGCCCGAGCGTGTCGACTCGAGCACGGGCGAGGGCACGCTGGTGCTGCGCGGCGAGACGGTGCCCCCGAGCGCTCCCCTCGGGCTGCGGCAGCGCACCCGGATCCCCCCGGCGGTGGCGTTCGCGCTGCGGACCAACTGCGGTCCGCGCTGGCTGGCGGGCTTCCTGATCATGTTCATGGCGTTCCTGCTGCGGGAGAACCCGCCCGAGAGCAGCCTGCGCGCGGAGGTGCTGATCGGGCTCGTCGTCGGCGCGGCAGGCGTCGGCAACACCCTCGGCGTTGCCGCCGCAGCCCTGCTGAAGCGGATCAACCCCTCGGTCGCGGTGGTCGTGGCGCTGCTGGCCGCTGCCACCGCGGCGGTGCTCGCCTGGAGCTTCTACGGCGTGGTGACGCTGGCCGTGCTCGGCCTGACCGCCGGGCTGTCCCAGACGCTGGCGAAGTTCTGCCTCGACGCCACCATCCAGCGCGACGTCCCGACCCAGGTGCAGGCCAGCGCCTTCGCGCGCAGCGACACCCTGCTCCAGCTGGCCTGGGTGCTGGGCGGGTTCGTGGGCATCGTGCTGCCCCTGGAGCCGGCCCGGCTGGGGCTGGGGGTCGCCGCGGTGGCCCTCATCGGGTGGGCGGTGTACGTGCTCGGCTCGCGCACCAAGCGGGTGCCGATGGGCATGCGCGCCCCGGCGACGGCGCCGGCCGGGTCGTCCTCGGGGTCGACCCCCTGAGGCTCAGAGCTCCAGCTGGTCGGCGAGCGCGCGCAGCAGCTTGGCCACCGGGGCCGCGGTCTTCGAGTCGGGGTGGCGGCCGTGGCGGTAGGCCTCGCCGATGTCGTCGAGCACCCGGATCAGGTCCTCGACGATCGGGACCATCTCCTCGGGCTTGCGACGCGCGGCGTTGCGCTGGTTGCGCGACACCGACGCGGGGGCGTCGAGCACCCGCACCTGGAGGGCCTGCTCACCGCGGCGGCCCTGGGCGATGCCGAACTCCACCCGCGTGCCCGCCTTGAGCGTCGTGACCCCGGGCGGCAACGCCTCGGCGCGCACGTAGACGTCCGCGCCCTCGTCCTGGGACAGGAACCCGAATCCCTTGTCGGCGTCGTACCACTTCACCTTGCCAGTGGGCACGGTCATGACCTCTTCTGCTGCGGGCACCGGCCGGCGCCGGGTGCGGATCGCACAGCCTATGTGGCGCGACGTGGCGTGCACCACTCGGTCACCCGCCTGGCGGGCACGGCGACGATCGGCGGCTCAGGACCAGCGGTCGGCCTCGAGCGCCTCGTTCATCGACCCCGAGCGGAACCCCCGCGGGTCCAGCGCCGCCTCGGCGAACCCGGCCTCGCGCACGGCGGTCAGCACCCGTGCCTCCCGGGCGGGTGCCAGCGGCAGCAGCCCCGCGTCGATCTCGACCGACGCGCGCTCGCCGAGGTCGCGGACCCGCAGGTCGCGCAGCGGTACGTCGTGGAGCGCGGCGCGCGCGCCCGCCTCGGCCCGCTCGACGCGAGCCAGCCGGCGAGGGGTGATCTCCACGCCGTACGCGACCCGGGAGGACAGGCAGGCCGCGGCCGGCTTGTCCCAGGTCGCCAGGCCCCAGCGGCGCGAGGCCTCGCGCACCTGCGCCTTGGTCAGCCCCGCGTCGCGCAGCGGTGTCACCGCCCCGCGCTCGGCGGCGGCCCGGATCCCGGGGCGGAACCCGGCGACCGCGTCGTCGGCGTTGGTGCCGGTCGCGACCGCCGAGAGCCCCCGCTCGCGGGCCAGCGGGGTCAGCACCTCCAGCAGCTCGGCCTTGCAGAACGCGCACCGATCGCCCTCGTTGGCGCGGTAGCCGCCGCGCTCGATCTCGTGGGTGGTCGGGGTGAGCAGCTCGACGCCGAGGTCCTCGGCGAAGGCCCGGGCCGGGGCGAGCTCGGTCTGCGCCAGCGCGTCGGACAGCCCGGTCGCGGCGACCACCCGGTCGGGTCCGAGGGCGCGGACGGCGGCGGCGAGCAGGAACGCGCTGTCGGCGCCGCCGCTGAACGCCACGAGCAGCGAGCCCCGGGCGCGCAGGTCGGCCTCGAGCGCGGCGAGCCGGGAGGTGAGCAGGTGCTCCTCCAGCCAGGCCGGGAACTCCCCCAGGTCCTCGAGCACCACGTGGGTGCCGGCCTCGAGCAGCTCCTCGCGGGTGCAGCCGCCACTGAGCACCGACACGCTCGTCACCCCGGCGGCCAGCGCGCCCTCGACGTCGTGGACGTGGTCGCCGACGTAGACCGAGGCGCCCTCGCGCTGCAGCACCGCGGCCTTGCCGACGCCCCACACCCAGCCCTCGAGCACGTCGACGTCGAGGCCGAGGTGGTCGACGTGCAGGCGCGCGTTGTCGGGGAACTTGCCGGTGACCACCACCGTGCGCCCGCCGTGGCGTCGTACGGCGGCCAGCGCCTCGTGGGCGCCCGGCAGGGCCGGCACCGAGGCGATCGCGTGCGCCGGATAGATCTCGCGGAAGCGGTCGCCGGCGGCCGGGATCGTCTCGGCGGGGAGGTAGGGGCCGAGCAGGTGCTCCAGCGGCGGGCCCAGGCGCCGGGTCATCTCCTCGGCCGGGAAGTCCACGCCGAGCTCGGCGCCGAGGGCCCGGAGCACCGCCTGGAACCCGGGCGCAGTGTCGATGAGGGTCAGGTCGAGGTCGAAGCCGACCACCAGGGGCGTGGGCTCCGGGGTCGCGGTCATGGGCGGAGTTTAGAGGCCGGGGCGCAACGAGATGTTTGTCAGCGCGGGCCCGTGTCGGACAGGCTAGGGGCGCGAGTCCCGCAGGTCGTGGGACTCGTGGCACTGACGCAACGGGCCGAGGGGTCGAGATGGGCAGCAGGCGGACCAGGGTGACGCGCCCGGCGGGTGCGGGTGGCCGTGCGCTGGTCGCTGCACTGGTCGCTGCACTGGTCGCTGCACTGGTCGCCGGCGGCGGGGTCGCTGCGCCTGGTCTCTCCCCCGCCTCGGCCGCGGCCGCGCCGGGCGCCCCCGGCGCCGCGGAGGCCGACGGGGTGCGCCTGCACCTGGTGACCCTGACCGGGCCGGGATCGGCCGGGGCCGACCGGACGTTCCCCACCGGCCCGGCGCGCGAGCTGGCGCGCCAGCAGCGGGTGCTGGACCGCGTCGCCGCCCCCGAGCCGGTCTATCGCTGGACGACCGCGTTGAGCGGGGTCGCCGTCGAGCTCACCGACGCGCAGGTGCGCGCGCTGCGCGCCGACCCCGAGGTGGCCCTGGTCGAGCCCAACACCGTGCGGCCGCTCGCCGGTACCCGCGCCTCGGTGGTCGGCGCTACTCCGGGCCCGGGACGCGACACCGGCGGCGCGGGGACCGTGATCGGCCTGGTCGACACCGGGCTGCACTCGGACGGACCCGTCTTCTCCGGATCCCCCGGCCTGGGCCGCGAGCCCCGCGACTTCCGCGGCTCCTGCGCGACCGGGGCGGACTGGGACGCCTCCGCGTGCACCGACAAGGTGCTGGCCGCCCAGTGGTACGTCGAGGGGTTCGGCCGCGACCGGCTGCGCGCAGCGTCCTCGCTCTCCCCGCGCGACGACCACGGGCACGGCACCCGCATCGCATCGATCGCCGCGGGCAACGACGACGTGACGGTGCGGGTGGGGCGCGAGGACCTCGGGCGCCACTCCGGAGCCGCTCCGCAGGCGCGCCTCTCCGTCTACAAGGCCTGCTGGACCGCACCCGACCCCGCCGACGACGGCTGCGCGAGCGCCGACCTGGTCACGGCGATCGACCGGGCCACCGCCGATGGGGTCGACGTGCTCAGCCTCGCGGTCGGCGGGTCGACGACCACCCCCGGGCGCATCGACACGGTCGAGCGCGCCCTGCTCGGCGCCGCCGAGGCCGACATCGTGGTGGTGGCCGCGGCGGGCAACTCCGGCACGCGGTCCGGGGCGGCGCACCCCGCGCCGTGGGTCACCACGGTCGGCGGCACCGCCGGCGTCCAGCGCCGCGGCCGGGTGGTCCTGGGCGACGGCACCGAGCTCCCCGGCGCGATGGCCTCCTCCCACCGGGTCGGTCCGGCGCCGCTGGTGCTCGGCGCGGCCGCCCCCGCGCCCGGGGTCGACCGAGACCGGGCCCGCCAGTGCGCTCCCGCGAGCCTCGACACAGCGCAGGTGCGCGGCGCGGTCGTGGTGTGCGAGCGCGGCCTGGTCGGCCGCGTCGACAAGTCCGCCGCCGTCGAGCTGGCCGATGGAGCGGGCATGGTGCTGATCAACACCCGGCGCGGCTCGGTGGATGCCGACCTGCACAGCGTGCCGAGCGTGCACCTCGGCCGGGACCAGGGCGCCCGGCTGCGCGCCTGGGCGCGTGCGCACCCCGGCGGTCTGGTGACCCTGCGCCCCGACGGCGAGCGCCGGGCAGGCTCGAAGGTCGCCGGGTTCTCCCCCGCCGGCGACCCGGCCGCGGCCGTCCTCAAGCCCGACCTGCTCGCCCCCGCCACCGGGCTGCTCAGCGCCGTACCGCCCGGTGCACGCGCGGAACGCTGGGACTTCACGAGCGGCACCTCGGCGGCCGCGGCGTACACCAGCGGCGTCGCCGCGCGGCTCCGTGCCCGCCGCGACTGGTCGGCCGCCGCCGTGCGCTCGGCGCTCGCCACCACGAGCGCCGCGGTGCCGGGGCCGGTGCTGCGCACCGGAGCCGGGCGCCTGCAGCCCGACCTCGCCCCGCGCCCGGGGCTGGTGCACGACCTCGACCCGGGCGACTACCGCCGCTGGCTGGAAGGCACCCTCGGCCGGCACCTCAACACCCCCTCGATCGTGCTGCGCGAGGGCCGCGAGGTCGCGCGCCGCACCATCACCAACGTCGGCGACCAGCCGCTCTACTTCTCCTCCGCCGCCTCCGGCTTCGGGCGCTACGACGTCCGGGTCACCCCGGCCGCGGTGCGCCTCGCCCCCGGTGAGTCCGCGACCTACACCGTGCGCGTCAGCGGCCCCGCCTCCGGCGCGCGGCCCCTCGACGACGGTGTGGTCACCTGGCGCGGCGCGACCGGCACCCGCACCCGGGTGCCGGTGCTGATCGCCCGCTGACGTCGGGGTGGTGCCTGGCCCCGGGGGTGCCGGGGGGGCGGGGGTGCCGGGGGGCGGGGGTGCCGGGGTTGCGCACCTAACTCAGCAAGCCGGCCACCGCCCGGGCAGCGGCCCGGCGCTCACCCCTCGCGGAGCACCTCCATCAGGTGTGCCCCGAAGCGCACCCGGTCGTGGGCGAGCAAGGTGGTGGGTCGGCCGGGGGCGAGCTCGCGCGGGGCGCCGCCGCGCAGCAGGACGGTGCCGGGGGTGGACCCGCGGTCCATGATCACGAGGGTCCCGCCGGCGACCACCTGCAGCCGGGCGTCGGTCCGCGACACCGACGCGTCCCCCGGGCCCAGCACGACCCGGCGCCGTACCGGCTCGACGCCGGCCTCGGGGTCGCCCCCGATCAGCGTGAGCCCCTCGACCACGAAGCTCTCCCCGGTGTCGAAGCGGACCCGCCACCGCGCGGCGGCCGGGGACGCCGCGACCGGGGCAGGGAGGGTCCGGGCGGCCGTCCGGGAGGCTTTCCGGGAGGCCGCCCGGGACGTCGCCCCAGAGGTCGCCGCGGACGTCGCCGCGAGCGGCGCCGGCGCGGGCAGGAGGCGCATCGCGGTCAGGTTGATCGGCGCCGGGTGCGCGGGTGCCTGGTCCTCGGGCCCGGCGGGGGCGCGGCGCAGGTCGAGGACCACCGTGCCGAGAAGCCGGTCGTGCCACCCCCGCCGCCACCCGCTCGGGTCGACCAGCGCCGTCCAGGCGAACACCGCGAGGCCGGCCCCGAGGGTCGCGACCCCGGCGACGGCGAGCACGGCCGCGCGCAGCAGCGCCGGTCCTGCTCCGACCGGGACGCCATCGATGCCGACCGTCCGGATCCCGAGCGCCGTCCGGCCCGGTGAGGAGCCGGTCAGCCCGAGCGCCACCGCCTCCAGGACCGCCGCCACCAGCAGCGCCCCCACCCCGACCCCGAGGACGGTGGGCAGGTCGGCGCCCAGCCGGTGCACGGCGTACGCCGGGGCGAGGGCACCCAGCGCGAGGACCAGCAGGTCGAGGACCGCGGCGTGGAAGCGGCGCTCCAGCGCGGCCGGCGGACAACGGGTCAGCTCGCGCACCGGCTCGGCCGTCAGGGCGTGGTGACCTGGATGGTGACCCCGTCACCGAGGTCGATCAGCGAGCCCGGGACGAGCAGCGCCGCGATGCCCGGCTGGAGCGCCTCGGGCGGCAGGCCCGGACGCGCCAGCACGCTGCCGTTGGTCGAGCCGAGGTCGGTGACCACCGCCGAACCGGTGTCGGCCCCGATCCCGGGGCTCACCTCGAGGTGGGTCGCGGAGATCTCCTGGTGCGGGCTCGGCACGGTCACCAGCCGCGCGTCCTCCCCCGACATCGCGCGACCCGCGGAGGGCGCCCGGCCGATGAGCACCGGACGGTCCACGTCGACGACCGTGCCGTCGGAGACGATCAGTCGCGCCACGGGCGCCTCCACCTCCCGGGCGAACGGCTCGGACTCGGCCGGGTGCCCGGGGTCGTCGTCGCCGCGGTGGTAGGAGACCTCGCGGTGACCGGCTCCCCATCCGACCGGTGCGCCGGGCGGCGGGGTGGCCGGGACCGGGGAGGGCCCGCCCATCGGCGGCGGCGGCACCGGCGGGAAGTCGGGGACCGCGGGCAGGTCGAGCGCCGTGGGCGCCTCGGCCTCCGGGTCCACCGCCCCGATCGGCCCGGTGTCCGGACCGCCGAACGGTACGGCGCCGGGCGCCGGCGGAGCAGGCGCCGGCGGAGGCGGAGGCGGCGGGGTGCTCGGGGGCGGAGGCGGGGGCGACGGCGCGGCCGGCGGCGTCTGCACCGCGGCAGCAGGCGCCGGCGGCGGGTCCGGCGCCGGCGCGACGTACGGCGGATGGTCGACGCGGGCGGCCCGCACCAGCCCGTCGGTGAGGACCAGGTCGGGGCCGTTCGCCTCGCCGGCGCTCAGCGTCACCTGCTGGACCCCCGTGACGCACCGGTCCAGGAAGCTCGAGGCCTCGGTGCCGTCCAGCGAGACCACCCCGTCGGCGCCGCGGAGCTCGGCGTGCACCGGGCCGCGCAGCAGCACCCGGGTGTCCCCGCCCTCGACCACCCCGGCCAGGGCGAACCCGGACAGCGAGCGCAGCCCGCCGGCGAGCAGCGCGTCGAGGAGGTCCTCGAGGTCGGCGCCCTCGTCGGCCAGCTCCCACAGCCGGGCCGCGCGGGCGCGCTGGTCGGGGGGCAGCAGCAGCACCGTGCGCGGGCCGAGGACGGCGTACCACTCCCCGGGGCGGTAGGACCGCGGTCCGCTGTGCGGCGGCCGGGCGGTCTCCGGCGTCGGGTCGGTCATGGCGTCCCACTCCTTCTGGGCTGACGGCTGGTGCTCACTCGATCCCATCACATCCCCGCGCGACGGCGCTTCCCGTCGCACAGCGGCGGGGCCGCGCTGTGGAGGAGGACACCTGGCGATCCGCTCGCCGGACCTCCCCGCGCCCGCTGCCGGCGGGCCGATAGCGTGGGAAACGATGCCCGGACGACCTGCGACACCCAGCGGCTTCCGCTCCCTCGCCGACCAGCTGCGCAGCTGGTCCGACGAGCGGCTCTCCCGCCTGCTCGAGGCCCGCCCCGACCTGGCCAGCCCGGTCCCCCACGACTCCAGCCAGCTCGCCTCGCGCGCCGCGGTGCGGTCCTCGCTGCTGCGCGCCCTCGACCAGCTCGACCTGCTCGAGCTGACCGTGCTCGACGCCCTGGTCGTGCTCGGCCACACCCGCGCCGAGCAGCTGACCGCGGTGGTCGACGCCGAGCCCGCCGACGTCGCCGGCGCCCTGGCCCGGCTCGGTGACCTGGCCCTGGTCTGGGAGAGCCCCGCGGGGCTGCGCCCGCTGACCGGAGTCGCCGACGCGCTGGGCTCCGGGCCGGGGACCAGCGGTCTGCAGCCGTGCAGCGCCGAGCCCCGCTCCCCCGCGGAGATCGAGAAGCGCCTGGGCGAGCTGTCCGAGCCCGCCCGCACCCTGCTCGAGCACGTGGCCGAGCACGGCGGCGAGGCCACCACCGGCACCTCCCGCCACGTGGTCAGCGTCGACGACGCACGGACCCCCGCCGAGGAGCTGCTGGCCCGCCGGCTGCTGGTGCCTCGCGGCGGCGGTGTCGTCGTGCTGCCCGGCGAGGTCGGCCTCGCGCTGCGGGGCGGGCACACCACCCGCGAGAGCGTCGGCTCCCCGCCTGCGCTGGTGACCAGCGAGCGCGCCGGCGACCTCGTCGACCGGGCCGCGGCCGGCACCGCCTTCGAGGCGGTACGCCGCGTGGAGCTGCTGCTCGACCACTGGAGCACGCACCCGCCCACCGCACTGCGCAGCGGCGGCCTCGGGGTGCGCGACCTGCGGGCGACGGCCCTGCTGCTGCACGTCGACGAGCCGACGGCGGCGCTGGTCGTCGAGGTGGCCTCCGCCGCGGGGCTGCTCGCCACCGCCGCGGACCCGAACGGCAACCCGGCCTGGGTCCCGACCGACGCCTTCGACCTGTGGATCGCCACCACCCCGGCCGAGCGCTGGACCGCCCTGGTCCGCGCCTGGCTGGCCTCCCCCCGCCTGCCCGGCCTGGTCGGCACCCGCGACAACGCCGGCAAGACCTGGAACGCGCTGGCCCCCGACCTCGCCGGCACCCACGTGGTGGAGACCCGGCGGATGACGCTCGGCGAGCTGGCCGCGCTGCCGCGCGACCGGGTCCTGGCCACCGGCACCGGCACGCCGTCACTGGTGGCCCGGCTGGCCTGGCTGCGCCCGCGCCGGCCGCGCACCCGCGCCGAGCTGGTCGCCTGGTCCCTCGACGAGGCCGCGGCGCTCGGCGTCACCGCGCTCGGCGGCCTGTCCGGCCCCGCCCGGCAGCTGCTCGACGGCGCGGACCCGGTGCCCGCCCTGACCCGGCTGATGCCCGAGCCGGTCGACCACGTGCTGCTCCAGGCCGACCTGACCGCCGTCGCCCCCGGACCGCTGGAGTCCACCCTCGCGCGCCGCCTGGCGCTCGTCGCCGACGTGGAGTCGCGCGGCGGCGCGACGACGTACCGCTTCACGCCGGGGTCGGTACGCCGCGCCCTGGACACCGGCTGGGGCGCGGCCGAGCTGCACGAGTTCCTCGCCTCGGTCTCGCGCACCCCGGTGCCGCAGCCGCTGACCTACCTCGTCGACGACACCGCCCGGACCTTCGGCACGATCCGGGTCGGGCACGCGGAGGCGTTCCTGCGCGCCGACGACGAGACCGCGCTCGCCGAGCTGCTGCACCACCCGCGCGCCGCCTCGCTCGGCCTGCGCCGCATCGCGCCCACGGTGCTGATCAGCGACACCCCGATCGACGTGCTGCTGCCCCGGCTGCGCGACCTCGGCGCCGCGCCGGTGGTCGAGGCCCCGGACGGCACGGTGCGCGTCTCGCGCCCGGACCTGCTGCGGGCCCGCACCCCCAAGGAGCACCGCCGCAGCGCCGGCGCCAGCGCGGCGCGGGCCACCGCCACCGTCGCCGCGGTGGTCACCGCGATCCGCTCCGGGGACCGGGCCGCCGATGCCCGCCCGACCGGTGCCGCCGCCCCGCTGACCCCGAGCGGCTCGCTGGCCGCGCTGCGCGAGGCCGTCGAGACCCGCACCAGCGTGCTGATCGGCTACGTCGACAACCACGGCACCTCCACCGAGCGCGTGGTCGACCCGATCTCGGTGGAGGGCGGGCAGCTCACGGCCCACGACCACCGCTCCGACGACGTGCGCACCTTCGCGGTGCACCGCATCTCCGTGGTCCGCCCCGTCCCGGACTGAGCCGACGACCGGGACGCGCATCGGCCCGCTCCGTACACTCGCCGGGTGAACGACGGCCCCCTCATCGTCCAGTCGGACAAGACCCTGCTGCTCGAGATCGACCACGAGCGTGCCGCGGACTGCCGCAAGGCGATCGCGCCGTTCGCCGAGCTCGAGCGCAGTCCCGAGCACATCCACACCTACCGCCTCACCCCGCTCGGGCTGTGGAACGCCCGCGCCGCCGGCCACGACGCCGAGCAGGTCGTCGACACGCTGCTGGCCTACAGCCGCTACGCCGTACCGCACGCGCTGCTGGTCGACGTCGCCGAGACGATGGCCCGCTACGGCCGGCTGCGCCTGGAGAAGCACCCCACACACGGTCTGGTGCTCTCCAGCACCGACCGGCCGGTGCTCGAGGAGGTGCTGCGCGCCAAGAAGATCAAGGGGATGCTCGGCGACCGCCTCGACGACGACACCGTCGTCGTGCACCCCTCCGAGCGCGGCAACCTCAAGCAGGCGCTGCTCAAGCTCGGCTGGCCGGCCGAGGACTTCGCCGGGTACGTCGACGGCGAGGCGCACGCGATCTCGCTGGTCGAGGACGGCTGGGAGCTGCGCGACTACCAGCGCGACGCCGCCGAGTCGTTCTGGCACGGCGGGTCCGGTGTGGTCGTGCTGCCCTGCGGCGCCGGCAAGACGATCGTCGGGGCCGCGGCGATGGCGCACGCCCAGGCGACCACCCTGATCCTGGTCACCAACACCGTGAGCGCCCGGCAGTGGAAGGACGAGCTGGTCAAGCGCACCTCGCTGACCGAGGACGAGATCGGCGAGTACTCCGGCGCCGTCAAGGAGATCCGGCCGGTCACGATCGCGACGTACCAGGTGCTGACGCTGCGTCGCAAGGGCGCCTACCCGCACCTGGACCTGCTCGACGCCCGCGACTGGGGCCTGATCGTGTACGACGAGGTGCACCTGCTGCCCGCGCCGATCTTCCGGATGACCGCCGACCTCCAGGCCCGCCGCCGGATCGGGCTGACCGCGACGCTGGTGCGCGAGGACGGCCGCGAGGGCGACGTGTTCTCCCTCATCGGGCCCAAGCGGTACGACGCGCCGTGGAAGGACATCGAGTCGCAGGGCTGGATCGCGCCCGCCGACTGCGTGGAGGTGCGGGTGACGCTGCCGAGCGCGGAGCGGCTGGTCTATGCGACCGCGGAGCCCGAGGAGCGCTACCGCCTCGCCTCCTGCACCGCGGAGAAGACCCGGGTGGTGCGCGACATCGTGGCCGCCCACCCCGGTCAGCCGACGCTGGTGATCGGGCAGTACATCGACCAGCTCGACGAGCTCGCCGCCGAGCTCGACGCCCCGGTGATCAAGGGCGAGACGACCGTGAAGGAGCGCCAGCGCCTCTTCGACGCCTTCCGCTCCGGGGAGATCGGGCTGCTGGTGGTCAGCAAGGTCGCGAACTTCTCCATCGACCTGCCCTCCGCCGAGGTGGCGATCCAGGTGTCCGGCTCGTTCGGCTCGCGCCAGGAGGAGGCCCAGCGCCTCGGCCGGCTGCTGCGCCCGAAGTCGGAGGGCAAGTCCGCGCACTTCTACACGATCGTCTCCCGCGACACCGTCGATGCGGAGTTCGCCCAGAACCGCCAGCGCTTCCTCGCCGAGCAGGGCTACGCCTACCGGATCCTGGACGCCGAGGACCTGCCGGCCTGACCCCTTTCCGCGAGTCGGCGCCACTGGTTGCGCGAGTCGGCGGGTGTGGCGGCCAGCGACGCCGTCAGCTCGTCCCGGGGCCGTCGAACAGATCGTCGAGGTCGGCGTCGACCTCGAGGATGTCGTTCTCCAGCCAGGGCGCGTCGTCGGGGCCGCCGACCGGGAGGCAGCGCACGACCACGCCGGTCTGCACGTCCAGGGCGACGTCGTAGTGGTCGGGGTAGGACCGGCCCCGCCAGCTCGGCGGCACCTCCTCGTCCTCGTCGAGGTCCGCGCGCATCCCCGCCTCGCTGTAGAGCAGCTCGCAGCAGTTGCCGCCGCACCGCGGGTCGTAGCCGGGCAACGCCCGCAGGTCGGCCCGCCACGCCGGACGGTCCGCGACGACGTCGGTACGCAGCCGGTCCACCGCCACGTGGTGGCTCAGCTCGACCGGGTCGAGCATCGCGACCCAGCTGTAGTTGGTGTACATCGGGTCGTCGTAGTCGAGGTCGAGGCGCTCGGGGCGCCACTCGACCAGCCCGTCGGCGCGCAACGGCGGGGCGATCTGGTGCGGGAGCACCGAGGTGTGCTCCGGCACCGGGTCCGGGGGCGGGGTCCCCTCGGCGGTGAAGACCATGAGCGTGCCGCGGGTGTAGGGCAGCCCGCTCTCCCGGTGCCACCGGCCCTCGCTGTCGCGCACCAGCAGCGCGCCCGGACGACGTATCCAGGCCTCGCACGCCCCCGCGAACCCGGACCGGTGCGCCAGGTGCAGCGTGGTCCAGCGCCACGGCGAGCTGCGCGCCAGGGCGAGGAAGGAGTCGGGGTCCGGGGTCATGGCCGCGACGTTAGACACCCGGGGTCTCCCCGGGCCACCGGTTTCCCGGGGTGCCGCGGCGGACGACTGACATCGTGCTGTGGACGCTTCCCACGGCGTACACCACGTGTGCAGCGTCGATAACCCCGCGTTACATGGGGAGGGGGGCACCGGTGCGCCGTACGTCACGCACCCCGTCCGAGGACCGGCCCGATCAGGCCCGGAGCGCGGCGCAGTCCTACAGTGAGTAACCGTGAAGGTCCTGCTGCTGGAGAACATCCATCCCGTCGCCGTCGAGCAGCTCGAGGCCCGTGGCTTCGAGGTCGAGCTGCTGAGCCGCTCGCTCTCCGAGGACGAGCTCATCGCCGCCCTGCCCGGAGTGTCGATGCTGGGCATCCGCTCCAACACCACGGTGACGGAGAAGGTGCTGGCCGCCGCGCCGGACCTGCTCGCGATCGGCTGCTTCTGCATCGGCACCAACCAGGTCGACCTGGCCGCCGCCTCCGCGCGCGGTGTCGCGGTCTTCAACGCGCCGTACTCCAACACCCGCAGCGTGGTCGAGCTCGTGATCGGCGAGATCATCGCGCTCGCGCGCCGCCTGCCCGAGAAGATCGAGCGGATGCACGCCGGCGTGTGGGACAAGTCCGCGAAGGGCAGCCACGAGGTGCGCGGCCGGATCCTGGGCATCGTCGGGTACGGCAACATCGGCACCCAGCTCTCCACAGTCGCCGAGGCGCTCGGCATGCAGGTCGTCTTCTACGACACCGCCGATCGCCCGGCCCACGGCAACGCCCGCCGGATGAACAGCCTCGAGGAGCTGCTCGCGATCTCCGACGTCGTGAGCCTGCACATCGACGGCCGCCCCGGCAACGCCGGTCTCTTCGGCGCCACCCAGTTCTCCCAGATGAAGCCGCGGGCGCTGTTCATCAACGCCTCGCGCGGCATGGTCGTCGACGACCACGCGCTGCGCGACCACCTGCAGTCCGGGCACCTCGCCGGCGCCGCGCTCGACGTCTTCCCGGTCGAGCCGAAGGCCCAGGGCGACGAGTTCGAGTCCGTGCTGCGCGGCCTGGACAACGTGATCCTCACCCCGCACGTCGGCGGCTCCACCCAGGAGGCGCAGGAGGAGATCGGGCGCTTCGTGTCCGGCAAGCTCGTCTCCTTCGCTCTCGAGGGCAGCACCGCCCTGTCGGTCAACATGCCTGCCGTCGCCACGCCGCCGCTGGCCTCGGGCCAGCACCGGCTCGGCTTCCTGCACCGCAACGTGCCGGGCGTGCTCGCCAAGCTCAACGACCTGCTCGCCGAGCAGGGCGACAACGTCACCGGCCAGACCCTGGCCACCTCCGGGGAGCTCGGGTACGTCGTCACCGACGTCGCCGCCGCGCCCTCGGAGGGCTCCCTCGAGCGCCTGGGCAGCTCCGCGAACGCGATCTGGGTGCGTGCCTGGTCGGCCTGAGCCACCTCCTCGGCCCTCGCTTCCGGCCGCCGCGAGCCCCGCTCGCGGCGGCCGACGCCGTTCTCAGGCCGTGATCCGTACGCTGGCCGACATGGGCGTGCGGGACCAGCTCGGACAGGCCATCTTCCAGCGCGTCGCCGGCTCGGACGGCGACGTGAACAGGCAGCGCATCCACGGTCGCCCCGGACCACGTCTGTTCGAGGCGGGCTCGCCGATCACCACGGTGCACGGCGACGCCTCGATGTTCGTCGGCGGCCTGCGCGCCCTGCTGCTCCAGACCCTCCACCCGGCCGCCATGCGCGGCGTCGCCGAGCACTCCGACTACCGCGTCGACACCTGGGGCCGGCTGGCGCGCACCAGCACGTTCCTGGCCACCACGACCTTCGGCCACGTCGAGGACGCGGAGGCCGCGATCGCCCGGGTCCGCCGCATCCACGAGCGGGTGCGCGGCACGATGCCCGACGGGACGCCGTACGCCGCCTCCGACCCGCACCTGCTGGGCTGGGTGCATGCCGCGGAGGCGGACAGCTTCCTGCGCGCCCACGACGTCTACGGCCACACGCGCCTCGACGCCGCGGGCCGCGACACCTACCTCGCCAAGCTCGCCGAGGTCGGCCGCCGCCTGGGCGTGGTCGACCCGCCGACGACCACCGAGGAGCTGGCCGCCACGCTGGCCTCCTACCGCCCCGAGCTGCGCGCCACCCCCGAGGCCCGCGAGGCGGTCGCCCACGTGTTGCTGCACCCGCCGCTGCCGCTCGCGGCCCGCCCGCCGTACGCCGTGCTGGGCGCGGCCGCGGTCGCGCTGATGCCCGCGTGGACCCGCCGGCCGCTGCGGCTGCCCTGGCTGCCGGTGACCGAGCGCACCGTCGTCCGGGCGCTGGGGTCGCTGGCCACCGGCACCATCCGCTGGGCGATGCAGCCGGCGCCGGTGGACGGCCCGGAGGATCTTGAGGAGAGCCTTCGCAGAACTTGAGAGTGCGCATCAGCGGGCTTCCCTAGGCTCCACCCTGTGGAGAACCTGCGGATCCGTCGCGTGCCCGTCCTGCTCGCGCTCGTCGCGCTCGTCGCGGGCCTGCTGCTCGCGGTCGCGACACCGCCGCCCGCGACGGGTGTCCCGAGCACCGGCACGGTGGTCGGCGAGATCACCGGCCCCCAGCGGACCGCGCCGCGGCTGAAGATGCTGTGGTTCAGCAAGGACTGGCGCTACCTCGGCCAGAAGACCGTGCGCAACGGCATCTACACCCTCAGCATCGCCCCGGGCACCTACCGCCTGCAGTTCGTCGACCAGCGCCCGGCGTACGACCTGACCAAGTACGCCCCCGGTGACCTCACCGTCACGGTGCGTGCCGGTCACAAGGTGCAGCGCAACGTGCGACTCGTCCGCGGAGCCGGCATCACCGGCGTCGCCCGCGGCGGCGGCAAGGTGCTGCCCGGCGCGAAGGTGATCGCCGCCAACGCCGGGGAGCAGTCCTTCGAGACCAAGGCCAACGCGCGGGGCGAGTTCGCCGTCGGCGGCCTGCCGCCGGGGCGGTACTCGCTGTTCACCTGGGACCGCACCGGAACCTGGGTCGACAAGAGCGCCTGGGCCGGCGGGCTCAAGCTCGGCCAGGTCCGCAACGTGAACCCGCACCTGCGCACCCGCGGCGGCACCCTCCTCGTCGACCTGCGCTACGACCGGGTCGCCGGCTCCAAGGTCCGTCAGCGCGTCACCGTCACCGTGGTGAGCAAGGCGAGCGGACAGTGGTGGAGCGCGCGCAGCCGCCGGGACGGCACCGTCACCTTCCGCGGCCTGCACCCTGGCGGCTACACGATGGTGGCGCCCGGCGTCGGCAGCTATCTCCCCCAGAACGGCCGGGTCCGCGGCGCCCGGGTCCGCGCCGGGCGCGCCGACCTGGCGAGCACGTTCGTGTGGACCAGGCGAGGAGCCTGGGTGAGCGGAACGGTGGCGGACGGCGCCGACCCGTCCTTCGCGTTGGCCAGCGCGGAGGTCATGCTCTTCGACCGGGCCGGGACCAAGCTCGCCACCACGACCGCCGACTCCCGTGGCCGGTTCCAGTTCAGCGGTCAGCTGACGACCCAGACCGGCCTGACAGTGGTCGCCAACCCGCAGGCCGACCGCGGCGGGTGGATGACCACCCGCACCAGCTACTGCATGTTCACGTCCTACCGGCGTGCCAACGTGTCGGTCACGACCGGGCGCGGCACCTCCGTGGGCATCCTGCTCCTGCCCCGCTCCACCGCCTCGGGCCAGCCGACCCAGTGCCGGCCGGCCGCGCCGACACCCACGCCGACGCCCACGCCCACGCCCACCGCGGAGCCGACCCCGACTCCGACCCCGAGCCCGACGCCGACCCCGACGCCAACCGTCACGGTGACCGTAACGCCGACGCCGACGCCGACGCCGACGGTGGACCCGGTCAGCTGACCTTCATGTCCGTCTGGCTCCAGAAGGCGCGCATCGAGGTGATCCGGCCCTGCTCGTCGAAGGTCATCACATCGAAGGGCGCGACCGTGTAGGACGCCTCGCCGGCCCGGGTGGCCACCTCGAAGTGGAAGACCGCCTCATTGCCGCAGATGCGCACGTCGATCAACCGGGTGCTGATGTCGGCCCCGCTGAGGTTGCCGTAGAACTCCCGGATCTGCTCCCGGGTGGTCAGCGGCTCGCTGCCAACCGGGTCCTCGACGCTCGCGTCGTCGGCGTACAGCCCGGCGATCTCGTCGGCGGCCCCGCGGCCGACGAGCTCGACGTACTGCTCCACGACCGCGCGGATCCGCTCGGGGGTCACTGCCATCTGTCGTCTCCTGGGATCTGTCCGGCGTGCTGGTTGGCGACACCGTAGCGGCTTGCTTAGATGGAGCCGTGGACCCTGCGGATCATTGGCCCCTGCCCGACGCCCCCGAGCTGCGCGACGCACTGCACGCGGCGTACGCCGACCCGAGCCGGGGCTACCACGACGTGCAGCACCTGGCTGAGGTGCTGCGGCGTCTCAGCGAGCTGGCTCGTGCCGGCTTCGTCTACGACCCGGTGCCGGTGCTGCTGGCGGCGTGGTTCCACGACGCGGTGTACGACGGGGAGCGCGACGCCGAAGAACGCTCCGCTGCCTGGGCGGAGGACGCGCTGGTGGGGCTGCTCGACGACGTGGAGGTCGCCGAGGTGGCTCGCCTGGTGCGGCTGACCGAGACCCACGACCCGGCGCCCGACGACGCCAACGGGTGCGCGCTGTCCGACGCCGACCTCGCGATCCTCGCCGCCCCTCCCGAGCGGTACGCCGCCTACGCCGCCGCCGTCCGCGTGGAGTACGACCACCTCGACGACGCGACCTTCCGGGTTGGGCGGGCCCAGGTGCTGCAGGGCCTGGCAGCCAAGGAGCGCCTGTTCCGCACGCCGTACGCCCTGGAGCGCTGGGAGGTGCCTGCCCGGGCGAACCTCGAGAACGAGCTGACCGGCCTCCTCGCGCTGATCGACTGACCCCGCCGCCATTGGCGCCGACTCGGCGCACCATTGGCGCCGACTCGGCGAAGGATCAGCGGGGGCGCGGGGTCTTGCGGCGGCGCAGGCCGGCGGCGTTGAGGCGGGCGACCAGCTCGCGCGAGGAGACCGGGGTGGCGCCGGCAGCGAGCAGGTCGTCGTACCACTCCGACGGCACGTCGTAGTGGTCGCGGTCGAAGCCGCGCTCGGGGATGCCGACGCCGCGGGCGAAGCGGTGCAGCTCCTCGAAGGAGGCGTCACTGGCCAGGTGCGACCAGAACCGGCCGTGCCCCGGGACGTGCGGCGGGTCGAGCAGGATCATCGGATCCGCTCGGCGGCGTCGTCGAGCAGCAGGCGCCACGAGCGCACGTGCCCCGCGTCGACGTAGGAGCGGTACGTCGCGCCGGGCCGGGTCTGGCGCCCGAGGTGGAACTGGCCCACCCCCGCGCGCAGCAGCCACGGGACGTGCTCGGCGAGCAGCCCGCCCCCGGCCACCAGCAGCCGCGCCGCGACCGGGTCGTCGGCGACCGTCGCGAGCAGCTCGTCGATGCCGGACTGCATGCCGCGCAGCGAGCCGGCCGAGCGCACCCCGACCAGCCCGGGCAGACCGGCGACGTCGCGCCAGGCACGCTGCGGCTCCAGCGCCGCGTCGAAGCCGCGGTGGAAGGTCCACGGGACCCCGCGCAGCGTCCGGGCGAGCTCGACGCACACGCCGGTGTCGATGCCCAGGTCGACGTCGAGGAACCCGAAGGAGACCCCGGCCGCGCCGGCGCCGAGGTAGTCGTGGGCGAGGCCGGCGAGCCGGGTCAGCTCACCGCCGGTGGTGGTCCAGGACCCGTTGAGCCGCAGCAGCACGAAGACCGGGACCTCGCTCGCCCGGCAGACCGCCGACACGGTCGCGGGCTCCGGGGAGGTCGGCCCGTCCTCCGGGCCGCCCGCGTGGCTCACCAGGTGCAGCCGGTCGGCGCCGCCGTTCACGGCGCCGGGCACGTCGCGCTCGTGCAGCACCGTCACCTCGAGCAGCGGCGGCGCGGTGGTCATGGCTCGATGCTAGGACCCCAGGCCCTGCTCGCGCGCAGAGCGCGCCAGCGCGGCGAGCGCCCGTCGCACCACCAGCACCGCCTCGGGCCCGACCTCCTGCGGGTCCTGCCACACCCGGTCCCAGGTGAGGGTGCCGCGGCGCACCCGGTCCCCCACCGTGCGTGGGACCAGCGGGGCCTCGGGCCCGGTCGCCTCGTGCAGGGCGCTGCGCAGCGCGGCGCGGACCACCGGGTCGCCGTGGCCCGCACGTTCGAGGGCGCGCGCCCGGTCGTGCAGCAGCGCGCCGCGGGCCAGGACCCGTTCCACCGCCTCCTGCGCCGAGCCGCTCACCGCGACATCAGCCCCGGCAGCTCGGCGAAGAGCGCGAGGCGCTCGCGTTGCTCGCTCACCCACGCGGTGACCGTGTCGCGCAGGTCCAGCAGGGTGCGCACCAGGTCCACCACGAGCCGGACATCGTCGATGATGTCGGTGACCGCGTCGAGACCGCGGGTCACCAGCTCGGCGGCGAACGCGGCCCAGCCCACCGGGCCGGCCACCTTGGAGCTGAGCTTGGCGACCAGCCGGAACAGGGCCTGGCCGAGGTCCACGAGGAGCCGCTCGACCTCCACCGCCAGCCGCTCGACGAAGCCGGCGACCACCTCCAGCACCTCGGCACCCGCGCCGACCAGCTCCGCCACGGCCCGCCCGGCCAGCCCGAGCAGGTTGACCTGCACGACGTACGCCGTCGCCGCCTGCCCGCCCCAGGCCGGGTCGACGCCGACCGAGAGCCGCAGCAGGTTGTCGGCCCACACGTGCAGCGCGGAGCGGACGTCGCCGCAGGCGTTGGCGTTCTGCCGGATCGCGGCGTAGTCGCCGGACAGCGGCCGGACGATCAGCTCCTCGAGGCTCTCCTCGGGCAGCCGGGGCAGGCCGGCGCCGGCCTTGTTGAGCGCGTCGATGCCGAGGTTCGCCACGTCGCGCAGCTCCGAGAAGGTCGCGTCCCAGGCCATGAAGGTGGGGTCGTGCGCGATCTCGCGGGTGCCGGGCGCCGGCGGGGCCAGGGTGATGTCGACCAGCGTGGGAACGGCCATCTCAGGCCGCCCCAGGCAGCTGGGCGTGCACCCGCGCGGCGTCCTGCGCCGCGACCCGGTCGGCGCGCTCGAGCTCGGCGGTGCTCGCCACGACCGCGTCGCGGACCTCCTGCCACTGCCCGGCGAAACGACGACCGAGCTCCTCGAACGCGGCGGCCACCTGGTCCATTGCCTCGGCCAGCGGCCGCAGCAGGCACACCGGGCTCGGCTCGAAGCCGTCGCGGCGCGCCACCCAGGTCACCGCGTGCTCGACGATCGTCGCGGCCTGCCCCGCGGCGTCGTCCATCACCTCCGGCACTCGCCGCAGGTCCAGCCACCGCTCCACGAACACGTCCCCAGCCGCCATGTCGCGCCTCCTCCACCCCGCGGCCGCCGCGTGCGACCGACCCTCAAGGGCTGCCCGGGCACCGTCGCCCTTGAAACGACCGCACAATGGGGGTGTGGACAACGCACTGCTCTTCGATGCCAGGGCCCGGGTGCTCGCCGACCTCGAAGCCCGGCAGCGCGCGACCCCCGGGGCGGTCAGCGCCCTGGAGGACGCCGTCTCCGCCCGCACCTGGTGGGCCGAGCAGTGGCCCGAGGGTCAGGTGTACGTCGCCGGGCTGGTCGCCCAGGACGTCCAGGACGCGCTGCTCGAGACCGAGGGCCGCTGGCCGGTGTGCCTGGCGTGCGGCGACGACGCCCCGCAGCACTCGCTCTACATCCAGCCCGATCTCGGCGGACCGGACCCGCTGTGGGTCTGCGAGGAGACCGGCGAGCCGGTCGCCGCGCTCGGTCAGCTCACCTGAGGAGCGAGCCTCAGTCGTCCTGGCCCAGCTGCACGTAGAGGGTGTAGCGGTCGGCGCGGTGCACGGTGCGCGAGACCTCCACGACCGTCTCCCCGACGAGCGCGCGACGCGCGTGCCGCAGCACCGGGGCGCCGCGGTCGATCTCGAGCAGCGTGGCCTCCTCGGCCTTGGCGAGGTCGGCGGTCACCGAGTCCTCGGCCCAGGTCGGGCGCAGTCCGCGGGCGCCGAGGGCGTCGTACAGGCTGGTGGGCATGCCGGACTGCAGGAACCCGGGCAGCAGCACCTCGTTGAGGTAGGCGTCCTCGATGCACATCGGCGCGCCGTCGGCGCGCCGCAGCCGACGCCAGTGCAGGACGGCGTCGCCCTCGGTGAGGGCGAGCGCGCGGGCGACCCCGGGGCCGGCCTGCTCACGGCGGGCGAGCAGGGTCTGGGACTCCGGCTGCAGGCCCCGGCGGGTCATCTCCTCGGTGTAGCCGAGGATCTGGCTGGCCGCGCGTCGCGGCCGGGCCACGAACGTGCCGCGCCCGGGCACGCGCTCCAGGAGCCCCTCGACCACCAGGGCGTCCATCGCCTGGCGCACGGTCATCCGCGCGACCCCGAAGAGGTGCACCAGCTCGCGCTCCGAGGGGGCCGGGGTGCCGGGTTCGGCCCCGGCGACGAGGGACCTGACGTACTCACGCACCTGCACGTGCTTGAGGCTGCGTCCATCGGTCTGCACGGTGAGCTCCACGGGTCCGACACTAGGGTCCGCTCACGCGGGCCGTCACCTGAATGGACGATTTCATATACGAAATGGCTCAGTCGGTCGCGATCGCTGTCAGTACGTCGAGCCGCGCCGCGCGGCGCGCGGGAAACACGGCGGCGAGCACCCCGACCACGATCGCCAGCGCCAGGAACACCGCGAGCTGCCCGGTCGGCACGCTGATGACCTCCAGGCCCTGGTCGCGCAGCGCGCGCATCAGCGCCACCCCGAAGATCACCCCCAGCACCACCCCGAGCACGGCGCCCAGCAGCGAGATCACCACCGACTCCAAGGTGATCATCCGGCGCAGCTGGGCACGGGAGAGCCCGATCGCACGCAGCAGCCCGATCTCGCGGGTGCGCTCGATGACCGACAAGGCGAGGGTGTTGACGATGCCCAGCACCGCGATCACCAGGGCCAGCCCCAGCAGCGCGAAGATCGTCAGCACCAGGTTGTCGATCGGCTCGCGCTGCTCCGCGGCGAACTCGGCCTGGTCCTTGACGGTCACCGCGGGCTGGTCGGCGACCACGTCGTCCAGCCGGGCCTGCAGCGCGGCGACGTCGGTGCCGGGGGCGCCGAAGACGATCAGCGCGTTGTCGCGGTCCTGGAAGCCGGCCGCGACCAGGTCCTCGACGCTCGTCAGGACGGGGGCGAAGACGACCGGGTTGTCCTCGAAGGTCCCCGCCACCCGCCAGGTGACCGTCCCGGTGGGCACCTGCAGGTCCAGCTCGTCGCCGACGGCGACGCCCTCGTCGTCGGCCCAGGACTCCTGCACCAGCACCGAGCCGGCCCGCAGCGTGGGCTCCCCGTGGGTCACCGCCAGCTCCAGGGAGTCGATCTCCCCGGGGTCGGTCGCCGCCAGCGCGACCTGGGAGCCGTCCCGCAGCCCGGCCCCGAAGCGCTCACGGACCACCCGCCGCACCCCGGGCACCTCGCTCATCTCCTCGGCGACGTCGGGTGAGAACGGCGCCCCGAACAGCCTGCTGACCACGAAGTCGCCGACGAAGCTCTCCTCGATGGCACGGTCGACGCTCGCCTTCGCCGAGTTCCCGATGATCGCCATCGTGCAGGCCAGGGTCAGCCCGATCATCAGCGCCGAGGCGGTCGCGGTCGTACGCCGCGGATTGCGCAGCGCGTTCTGGCCCGCCAACAGCCCGACGAACCCGAAGACCCGGGCCAGGACCGCCCGGGCCAGGTCCAGCAGCGGGCGTCCCAGCACCGGGCTGGCGGCGCTCACCCCGAGCAGCACCGCCAGCACGCCGGCACCCAGCACCCATCCCCGGCGCGGCACGTCCAGCACGCCGTCGAGCGCGCCGAGCCCGGCCACCATCGCCAGCGCCCCCAGCGCGACCAGGGCCAGGCCGAGGGCGAAGCGGCGCCGCAGCGAGGTCTCGGGCAGCGCCACGTCGTCGCGCAGCGCCTGCACCGGCGCGATCCGGCCGGTGCGCCGGGCCGGGAAGTACGCCGCGACCACGGTGACCACGACGCCGACGGCGTACGCCGCCAGCACGGTGCGCGGGGCCAGCACCAGCTCCTGACCGCTGAGGTCGAGCCCGAAGCGGCCCACGACCGCGGCGATCCCGCGCGCCAGGAGCACCCCGAGCCCCAGGCCGAGGGTGGCGCCGACGGCACCGAGGATCAGAGCCTCGAGCAGCACCGAGCGCACCACCTGCCCCCGGCTGGCCCCCAGCGCACGCAGCAGCGCCAGCTCGCGGCTGCGCTGGGCGACCAGGATCGAGAAGGTGTTGACGATCAGGAACGAGCCGACCACCAGCGCGATGCCGGCGAAGATGAGCAGGAAGGTGGTCAGGAACGAGACCGCCTCCAGCAGGTCGCTGGCCGCCGCGTCGGCGGCGTCCTCGCCGGTGACGGCGTCGATCCCGGAGGGCAGCACCTCGTCCGCCTGCTCGGCGAGCTCCTGCTGGGAGACCCCGTCTCGGGCGGTCACCCACACCTCGGTGTAGGCGTCCTGGCCGTCGAGGAAGAGCTGCTGGGCGGTGCGGGTGTCGAACAGCGCGAGCGTGGCGCCGCTGAGCGAGCCGCCCTCGGGGAACCCGGCGATGCCGACCAGCACCGGGTCCATGGTGCTGGTCTCCCCGCCGGTGGTGATCTCCACCCGGTCACCGAGGTCGTAGCCGGCCTTCTCGGCCGTCTGCTCGTCGAGCACCACCTCGTCTTGGCCCCGGGGCTCCTCACCCTCGAGGATCTCCAGCCCCGTGAGCCCGCCGGCCGCAGGCGCGTCGTTCCAGCTGCCGCCGAGCCCGGGCGGGCCGAAGCCGCCCACGAGCTTGCCGTCGGTGCCCACGACGTACACGCCGTCCGCCTCGACCTGGCCGTCGGCCCGGGCCGCGCCGGGCAGCCCGGCCAGCCGGTCGACCACCGCGGCGGGCACCGTGTTGGTGGACAAGAAGCCGTCGGCGGTCTGGGCGCCCTCGGGCTCGACGACCACGTCGCCGACGGTCGCGTCGAAGAGCGCGGTGAAGCTGCGGTTGAGCATGTCGGAGAACATCAGGGTCCCGGCGACGAACGCCACGCCCAGCACGATCGCGAACGTGCTCATCAAGAGGCGCACCTTGCGCGCCAGCAGGCTGCGCAGCGCCGCGCGGATCACGCCGACCCGGCCAGCGCCTCGAGGACCGACTCACGGGTCGGCTGCCGCAGCTCCTCGACCACCCGGCCATCGGCGAGGAACACCACCCGGTCGGTGTACGCCGCGGCGATCGGGTCGTGGGTCACCATCACGATCGTCTGGCCGTCGTCGGCGCTGCTGCGCAGCAGCTGCAGGATCTCCGCGCCCGAGCGGGAGTCGAGGTTGCCGGTGGGCTCGTCGGCGAACACGATCGTCGGGCGGCTCACCAGCGCCCGCGCGACCGCGACGCGCTGCTGCTGGCCGCCGGACAGCTCGTTGGGCCGGTGGCTGAGCCGGTCGCGCAGCCCGACGGTGTCGATGACGTGGTCGAACCACGCGGGGTCCGGGCGCCGCCCCGCGATCGACAGCGGGAGCACGATGTTCTCCCGCGCGTCGAGGGTCGGCACCAGGTTGAAGGACTGGAAGACGAAGCCGATCGAGTCGCGGCGCAGCCGGGTGAGCGCCTTGTCGGGCAACCGGGTCAGGTCCTCCTCGCCGATCAGCACGCTGCCCGAGTCGGGACGGTCCAGCGCCGCGCAGCAGTGCATGAGCGTGGACTTCCCGGACCCGCTGGGCCCCATCACCGCGGTGAACCGACCGGCCTCGATGTCGAGGCTGACGTCGTCGAGGGCACGCACCAGCGCCTGGCCCTCGCCGTAGGTCTTGGTCAGGTGACGCACCCGCGCCGCGGCGGGAAGCTCCGAGGACGCGGTGTGGCTCATGCAGGAACCATTCCGCGTCCGGGACCGCCGCGCCACCCCCTTCTGCCGCCCGCCGCCACGCCGTACCGCCACACCTCGAACAGACGTTCGGTCCGGCGTACGCTGGGTGACATGGACTTCCAGGGATCGCTCTTCGGGGCACCTCCGGCCGGGGTGGGCTCCTTCGACGGCATCGAGCGTCGGGTGCTGGGCCGCGGCGCCTGGATCGACGTGCTCCGCTCGTGGGTGCCGGCCGCCGACGAGGTCTTCGAGACCCTCGTGCGCGACGTGCCCTGGCGTGCCGAGGAGCGTCAGATGTATGACCGGGTGGTGGCCGTGCCACGGCTGCTGCACACCTACCTCGCCGACGACCCGCTCCCCCACCCGGTGCTCGTCGAGGCGCGCGAAGCCCTCAGCGCGCACTACCTCCCCGAGCTCGGCGAGCGGTTCCGCACCGCCGGCTGCTGCTACTACCGCGACGGTCGCGACAGCGTGGCGTGGCACGGCGACAACATCGGGCGCGGACGCACCGCCGACACGATGGTCGCGATCGTCTCGCTGGGCGACCCGCGGCGTCTCGCGCTGCGGCCGCGCGGCGGGGGCGGCGGCTCGCTGTCGGTGGAGCTGGGGCACGGCGACCTGCTGGTGATGGGCGGCAGCTGCCAGCGCACCTGGGAGCACGCCGTCCCCAAGGTCGCCCACGCCGGCCCGCGGATCTCGGTGCAGTACCGCCCGCTCAACGTCTTCTAGCGCCCCTCCCGGTGCCCGCCGAGGGGTCCAGACCGGGCCGGGCTTGCCCCGGTCCGCTTGGCTGGGGCCATGAGCACCACGACCTCCTCGTCCCTGCCCGCCGCCGCGTCCGGCACCTTCGCCCTCGGCGGCGACCTGCCGGTCGTCCGTCTCGGGTACGGCGCGATGCAGCTGACCGGCCCCGGGGTCTGGGGGCCGCCGCGCGACCACGACGAGGCGGTCCGCGTCGTACGCCGGGCCGTCGAGCTCGGCGTCACCTTCATCGACACCGCCGACTCCTACGGGCCGTTCTACTCCGAGGAGATCATCCGCGAGGCGCTGGCGCCGTACCGCGACGACGTCGTGGTGGCGACCAAGGCGGGGCTGCTGCGCACCGGCCCCGACGTGTGGGTGCCGTGCGGGCGCCCGGAGTACCTGCGCCAGCAGTGCGAGACCAGCCTGCGCCGCCTCGGCACCGACCGCATCGACCTGTTCCAGCTGCACCGCATCGACCCGAGCGTCCCGCTCGAGGACCAGGTCGGCGAGCTCCGGGCGCTGCAGGAGGAGGGCAAGGTGCGCCACCTCGGCCTCTCCGAGGTCGGCATCGAGGAGCTCGAGGCCGCGCGCCGGGTGGCGCCGATCGTGTCGGTGCAGAACCTCTACAACCTCGCCCACCGCGACGCCGAGGCCCTGCTGGAGCACTGCACCGAGCAGGGCATCGCCTTCATCCCGTGGTTCCCGCTGGCGACCGGACGGCTCTCCGCCGCGGACAGCCCGCTCGCCGCGGCGGCGCGCGAGCGGGGCGCGACGCCGGCCCAGCTGGCACTGGCCTGGCTGCTGCACCGCTCGCCGGTGATGCTGCCGATCCCGGGCACCTCGCGGGTCGCGCACCTGGAGTCCAACGTGGCCGCGGCCGCCATCGAGCTGAGCGCCGAGGAGCAGGAGCAGCTGGCCGCGCTGGCCTGAGCACTCCGCACGGGATTCCTCGACCCGCTTGCTGGGCACCTGCAGGACATGACCGAGTCCAGCGACATCCCGGCTCCCGAGCAGCAGCCGGCGCCCCCGACGAGCCAGCAGCCGGTTCCGTCCCCGGACGCGACGCCCGGCAAGCGGTCCTCGAAGTCCCCAGGAACCGCCGCGGACCCGTTGCGCGGCTCCAAGACCAGCGGGGTGTGGGCAGCACTGGTCGGGATCGCGGTGCTGTTGATCCTGCTGCTGATCTTCATCGTGCAGAACACCCAGGACGTCCAGGTGACGTTCCTCGGCTGGGAGGGCCGGGCCCCGCTCGCGGTCTCCCTGCTCGCCGCCGCCGTCACCGGCATGGTGATCGCGATCGTCAGCGCCTCCCTGCGCATGCTCCAGGTGCGCCGCCGGATCAAGCGCGAACGCCGCTGACCCCTCGCCGAGTCGGCGCCAATGGTTGCCCGAGTCGGCGCCAATGGCGGAGCTGTCCACAGTCGCCTGGGGAGAACTCCGCCATTGACGCCGACTCGCCGCGCCATTGGCCCCGACTCGGCGTTCAGCCCCGGCGTTCAGCCCCGGCGTTCAGCCCCGGCGGCGGCCCAGCAGCCAGCGGAGCACGAGCAGTACGCCGAGGGCCGCGGCGACCTGCTTGCCGTACGCCTTCACCAGCGCGGGCACGACCGCGGCGCCCAGGTCGAGCGCCCCGTCGTCGATCGGCCCCTTGGCGGGCTCCGGGGTCGCCTGCCGGGTCGGCGCCGGCTCGGTCGGCGGCACCGGGGCGACCGCCCGGTCCGGGGCCGTCTCCCGTGGCGTAGCAGGCGGGACCGCGGTCGCCACAGGCTCCGGCGCCCCAGCCTCCGCCGCAGCCTCCGGCTCCGGCGAGGTCTCCGCGGGACCGGCGAGCCGCTGCTCCAGGCACGCCACGAACTGGCCCAACAGCTTGTCGGAGACGTCCTGCATCACCCCGCGACCGAACTGCGCCGGCTTGCCCGTGACCGCGAGGTCGGTGAGGACCTCCACGTCGGTGGACCCGCCCGCGTCGGACATGGTGACGGTGACCGTGGCGCCGGCGGTGCCGTTGCCCCGCTTGTCCTTGCCCTTGGCCTCGACGACGAAGCGGTGCGCGGCCTCGTCCTTCTCCACGAACGTGCCGGAGCCGTTGTAGACCAGCGCGATCGGGCCGAGCTTGACCTTCACCGAGCCGACGAAGGTGTCGCCCTCGGCCGAGGAGACCGTGGCGCCCGGGAAGCACTCGGCCACCGAGGCGATGTCGTTGAAGTGGCCCCAGGTCTCCTCGACCGAGGTGGGCACGGTGAAGCGGTGGGTGAGGTCCACGGGCTCAGGCCCCCGCCGCGCTCAGCACGGCCCGCCGGGTCAGCACCGTGGCGAGGTGGCGCCGGTAGTCGGCGTCGCCGTTGAGGTCCGAGGGCGGGTTCGCCCCGTCGGCGGCCAGCGCCGCGGCGCGGCGTACCGCCTCCTCGGTGGCGGGCTGGCCGACCAGCGCGTCCTCGACAGCCCGGGCGCGCAGCGGGGTGCTGCCCATGTTGGTCAGCCCCACCCGTGCCTCGGCGATCGTGCCGCCCTCGGCGCGCACGGTCGCGGCGACCGCGACGATCGGCCACTGGTGGGCCACGCGCACGAACTTCTCGTAGTGCGCGCCCCAGCCGGTACGACGCGGGATCCGGATCTCGGTGAGGATCTCGTCCTCGGCCAGCGCGGTCTCGAAGAGGCCGACGAAGAAGTCGTCGGCGGCGATGGTTCGCTGCCCGCCCGGTCCGACCGCGACGAAGGTGGCTCCGAGTGCCAGCACCGGGGCGCCCAGGTCACCGGCCGGATCGGCGTGGGCCAGCGCCCCGCCGAAGGTGCCGCGGTGGCGCACCTGCGCGTCGGCGAGGTGCTCGATCGCGGCCGGCACCAGGGCGGCGTGGCGCGCCATCAGCGGGTCGGCGGCGACCACCGAGTGCGGCGTCATCGCGCCGACGACGAGGTCGTCGCCGTCCTCGCGGACCCCGCGCAGCGCGTCGATCCGGCCCAGGTCGATCACCATCTCCGGGGCGTTCAGCCGCATCCGCAGCACCGGCAGCAGCGACTGGCCGCCGGCCAGCACCTTGGCGTCGTCGCCGTGCTCGGCGAGCGCGGCGACGGCCTCCTCGACGGTGGTCGGGGCGAGGTAGTCGAACTGTGCGGGGATCATGCGTCGGTCCCTCCGGTCGTGCGGTCCACGGTGCCCTCCATGCCGGTCGAGGCGTCGAAGTGCGGAGCGGCGGCACCGGTGGTGCTCCCGCCCTTGTCGGTCCCCTGGATCGCGCGCCACACGCGCTCGGGGGTGCACGGCATCGCGACGTCGTGGACGCCGAAGGGGCGCAGCGCGTCGACGACGGCGTTGACCACGGCGGGGGTCGAGGCGATGGTGCCGGCCTCGCCCACGCCCTTGGTGCCGAGGGTGTTGGTCAGCGACGGGGTGGTGGTGTGGTCGACCTCGAAGCTGATCGTGTCGGCGGCCGTCGGCAGCAGGTAGTCCACGAACGAACCGGAGACAAGCGTCCCGGACTCGTCGTACACCGCCTCCTCCCACAGCGCCTGGGCGATGCCCTGGACCAGGCCGCCGTGCACCTGGCCGGCGACGATGAGCGGGTTGATGACGTTGCCGATGTCGTCGACGCAGACGTACTTGCGCATCTGCAGCGCGCCGGTCTCGGTGTCGATCTCCATCGCGCACAGGTGGGTGCCGTGCGGGTAGTTGAAGTTCACCGGGTCGAACGTCGCGTCGGAGTCGAGGCTCGCCTCCACCCCGTCGGGCAGGTTGTGCGCGGCGAAGACCGCGCTCGCGATCTCGGTGATCCCCAGCCCCTGGTCGGTGCCGCGCACGGTGAAGCGCCCGCCGCCGTACTCCAGGTCGTCGGCCGAGGCCTCCAGCAGATGGGCGGCGATCGGGCGGGCCTTGTCGATGACCTTGTCCACCGCCTTGACCAGCGCCTCGCCGCCGACGACGAGGGAGCGCGAGCCGTAGGTGTCCAGCCCCTTGTGGGCGATCGCGGTGTCGCCGTGCAGCACCTCGACGTCCTCGAACGGCACCCCGAGCCGGTCGGCGACGATCTGGCTGAACGCCGTCTCGTGGCCCTGCCCGTGGGCGCTGGCACCGGTGACCACCTCGACCGTGCCGGTGGCCAGCATCCGCACGCTCGCGTGCTCCCAGCCGCCGGCGCCGTAGTCGAGCGAGCCGAGCACCCGCGAGGGCGCCAGGCCGCACATCTCGGTGAACGTCGAGACGCCGATGCCGAGCTGCACCGGGTCGCCGGACTCGCGGCGGCGCTGCTGCTCGGCGCGCAGCTCGTCGTAGCCGAAGAGCTCCTTGGCCCGCGCCGTGGCCGCCTCGTAGTTGCCGGAGTCGTACTCCAGCCCGGCGACCGTGGTGAACGGGAACTCCTCGTGCTTGATCCAGTTCTGCTCGCGGATCGCCAGCGGGTCGACGCCCACCTCGGCGGCGAGCTCGTCCATCAGCCGCTCGATCGCGAACGTCGCCTCCGGGCGCCCCGCCCCGCGGTAGGCGTCGGTCCAGGTCTTGTTGGTGAGCACCGTCTGGACGCCGAAGTGGTAGGCCGGGAACTTGTAGATCGCGTTGAACATGAACGCACCGAGCACCGGTACGCCGCCGCCGACGAGCGAGACGTAGGCGCCGAGGTCGGCCAGCAGCTCGACCTTGAGGCCGGTGACGGTGCCGTCCTGGGTGGCGGCCAGGGTGAGCTTCTGCCACTGGTCGCGGCCGTGGTGCCCGGCGATCAGGGACTCGCTGCGGGTCTCGGTGTACTTCACCGGCCGCGAGAGCCGGCGGGCCACCGCGACGGTGATCCACTCCTCCGGGGTGGTCTGCAGCTTGCCGCCGAACCCGCCGCCCACGTCGGGGGCGATCACCCGCAGCTTGGACTCCGGGATGCCCGTGGTCGCGGCCAGCGCGAAGCGCAGGATGTGCGGGATCTGGGTCGCCGACCAGACGGTCAGCTGCTCCCCGGTCGGGTCGACGACCGTCGAGCGCGGCTCCATGAACGCAGGGATCAGGCGCTGCTGGCGGTACTCGCGCTCCAGCACGATGCCGTCGGCACGCGCCTGGCGGATCGCCTCCTCGACGTCGCCGCCGGTGCCGGCCTCGGCGGAGTCGAAGACCCAGTACGCCGACTTGTTGGTGCCGAGCTCGGGGTGCGCGAGGGCGCCGCCGTTGCTCGCGTCGGCCGCGGCCGCCTCCTTGAGGTCGAGGGCGGCCGGAAGCTCGTCGTACTCCACGTCGACGAGCTCGGCGGCGTCGCGCGCCTCCGCGGCGCTGCGCGCCACCACCACCGCGACGATCTCGCCGGCGAAGGCGACCCGGTCGATCGCGATCGGCAGGTGGGTGGGGGTCTTCTGGTCAGGGGTGATCGGCCAGGCGTTGATCAGCACGCCCTGGGTCTCGGCCAGGT
The DNA here is from genome assembly GCF_009557055.1 of Nocardioides sp. dk884. Lineage (NCBI taxonomy): Bacteria > Bacillati > Actinomycetota > Actinomycetes > Propionibacteriales > Nocardioidaceae > Nocardioides > Nocardioides sp. dk884. The sequence continues at coordinate 706,045 of NZ_CP045649.1, read as the reverse complement.
CGGCGCCGCTGAGCACATCGACGACGTTGGTCGCGCCGCGCGCCGCCTCGGTGTCGACGCTGAGGATCCGGGCGTGCGCGAACGGGCTGCGCACCATCGCGAGGTGGAGCATCCCGGGCAGCACGATGTTGTCGGTCCAGCGGGTGCGCCCGGTGATCAGGCGCTGGTCCTCCTTGCGCCGGCGCTCCTTGCCGATCTCGCGCTCGCCCTGCTCGGGGCGGGTCTCGGTGGCGGTCACGACACACCTCCGGTCGGGGCCATCGGGGCGGTCGTGGCGTTCGTGGCGGCGGCCGGCGCCGCCATGGAGTCCGCGGCGTGCTGCACGGCGCGGACGATGTTGTGGTAGCCGGTGCAGCGGCACAGGTTGCCCTCGAGCCCGAGGCGGATCTCCTCCTCGCTGGGGCGCGGGTTCTCCTCCAGCAGGGCGACGCTCTGCATGATCATGCCCGGGGTGCAGAACCCGCACTGGAGGCCGTGGCACTCGCGGAACGACTCCTGCACGGGGTGCAGCTCACCGTCGCGCGCCAGGCCCTCGATCGTGGTGACCTCGGCCCCGTCGGCCTGCACCGCGAGCACGTTGCACGACTTCACGCTGGTGCCGTCGAGGTGCACGGTGCAGGCGCCGCAGTTGCTGGTGTCGCACCCGATGACGGTGCCGGTCTTCCCGAGGCGTTCGCGGAGGTACTGCACGAGCAGCATCCGGGGTTCGACGTCGTCGGCCACCTTCGCGCCGTCGACGGTGAGGCTGATCCGGGTCATGGGCTCTCCTGGGCAGGGGCAGCGGACGTGTGACGCCGCTCACGTTACGACCGCCGCGGTTGGCTGAAGGTTGGACCGCCGAGTCGGCGCGTGTGGTTGCGCGAGTTGGCGGGTCCATCGGCCGGGGCTTGCGGGCCGGCTGTGGGTGCACGTAACTGCGCAATTGCTGGGAAAAACACCCGCCTGCGGCCCGCGCCGGTGCTTTTCCGCGCAATTGCGCGGAAAAAACCCCTCGCCCGACGCAGGGATGGCAACGACGCCCTCCGGTCACCTCGGTCAGCCGCGTGCCACCGCGAGCCGCCCCTTCAGCAGGGGTACGGCGGGGTGCGCGCGGCCGGCGAGCGAGCGCAGGCACACCTCCAGCACCTCCGCGTCGTACGGCGCGTGCTCGCCGTAGCGCACCACCGCGTCGGGGTCCGGGTCGGCGAGCAGCGCCTCGCGCAGCGCGACCGCGACGTACTCCCCCAGCTCGCACAGCGCCGGGGAGTTCGTGCCGGGCAGCAGGTCGCCGCCGTACGCCTCGACGGCGTCGGCGACCCGGCCGCGGCGCAGCAGGGCGAGCACGTGGTCGACGTCGGTGGCCACCGGCATCAGCAGCCGGTAGGGCCGGGAGGAGAGCTGGCCGCCGAGCGCGGCGCGCAGGTGGGAGACCTCGGCCTTGAGCGTCGAGAACGTCACCGCCTGGTCGCCGTAGACCAGCGCGTGCAGCTGCTCCAGCGTCAGCCCCTCGGGGTGGATCGCGAGCAGCGCGAGGATCTCGGTCTGGCGGCGGTTGAGCAGCAGCCGCTGCCCGTCGAGACGGGACTCGGCGGTGCCGAGCAGCGTCATCACCAGGCCGGGGTCATGGGTCTGCTCGGGGCCGCCGGAGCCCGAGCGCGGCAGCGCGGTCTCGATCAGGCGGGCCATCACCCGCGCGGTCGCGAGCCCGATCGGGTGGCTGCGGTCCCAGGTCGTCGACAGGTCCAGGACGCCGAGGTGGGCGCCGGTCACCGGGTCGTGCAGCGGCGCGGCCCAGCACACCCAGTTGTGCACGATCGGCGCGTAGTGCTCGGCACTGAAGACCATCGCCGGCGCCGCGGTGCGGTTGGCGAGGTCGAGGGCGTTGGTGCCGACCGAGCGGTCGTCCCAGCGCCCGCCCGGCACGAAGTTCACCGACTCGGCCTTGCGCCGCATCACCCGCCCGCCGTAGGTCCACAGGATCCGGGTCTCGGGGTCGGTCACCGCGACCACGAGGTCGCCGTCGGCAGCGGTACGCCGCAGCTCCTCCTCCACCCGCTCCACCGCCACCTGCAGTGGCGAGTCGCGCCAGGACGCGGCGGTCTCGGACTCGTCAGCCAGCGGCGCCTCGGCCAGGTCGGGGGCCAGCGCGGCGCGCGAGCGGGTCCAGCTGGACAGGATCTCCGGGCGCACCAGCGGCGCCGCCTCGTCACCGCGCTCGACGAAGCGCACCCAGGCGCGCACCGCGTCCTGCCTGCGCGCCGCCAGGTCGGACCCCACCATGGCGGGGACGCTAGCACCGTGGTGAGCGGCGTCACAGGGGTTCGTGTGACAAGCCGCGGGGCGCGCTCACCGCGCACCCCCGAGCTCCCGGCGCAGGAAGTCCACGGTCGCGCGCATGGAGTCCTCGAAGCGCGGGCCGAAGGCGTGCCCCTCGCCCTCGTAGACCAACAGTCGACTGTCGACGCCGGCCTCGCGCAGCAGCCGCTGGGTCTCCCGCGACCAGGCGATCGGGCAGCTGTCGTCGAGGGTGCCGTGGTGGATCAGCACCGGCGCCTCGATGCGGTCGAAGTAGGTGCGCGCGGACAGCTCTCGATAGGGCCGGGGGTTGCGCTCCGGCGGGCCGCCGAGGCGCTCGAAGAGCACCTGGGCGTTGTCCGGACGCTCGGGGATCGTCCAGCGGCGCAGGTTGTCGGTGAAGGCCGAGCTCACCGGCGCGAAGACCACCGCCGCGTCCACCAGGTCGGGGTCGGCGACGAGCGCGTTGTAGGTGACCGCCCCGCCCATCGAGCGTCCGATCATCGCCAGCCGGTCGTCGTCGACGTAGGCCTCCCGGCGCAGCGCCCCGACCGCCCCGATCGCGTCGCGGGTGTAGACCAGCCGCGACTCCCGGCCCAGGTCGCTGACCGGGTCGGAGCCGGCGTGCCCGCGGTAGTCGGTGTGCAGCACGACGAACCCGTTGGCCGCCAGCCACTCCTGCTCGCGCGACATTCCGCGCCCCAGGGTGTAGATCGCGGGGTCGATGTAGCCGTGGTTGAGCACGACCGCGGGGAACGGCCCACGCCCGGTCGGCACCAGCAGCTCCCCGGAGACGGCGGCGCCGTCCACGGTGTAGGTCACCGACCAGCTGTTCCACGCCCCGGTGCCGCCGAGGGAGCCGGTACGCCGGATCCGGCCCGCCTCGACGTCCTCACGCATCAGCGCCGGCAGCGACATCGCGTCGCGGACCCGGGGCAGCGACTCCTCACCCGGAGCGACACCGGACGGCGCGCCGGCCGACGCCCCGGCGCCCCCGTCGGAGGGTCCCGCCTCCGGGGACCTGGCCGAGGCGGACCCGCTCGGCGTCGGCCGCGCGCCGGTGTCGCTCGGCGGCTCATCGCTGCACCCGGCCAGCGGTACGACGAGCAGCAGCGCCGCGGCTGCGATCGCTGCCCGGCGCACCATGGCTCAGACCGCCCCGGTCGCTCCGGTCGCGCCGGTCGCCGCCACCGGGCCGGTGGCCCGGGTCGCGTCGGTGGCCACCGTGAGCAGCACCGCGGCGTCCTCGAGGGCGGTCAGGTCGTGGCGGGCCTGCGGGATCACCACCAGCTCGCCGGCCGCGGCCTCCCAGGACTCCTCGGCGGCGTCGGCGGCGTCGACGGCGTCGACGGTGTGCAGGCGCACCCGGCCGCGCAGCACCAGCAGGGTGGCCTCGCCGGGCGCCTCGTGCTCGCCCAGCGCGTGGCCCTCGGCCAACGCGATCAAGGTCTGGCGCAGGTCGTGCTCCTGGCCGCCGAAGACGGTGGCCGCGCTGCGGCCGCTGGAGGCCTCCCGGGCGGTGGCGAGCTGGCTCTCGGCCAGGTCGGTCAGGGACGTCGCGTGCATGGCGTTCCTCGCTCCTCCCACCCGTGGGCGGGTCAGACGATCTCGGGCTCGTGCGCGTGGATGCGCCCCTGGGTGGTACCCAGCGGCTCGCCCGTGCCGCCCCAGCGCCCGGCGATGATCTCCGCGGCGATGCTGATCGCGGTCTCCTCCGGCGTCCGGGCGCCCAGGTCGAGCCCGATCGGGCTGCGCAACCGGGCCAGCTCGTGCTCGCCCAGCCCGGCCTCGCGCAGCCGCGCCAGCCGGTCCTCGTGGGTGCGCCGCGAGCCCATCGCCCCGACGTACGCCACGTCGGGCAGGCGCAGCGCCACCTCCAGGAGGGGTACGTCGAACTTCGGGTCGTGGGTGAGCACGGTGAGCACCGTGCGCCGGTCCACCCGGCCGGCCTCGACCTCGGCGGTGAGGTAGCGGTGCGGCCAGTCCACGACCACCTCGTCGGCCTCGGGGAACCGGCTCGCGGTGGCGAAGACGGGCCGGGCGTCGCAGACGGTGACGTGGTAGCCCAGGAAGCTGCCCACTCGGGCCACGGCGGCGGCGAAGTCGATCGCGCCGAAGACCAGCATCCGCGGCTTGGGGGCGAAGGCCCACACGAAGACCCGCATGCCCTCGCCCCGGCGCTCCCCGTCGGGACCGTAGCTGAGCGTCGCACTGTGCCCGGCCGCCAGCAGCCCGAGCGCGTCGTCGTGGACCGCGTCGTCGGCGCGCGGCGAGCCCAGGCCGGAGGCAGGCGCGACGTCCGGGCGCACCACCATGCGCCGCCCGAGCCACGCGGGGTCCGGGTGCTCGATCACCGTGGCCAGCGCGACCGGCCGGCCGGCGTCGATGTCGGCGGCCACCTCCTCCAGCTCCGGGAAGGTCTCGCGGCTCACCTTCTCGACGTAGACGTCGAGGATGCCGCCGCAGGTCAGCCCGACCGCGAACGCGTCGTCGTCGGAGACGCCGTAGCGCTCCAGCAGCGGATCGCCGGAGGCGACCACCGACTCGGCGAGCTCGTAGACCGCACCCTCCACGCAGCCGCCGGACACCGAGCCGACCGCCGAGCCGTCCGGGCCGACCAGCATCGAGGCGCCGGGCGGGCGCGGCGCGGAGCGGAAGGTCGCCACCACGGTGCCGACCCCGACGCTCTCGCCGGCGCGCCACCACTCGAGCAGCTGGGGCAGGACCTCACGCACGCGCGATCACCTCCATCAGTCGGGCGTAGGTCGCCAGGGAGTGCCCGGCGACGAAGTCGTCGACGTGCGGGAGCACGGCCAGCACCCCCCGCTGCACGGGCTCGTAGCCCTCCTTGCCCCGGTGCGGGTTCACCCACACGAGCCGGTGCGCGATGCGCTGGAGGCGGGCCACCTGCTCGGCCAGCAGCGAGGTGTCCCCGCGTTCCCAGCCGTCGCTGAAGATCACCACGACCGCGCCGCGCGCCATCCCGCGCTGGCCCCAACGGTCGGAGAACGCCTGGAGGGTCTCCCCCAGCCGGGTGCCGCCGGACCAGTCCGGCACCGACGCGCCCGCCGCGACCAGCGCCCGCTCGGGGTCGCGGGCGCCGAGGGCCCGGGTCAGGTGGGTCAGCCGGGTGCCGAGGGTGAAGGTCTCCACGCCGGGCAGCACGCAGGTCATCCGGTGCGCCAGGCGCAGCAGCGGGTCGGCGTACCCGCTCATCGAGCCGGAGACGTCGAGGAGCAGCACCACCCGGCGCGGGCGCACGCCCCGGCGCCGCCAGCGGATCTCCGCCGGCTCCCCCATCCGCCGCAGGCTGGCGCGCAGCGTCGCGGAGGCGTCGACGCGGCCGCGTGGGCCGGCGACGCGGCGCGGCGTACGCCGCAGCGGCGCGCGGACGGGCAGGTCGGCGAACATCGCGGCGAGCCGCTGCCGCTCGGCGGCGCTCATGGTGGCCACGTCGCGGTGGCGCAGCACCTCGGTGTCGCTGGCGGCGGCGCGCACCACGTCCTGCTCCTCGCCCCCGCCGGAGCCGTCGGCGTCGGTCGCGGGCAGCGCGGAGTACGTCGTGGTGGTCGTCGGCGTCGGCTGCGCCCGGGGCAGCTCGTGCGGCGAGCCGAACCACGCCTCGAAGACCTGGTCGTGGCGCAACAGGTCGTCGGGCGAGGCGCACAGCGTCGCCCGGCCCGCGGCGTACGTCGCGCGCCGGTCGCCGGCACCGACCAGGGCGACCGCGGCGAGGTAGCCCTGGGCCCGGTCCTGGCTGACCGCGACGCCCGCGGCACGCAGTGCCCAGGTGAACCCGAGCAGCACCTCGTCGCCGCCGCGGACCGGTCCCGCGGCGCCCGGGGGTCCGGAAGCGGCCAGCGTGGCGCTCACGGCCGCAGCATCCGGTCGAGCGCCTGGCGGACCCGCTCGCCGTCCTCGCGGTACTTCACCAGCGCGCCCAGCGTCGCGCTCGCGGTCGCGAGGTCGAGCTCGGTGGTGCCGAGGTGGTGCAGGGCGCGGGCCCAGTCGAGGGTCTCCGCGACGCCCGGCGGCTTCTGCAGCCCGCCCTCGGCGCGCAGCCCCTGGGTGACCGCGACCACCTGCTCGGTGAGCGCGGCGGAGATCTCGGGGGCGCGGGAGCGCACGATCGCCATCTCGCGCGCCGGCGCCGGGTGGTCGATCCAGTGGTAGAGGCAGCGCCGCTTCAGCGCGTCGTGCAGCTCGCGGGTGCGGTTGGAGGTCAGCACGACCACCGGCGGGGTGCTGGCGCGCACCGTCCCGAGCTCGGGGATCGTGACCTGGTAGGTCGAGAGCACTTCGAGCAGGAACGCCTCGAACTCGTCGTCGGCGCGGTCCACCTCATCGACCAGCAGCACCGCGGGCGCCTGCTGGAGCGCCGCGAGCACCGGGCGCGCGAGCAGGAACCGCTCGTCGTACAGGCTCTTCTCGGCCTCGGTCACGTCGTTCGTGCCGCCCGCGGCCTCCAGGGCGCGCAGGTGCAGGATCTGGCGGGGGAAGTCCCAGTCGTAGAGCGCCTGGGTGGCGTCGATGCCCTCGTAGCACTGCAGCCGCACCAGCGGCAGCCCCAGGCCCGCCGCGATCGCCTCCGCGAGCGCGGTCTTGCCGGTGCCGGGCTCGCCCTCGAGCAGCAGCGGGCGCTGCATGCGCAGCGCCAGGAACGTCACCGTGGCGAGGCCCTCGTCGCTGAGGTAGCCCGTCTCCTCGAGGCGGGCGGCGATCTCAGCGGCAGAGGTCGGCTCCATGGGCCCAGGCTACTGACGTCGGCGTTGGTCGGTGGTTGGCAGCACTTCACAACCTCGGCGGCGCCGGTTGGGCGGGCCGGGCACCTACTGCGGGCGGTCCACGTCGCGGCCGGTAGCCAGGTCACCGCACTCGACCCCGCGCGCGCCGTGCTCAGCGAGGTAGCCGCGCGCCCCGGCGTCCCCGGTCGCCTCCGCGAGCACCCCGACCCAGTGGCCGCGCCCGATCAGCACCGGGTGCCCCGGCCTGCTGTCGTACGTCGCGCGCACGAGCGCGGCCTCGCCGGCGTCCTGTGCCCCGGCGGCGACCCGGCGCACGACGTCGGCGGTGAGGTCGGGCAGGTCGACGAGGCTCACCAGCGCCGCCTCGGCCGGCCCCGGCTCGAGGGCCCGCAGACCGGCGCGCAGCGAGGCGGCCATCCCGTCGGCCCAGTCCGGCGCCACGACGACCTCGGCGGCCGTGCCGGCGAGCAGCTCGCGTGCCTCGGCGGCGCCCGCGCCCAGCACGACCGTGACCTCCGCGCAGCCGCCGGCGCGCAGCAGATCCACCGCCCGCACCACCCAGGGCTCGCCGTCGGGGTGGCGCACGAGCGCCTTCGGCATCCCCATCCGGCGCCCGGCCCCGGCGGCGAGCAGCAGCCCGTGCACCCTCACCGCGGCGGCCTCAGGAGCCGAACGCGGCGACGTACAGCTCCTGCAGGTTCTGGCTCACCGGGCCGCTCAGCCCGCACAGGCTCACCCGCCCGTCGCTCGCGGAGACCAGGTAGCGCTCGCCCTCCTCGAACGGGACCGCCTGGAGCAGTCCGCTCAGCTCCTGCGGCGGCCCCTGCACCTCCACGAGCTCGGAGGGCTTCCCGGCGTAGAACAAGCTCGGCACGAGCACCACGACGTCGTCGGCGACCTCCTGCACGGTGCCCTCGAAGGCGACCTGCTGCTGGGCGAGCATCGCCGCGGTGGGCACGCCGCAGCGCGCGTCGGGGGCCGACGCGGCCAGCGTGGTCACCGGGGCGGTCTCGTCGGTGGGCTCGATGCTCTCCTGCGCGACCGGCACGCCCGCCTCGTCCTCGTCGTTGATCAGCACGAACGCGCCGGCGCCGCCGATCACGACGAGCGCGGCGGCGGCCACCAGCCAGGTCAGGGTGCTGCGGTTGCGGGTGCCGTCCTGGCGGGTCTCGGTCAGGGGGTCGTCGCTCATCGTGATCTCCATCAGACGGGCCACCCGGGAGGGGTCGGCCGGCGGGAGGGAGGCAGCGGGGTCGGCGCCGCGAAGCAGGTCACGCAGGCGCTCGTCATCGGGCCGATCGTTCATCGCTTCCTCCCCTCTCTCGACTCCTCATGTCCGGCAAGCCCCTCGCTCTTTCCCAGCTCTCCCAATTCTTCGCGCAGTCGCTGCCTCGCCCGGTGCAGGCGGATCGAGGCGGCGTTGGCGCTGATCCCGAGCACCTGCGCGATCTCCGCCGCGCCCAGCTGCTCCCACGCCCACAGCCGCAGCAGCTCGGCGTCGTCGGGACGCAGCCGCGCGAGCGCGCGAGTGACCGGGTCATCGGCGCTGTCACCGGGGCCGGGGCTGATGGAGGCCGGCGGGTCGAGGACGGCCACCTTCGCCGCCACCCGGCGTTGCCGGCGGCCGGCGCGCTCGGCGTTGGCCAGGCAGTGCTTCGCCACGCCGTACGCCCACGGCAGCGGGTCCTGCGGCAGCTGCTCGAGGCGGCGCCAGCAGACCAGCAATGTGTCGGCCAGGACGTCGTCCGCCGTGGCCGGGTCGGTACGCCGGATCAGGAAGCGCCGCAACGGGTCGATCATCGGCGGCACCAGCTGCTCGAACCGCCTGCGTCGCGCCGCGTCGTTCACGTCTTCACCCTCACACAGCCCCGCAGGCGTCCCGGTCCGCCCGTCCATCTCGTGGTACCCGACCGGCGCCGGGCTAGCGCCACAAGCGACGACTCGGCGCACCATTGGCGCCGACTCGGCGAGGAAATGCAACGAGGCCCCCGCCGCAGCGGGGGCCTCGTCGTTGGTGCGGGGTGGGGCTGGACTCAGAAGTCCATGCCGCCCATGCCACCGGACGGGTCGGGCATGGCCCCGGCCTTCTCCGGCTTGTCGGCCACGACGGCCTCGGTGGTGAGGAACAGCGCGGCGATCGACGCGGCGTTCTGCAGCGCCGAGCGGGTCACCTTGGCGGGGTCGATGATGCCGGCAGCCAGCATGTCGACGTACTCGCCGGTGGCCGCGTTGAGGCCGTGACCGGGCTCCAGGTTGCGGACCTTCTCCGCCACGACGCCGCCCTCGAGGCCGGCGTTGATGGCGATCTGCTTCAGCGGGGCCTCGGTCGCGACGCGGACGATGTTCGCGCCGGTGGCCTCGTCGCCGGTGAGCTCGAGCTTGTCGAACGCGGTCGCAGCGGCCTGCACCAGGGCGACGCCACCGCCGGCGACGATGCCCTCCTCGACGGCAGCCTTCGCGTTGCGAACGGCGTCCTCGATGCGGTGCTTGCGCTCCTTGAGCTCGACCTCGGTGGCCGCGCCGACCTTGATGACGGCCACGCCGCCGGCCAGCTTGGCGAGGCGCTCCTGGAGCTTCTCGCGGTCGTAGTCGGAGTCCGACTTCTCGATCTCGGCGCGGATCTGGTTGACCCGGCCCTCGATCTGGGCCTGGTCTCCGGCACCCTCGACGATGGTGGTCTCGTCCTTGGTGATGACGACCTTGCGGGCCTGGCCGAGCAGGGTGACGTCGGTGGTCTCGAGCTTGAGGCCGACCTCCTCGGAGATGACCTGGCCGCCGGTGAGGATCGCGATGTCCTGCAGCATGGCCTTGCGGCGGTCGCCGAAGCCGGGAGCCTTGACCGCGACGGAGCGGAAGGTGCCCTTGATCTTGTTCACGACCAGGGTCGACAGCGCCTCGCCGTCGACGTCCTCGGCGATGATGACCAGCGGCTTGCCGGACTGCATGACCTTCTCGAGCAGCGGCAGAAGGTCCTTGACGCTGGAGATCTTCGAGTTGGCGATGAGGATGTAGGGGTCCTCGAGGACCGTCTCCATGCGCTCGGTGTCGGTGACGAAGTAGGCCGAGATGTAGCCCTTGTCGAACCGCATGCCCTCGGTCAGCTCGAGGTCGAGGCCGAAGGTGTTCGACTCCTCGACGGTGATGACACCTTCCTTGCCGACCTTGTCCATCGCCTCGGCGATGATGCCGCCGACGGTGGTGTCAGCAGCGGAGATCGAGGCGGTGGAGGCGATCTCCTCCTTGGTCTCGATGTCCTTGGCCATCGCGAGCAGCTGGGTGGAGACAGCCTCGACGGCCGCCTCGATGCCGCGCTTGAGGCCCATCGGGTTCGCACCCGCGGCCACGTTGCGCAGACCCTCGCGGACCATCGCCTGAGCGAGGACGGTCGCGGTGGTGGTGCCGTCGCCCGCGACGTCGTCGGTCTTCTTGGCGACCTCCTTGACGAGCTCGGCACCGATCTTCTCGTAGGGGTCCTCGAGCTCGATCTCCTTGGCGATGCTCACACCATCGTTGGTGATGGTGGGCGCGCCCCACTTCTTCTCGAGAACGACGTTGCGACCCTTGGGACCGAGGGTGACCTTGACGGCGTCAGCGAGCGTGTTCATGCCACGCTCGAGGCCGCGTCGGGCCTCCTCGTTGAAGGCAATAAGCTTCGGCATAACTCCTGGGATCCTTAACGATTGGAGTTCTGGGGGCCGGTCGATGGGCTGCCCGCGACGGACGGCCTGCGCGGCTCGGCGAACCCTTCTCGCCGGCGCGTCGACCTCAGCTGGCATCGAACCGGTGTTGTCACTCTCATCATAAGAGTGCCAGCCCCATGTTTAGCACTCGCCCCATGCGAGTGCAAGAAGTTCGGGGCTCCCGTACGTCGCGCTCAGACGAGGTGCCGGGCCACCAGGTCGGCGAACCGGCCGGCGGTGGCGGGCTCGACGTCGAGGTAGAGACCGGGCTCGATCAGCTCCAGCTCGCTCACCACCCAGCGCCCCTCCCACCGCATCAGGTCGACGCGGGCGTAGGTGAGGTCCGCCCCGGTCAGCCCGGCCGCGGCCCGGACGGCGTCCTCGGCGAGGACCGCCTGCTCCTCGCCCAGCGCGACGGCGCGCGAGGTGCCGCCGTACAGCTCGTGCACGCGGATCTCGGCGCCGTCGGCGCCGGCGACCGACTTGTCCACCTGGCTGACGGCCCCGCCGCCGAGGACGAACACCGAGACCTCCCCGGTGGTGCGTACCGACTCCACGAGCGGCTGGACCACCCAGGGCGCCGAGGTCAGGCCCTCGAGCCGCGCGTCGGCCAGCGACTCCGCGACCACCACCCCGACCCCGCCGGCCCCGGTCCGCGGCTTGATCACCACGCTCCCCCAGCGCGCGAGGGCAGCCTCCAGCCCGGCGACGAGCGTGGCGTCGTCGAGCAGCCCGGTCGGGACCGTGGGCACCAGGTCGGCGAGCTCGGTCAGGTAGGCCTTGTCGGCGTTCCAGGCGAAGGCCTCGGGGCCGTTGAGAAGCGGCGTCGAGACCGAGGTGCGCCGCGCCCAGGCCAGGAACTCCTCGGCACGCCGGTGGTAGTCCCAGGTGGAGCGCACCGCCACCAACCGCGCGCCCGCCCAGTCGACGTCCGGGTCGTCCCAGCACGCCCAGGCCGCGTCGACGCCACGCTCGGCGAGGGCGCTCACCAGCAGGTCGCCGCCGGGCTCGCCGTCGGGCATCAGGGCGAAGGTCGCGAGCAGCACGTCGGTCATCTCGCGAGGACCACCGGCTCGTGGGTGACGGGGAAGCTCACCGACGCGGCGATGAAGCAGTTCGCCGACGCCTCGCGGTGGATCTCCCGGGCGAGCGCGACCTGGTCGGGATCGGTGATCGTGACCTGGGGGCGCAGCACCACGGAGGTGAACCGGCCGCCCTGGCCGACCTGCTCCATGGTGCCGACGGGCGCGTCGGCGTAGCCGGTGACCACGATGCCGTGCTGCACCGCGGAGTGCAGGTAGGACAGCAGGTGGCACTGGCTCAGCGCCGCGAGCAGCAGCTCCTCGGGGTTCCAGCGCGAGCCGTCGCCGCGGAACGGGACATCGGCGGAGCCGGCCAGGTCCGGCTTGCCGTCGGCGCGGACCAGGACGTCGCGGCCGTAGTCGCGATAGCCGCTCGTCCCGGAGCCGCGGTTGCCCTGCCAGGTCAGGTCGAGGCGGTAGTGGTGCTCCACGTCGCCCAGCCTAGGGCCGGGCGGCGCCGGTGGCTCAGCAGCCGCCGGCGACGGCCGGGATCACCGAGACCTGGGCGCCGTCCGGCGTCGGGGTGGCCAGGTCGTCGAGGAAGCGGACGTCCTCGTTGCCGACGTAGACGTTGACGAAGCGGCGCAGCGCGCCGTTGTCGTCGAGGATGCGGCCCTTGATGCCGGCGAAGTTGGCCTCGAGGTCGTCGAGGACCTCGGCCAGGGTCGCGCCGGTGGCGCTCACCTCGGACTCGCCGCCGGTGTAGGTGCGCAGGATGGTCGGGATCCGGACGGAAATGCTCACGGGAGGCTCCTGGAGTGCGGGTGCTGGGGGTGGCTCAGACGATGCCGGAGTCGCGGAACGCGGCGTAGTTCGGCTCGATCGTCGCGCGCGCGCCGACCACGTCGGCCACCGCGTCGAGGGTCTTCAGGCCGTGGCCGGTGTTGATGACGACCGTCTCCAGGCTGGTGTCGAGCTGGCCGGTCTCGACGAGCTTCTTGAGCACACCGACCGTGGTGCCGCCGGCGGTCTCGGTGAAGACGCCCTCGGTGCGGGCGAGCAGCACGATCGCGTCGCGCACCTCGTCGTCGGTGATGTCCTCGACCGCTCCCCCGGTCTGGCGGCACACGTCGAGGACGTAGATGCCGTCGGCGGGGTTGCCGATCGCGAGGCTCTTGGCGATGGTGTCCGGCTTGACCGGACGGATCGCGTCGACGCCGGCCTTGTAGGCGACCGAGACCGGCGAGCAGCCGGTGGCCTGGGCGCCGTACACCTTGTAGGGCTTGTCCTCGACCAGGCCGAGCTTGATCAGCTCCTGGAAGGCCTTGTGCACCTTGGTCAGCTGCGAGCCGGACGCCACCGGGATGACGATCTGGTCGGGCAGGCGCCAGCCGAGCTGCTCGGCGATCTCGTACCCGAGGGTCTTGGAGCCCTCGGCGTAGTACGGACGGACGTTGACGTTGACGAACGCCCAGCCGTCCTCCTCGCCCGCGATCTCGCTGGCGAGCTTGTTGACGTCGTCGTAGTTGCCGTTCACGGCGACGAGGGAGTCGGTGTAGATCGCGGAGTTGATCTGCTTGGGCTTCTCGAGGTTGCTCGGGATGAAGACGACCGTCTTGATCCCGGCGCGCGCACCCGCCGCGGCCACCGCGTTGGCGAGGTTGCCGGTCGAGGGGCAGGCGAAGACCTTGCTGCCGAACTCGCGGGCCGCGCTCAGGGCGCAGGCGACGACGCGGTCCTTGAAGGAGTTGGTGGGGTTGGTGCTGTCGTCCTTGACCCACAGGTTGTCGATGCCGAGGGCACGACCGAGGTTGTCGGCCTTGAGCAGCCGGGTGAAGCCGGGCTCCATGTTGGGGCTGGACTCGATGTCGCTCGGCACCGGGAGGAGCGCCTTGTAGCGCCAGATGTTGGCCGGACCGGCCTCGATCTGCTCGCGGGTGACGGCGGGGAAGTCGTAGGCGATCTCCAGGGGGCCGAAGCACTCCGGACACGCGTAGTGGGGCCCGAGGGCGACCTGGTGGCCGCACTCACGACAGCTCAGCCCGGTGGCGTGACCGAACGCGCCATCGCGCAGCTCGTGGGCCGGGGTGGCGACCTGGGTCGACTCGGAAACAACGGCGCTCATGAAGGACCTCCTTCTCATCTTCTCCGGCTGCGACCATCGCGCCGGACGGAATTGGCACCGTTTCCACGATCCGATCCCTGGCGGGAGGCGGAGGCTCGTGGCGGTTGCCGGGACTTCTTCGGGCCGTATCCCTCTGTCCCTCTTGATGAGCAGGGCTCACCTTACGGGCCCCGTTTCAGCACCTGGGCACCGGTCCCGGAATGTGGACCCAGGGTGCTGGTCGCGGGCGCCACGGGGGCCGAGCCGGCGCCACCGGTCGAACGGAGACCCGTTGGTCGAGCTCGTCGAAACCAGGCAGCGGTGCGGCCCCGCCGACTGGCTGCTGGCGGGGTCCGGGGCGGTCGATCTACTCGTCCGGCGGGTGCGCGGTGACGAGGCGGGTGGTGCCGTCGTCCTTGACCAGGTGGAGCCCGTGGGGCGATCGCCAGAGGTAGGTCGCGGCGTCGGTCTTGTCGTAGGTCCACGCGGTGTGGGTCTTGGCCCGATGGTGTCGTCGGCACAGCGGCGCCAGGTTGCACGCGCAGGTCGGGCCGCCTGATCCGTGGGCGGTGACGTGGTCGGTGTCGCAGCGTCGGGCGGGGCGTTCGCACCACGGGAAGGCACAGACCGGCTGGGCCAGACGGGTCTGCTCGACGATCCGGTCCGGGATGGCGTAGGCGTCGGTGTGGTGATGAGCCTCGAGATCGATCACCGGCTTGATCACGACCTGGGTCTCGGGGTTGGCGCACCAGTCACGGACCTGGTCGGTCGACACGATGGACCGGGTCTCCTCGACCTTCGCGATCCCGGCCTCGTCGCGGGAGATCGCGGCGGCGGACAGGTGCACGTGGATGACCACCTGCCGCGGCTTCACCACCGAGGCGCAGCCCCCACCCGCCTCGGCGCGCAGGTCGAAGGCCAGCTGCCGGCGGGCAAGCTCACCGGCGGCCATCGAACGGCGCACGTCCAACGATTCGGTGGAGCCAAGGGCCCCGAGCTCCTCCGCGCCCTGCCGGATCGCGGTGTCGAGGTCGATCGCGTCGGCGAGGTCGAGGACCCCCTCGACGTGCACGGTCCCGTCGTGGGTGGCCCCGTCGGTGCGCACGTCGAACCGGCGCCCGTCGGCCGCCTCACGGCGCTGCTTCTCCGCACCCTCGGGGTCGAACATCACGCGGGCCTGGTCGACGAGTCGCTCGATCCCGGCCCAGCTGATCTTCCCGACAAAGGCGACCAGCTGACGGTCCACGAACTCCGCCCCGTCCAACGGCAGGGTGGTCGTCAGCTGCGCGAGCCGGCGAGCCTTCCACAGCGGCACCTTGCCGACGCGGACCAGCTTCCAGGTGCGCTTGAGGCGGTGCGCCAGCTCCAGCGCATCACCGACCAGCGACCGGGCGGAGTCGGTGGACATGCCCAGCGCGGCACCGAACTCCATCGGCGCGAACTCCGCCACCAGCGGCGCCCCCTCCCCAGCGAGCGGGACGGCCAGCTCGCCGAAGACCAGCCCGGTCGTCGGCGCCGCGTCGGCGACGGACTCTTCCGGGTGCATCGCCGCCCACACCAGAGCGGCCTCTAAGACGTCGATCTCGGCCCGCTGGGCCGCAGCCCGACGGCGCTGCGCGAACGCCAGCACGGCGGCTGGGGTGTCGCAGTCGGGGAGCTCGGAGTCGGCCATGCCTCAGTCTACTCGAACGCACGTTCGAGGGAAAGTGCTTGGGAGGAACCCGAAGGTAAAGACTTCCGGGCCGCGGCGGCGCCGTCCGGGAGCCGGTCTCGACGAGCTCGACCGACCCTCAGGCGTCCACGTGCGCGTGGGTGGCGCGGATGTCGGCGGTGAGCTGGCGCAGCAGGTCGACGACTCCCTCGGGGCCGTGGACGACGATGTCGGCGCGCGCCATCAGCGCGCTCTCCTCCTCGGAGGCCGAGCAGACCAGCAGGGTGGGCATCCCGGCGTCGGCCAACGCGCACACGGCGTCGAAGGCCTCGAGGTCGCCGAGGTCGTCGCCGGCGAAGAGGAAGGCACCGGCGTCGACCTCCTTGACGAGGGTGTCGACGGCCTTGCCCTTGTCCATGCCGGGGGCGCGCACCTCGATGACGTGGCGGCCGGGCTCGACGCTGAGCTCGTTGCGGGCGGCGAGGTCGCGCAGCACCGGCAGCAGCCGGTCGAACGCCGCCTCGGCGTCCGGGAGCCGGCGGGTGTGCACGGCGTGCGCGAGTCCCTTGTCCTCGACCCAGGCGTCCTGGGTGCCGGTCTCGCGCAGCGCGCGCGGCAGGTCGCGCAGGAACGTCGCCAGGCCGTGCGGCGGACGCGGGGAGACGATGCGCCGGCGCGTGGAGCTCCACCGCTCGTTGCCGTACTGACCGAAGAGGAAGAGCTCGCGGCCGGTCTCGCCGATCGCGTTGCCGACCTCCTCGAGACCGCCGAGGTCGAGGGCCTGGCGGGCTGGGCGGCCGGTGACGACGGCGATCGCGGCGACCTCGGCAGCGAGGTCGACCAGCACCTGGCCGGCCTCGGGGTGGATGTGTGCCTGCTCCGGGTCGTCGACGATGGGAGACAGGGTGCCGTCGAAGTCGCAGGCGACGACCGCACGATGCGCGGCCCGCACGAACTCGGCGTACTTCTGCTCCCCCGCGGGCGAGGTGAACTCCATGCTTCCAGCCTCCCACGCCCATCCGCGTCATGCGGTGCGGTGATGCTCACACCCGGGCCATCGGCCCGGGAGCTAGTTCAGCGGACCGGTGAGGATGACCGTCAGCCGGTCGAACTTCATCGGGGCGACGGCGGTCTGGACCCGCTCGATGCCGAGGTCCTTGGCCAGCACCGCTGCGGCACGCTCGAGGCGGGCCGGGTGGTAGACGGTGGTCGCGGGGATGGTGCCGTACCAGTTGTCGGCGCCGACGACCTGCCAGCCGACGTCGCTGGCGCGCGAGGAGACCTCGCCGGCGAGACCGGAGATGCCGGAGTTGTTGTAGACCTCGACGTAGACCTTGGCGCGCTCGACGGCGGGCTTGGGCTTCTTCTTCCGCGGCTCGCGAGCCGGCTCCGTCGCGGACGGCTCGGGGGTCGGCGTCGCGGTGGTCTCGGGCTGGGCGACCGGCGTGATGTCACGCTCCACGGGCTCATCGGAGCGGGTCGCGACGAAGGCGACCGCCGCCATCACGACCGCGACGATGCTGAGCAGCACCACCGGGGAGGGGAAGACGCCACTGCGCTGGAGACGAGCCACGGCTCAGACCTCGAAACCGAGGCGGCGCGCGGAGCGCTGACGCTGACGGGCCGCACGCAGACGGCGCAGGCGGCGCACCAGCAGCGGGTCGGCCTCGAGGGCCTCGGGACGGTCGATCAGCGCGTTGAGGACCTGGTAGTAGCGCGTGGAGCTCATGTCGAACTCCTCGCGGACCGCTGTCTCCTTGGCGCCGGCGTACTTCCACCACTGGCGCTCGAAGGCGAGGATCCGGGTGTCGCGGTCGCTGAGACCCGACGGGGTGTCGTCCGCGGTGTCGTGGAGTGCGTTCGCGGCATCCATGCGATGTCTCCCTGAGTTGCGGCCGGGGTGCGGCTGAGGTGCGGTGCGAGCGTCTCTCGCGCGTGTCCGCGGCCCACTGTAGACGGCGAACCACACCGATGTCATTCAACGCCCCCGGCTGGTGTGGCGGGCGTCGCTTGCCTAGGTTCGCGGGATGACGGCCACCCCCGAACCCGTGCGCTGGGGCATCCTCGCCACCGGCAAGATCGCCCACTCCTTCGCTCGCGACCTGCTCCTGGTCCCCGGCGCGGAGCTGGTCGCCGTCGGCTCGAGGCGCCTGGAGTCCGCGCGCCGCTTCGCCGCGGCGTACGACGTCCCGGCGGCGTACGGCTCCTACGCCGAGCTGGTCGCCGACCCGGCCGTCGAGGTCGTGTACGTCGCCAGCCCGCACGCCCTGCACCTCGAGCACGCGCGTCTCGCCTTCGAGGCCGGCAAGCACGTGCTGTGCGAGAAGCCGCTGACGCTCTCGCGGGCCGAGGGCGAGGAGATGGTGCGCCTGGCCCGCCACCACGACCGCTTCCTCATGGAGGCGATGTGGACAGCTACCCACCCGGTCGTGCGGCAGCTCGTCGGCGACGTCCGCGCCGGCCGCTTCGGCACCCCCCACCAGCTCACCGCCGAGCTCGGCTTCCACGTCGAGGTGCCGCCCGAGGACCGGATGGTCAACCCCGACCTGGGCGGCGGCGCGCTGCTCGACATGGGCGTCTACCCGCTCACCTTCGCCCACCTCGTGCTCGGCGAGGCCGAGGAGCTGCACGGCGTCGCGACCCTCTCCCCCGCCGGCATCGACCTCGACGTAGCGATCACCGGCCGCTACCCCGGCGGCGCGCTGGCCACGATGAGCGCCTCGATGACGTCGTGGTCCTCGCGCACCGCCGCGCTCGCGACCGACCGCGGCCGGATCCTCGTGGAGGACTTCCACCACCCGACGGCCGCGCGCTTCGTGCCGTACGCCGAGGGCAGCAACGACGACTCCGCCCTCGGCGAGGTCGTGGAGCTCACCGGCGCCGAGCCGGTGATCGGGCGGGGCTACGGCAACGAGGCGGCCGAGGTGGGCCGCTGCGTGCGCGCGGGCCTGCGCGAGAGCCCGCTGGTCCCGCACGCCCAGACCCTGGCCGTCCTCGGCCAGCTCGACGACCTGCGCACCCAGATCGGGGTGGTCTACCCCGACGAGCGCAGGTAGCGCACCACGGCCGACACCCGGCGGTGGGCGGTGTCGTCGTCGGGGCGCAGCCCGAGCTTGGCGAAGATCCGTTGGGTGTGCTTCTCGACCGCCCCCGCGGTCACCACCATCGCCTCCGCGATCGCGGCGTTGGAGCGGCCCTCCGCCATCAGCGCCAGCACCTCGCGCTCGCGTGGCGTCAGGGCGGCGACCGGGTCGCGGTGGCGGCCCATCAGCTGGCGCACGACCTGCGGGTCCAGCGCGGTGCCGCCACCGGCCACCTGGTCGAGGTCGGCCAGGAACGAGTCCAGGGCGCCCACCCGGTCCTTGAGCAGGTAGCCCACCCCGCCCTCACCGGCCGCGAGCAGCTCGTCGGCGTAGGAGACCTCGACGTACTGCGAGAGGACCAGGACCCGGGCCCCCGGCCAGGCGCGGCGCACCTCGACGGCCGCGCGCAGCCCCTCGTCGGTGTGGGTGGGCGGCATCCGCACGTCCACGATCCCGAGGTCGGGGCGGTGCTCGAGCACCGCGTCGACGAACGACGGACCATCGGCGACTGCGGCAACCACCTCGTGCCCGGCCTCCGCGAGCAGCAGCTGGAGCCCCTCGCGCAGCAGGAAGGAGTCGTCCGCGACCACGATCCTCATCCGGCCGCCAGCGGGATCCGGGCGGTGACCACTGTCGGCCCGCCGACGGGCGAGTCCACCTCGAGGCGGCCCTCGGCCGCCGCGACCCGCTGCGCGAGCCCGGCCAGGCCGAGACCCTTCGCGGGGTGGGCGCCACCGGCGCCGTCGTCGGCGACCCGCACCAGCAGCGCACCGTCCTCCGTGCGGACCTCGAGGCGGGCGCCGGACGCCGCGCTGTGCTTGGCGACGTTCGTGAGCGCCTCGCTGGCCACGAAGTACGCCGTCGTCTCGACGTGCGGGGACAGCTGCGCGGGAGCCTGGACCGTGGCCTCGACCGGTACGGCGCTGCGCGCGGCGAGATCCTCCAGCGCGACCTGCAGCCCGCGGTCGACCAGCAGCGGCGGGGCGATGCCGCGCGAGAGCCGGCGCAGCTCCTCGACGGTCTCGCGGGCCTGCTCGAGCGCGCCGTCGATGGTGCCGGCGACGGCCTCCGGGTCGCGTTCGAGCTGGCGCCGTGCCCGGCCCAGGTCCATGCTCAGGCGCACCAGCCGCTGCTGGGGCCCGTCGTGGATGTCGCGCTCGAGGCGGCGCAGCGAGGCGGCCTCGGCCGCTCGTGCGGCGCTCCGGCCGTCCGCCGCCCGGCGCACCTCCGCCTGCAGGTCGGCGCGGGAGGAGAGCAGCACCCGCGCGGTGCCGGCGTGCAGGAGGGTGACCAGCCGGACGGCGTACGGCAGGGTCAGCGCGGCGACCGCGCCGATGGCGAGGTTGAGCAGGCTCTCCGCGAGCCGCCCGTCCCCGAGGCCGAGCAGCTCGGCGAGCCCGCCGTTGTCCTGCGCGGGCAGGAAGACCTGCCAGGCCCAGTAGCTCAGGCCGCCGAGTGCCACCGCCCACCACAGCAGCGTCACGGCGAACGCCAGCGTCGCGGTGACCAGGCCGACCACGCACCACACCACGTCGAGCCAGGACTGCGGGTCGCGCAGCGCGGTCATCCCCCGGCGCCAGATGCCCGCCCCCTGCGGGGCGCACAGGTACGCCGGCGTCGCGGCCGTCCGGGCGAGCATGACCCGCTGGCGGTAGCGCTCCAGACGTGCGAAACCGCGGGCCACCTGGGTGCCCACCGCGATCAGCAGCACCCCGCCGACGAGGACCGAGAGCCCGACCCCGAGGGCCAGGTCGACCACCACGAGCACGAACGCCGGCAGCGCCAGCACGAACGCCGAGAGCGCGTAGCCGGACTCGGCCAGCACCCGACGCACGCCCGAGGGGCGCTTCGCCGGTGCGGTCTCGACGCTCGTCGGGGTGCTCATCGCCTCTGCTGGGTACACCGTCTGTGTCATGACACAGACGCTAGAAAACACAGGACTCCGGCACGATCCTGCCAGCACCCGTCTCCGTGGTGGGGCCAGCCCGACCACCGGTCCCGACCGTCGAACCACGCGGCCCGCGCGCTGGGCCCTGACCCCTAGGGTGTGAGCGTGCCGAACAACCTCGTGATCGTGGCCAACCGGCTCCCCGTCGACCGGGTCGAGCAACCCGACGGCACCCCCGGTTGGCGCCTGTCCCCCGGCGGCCTGGTGACCGCCATCGAGCCCGTGATGCGGGCCAACGGCGGCGTGTGGCTGGGCTGGCCCGGCGGCACCGACGAGGAGCTCGAGCCGTTCGAGCACGACGGCATGAACCTGGTCCCGATGTCGATGAGCCGCCTCGAGGTCGAGCGGTTCTACGAGGGGATGAGCAACGCCACCCTGTGGCCGCTCTACCACGACCTCGTCGCCAAGCCGCAGTTCCACCGCGAGTGGTGGGACTCCTACGTCGCGGTCAACCGCCGCTTCGCCGACAAGGCCGCCTCGCTGGCCGCCGAGGGCGCCACGGTGTGGGTCCACGACTACCAGCTCCAGCTGGTGCCGCAGATGCTGCGCGAGCTGCGCCCGGACCTGCGCATCGGCTTCTACCTGCACATCCCGTTCCCGCCGGCGGAGCTGTTCCAGCAGCTGCCGTGGCGCCGCCAGATCCTCGAGGGGCTGCTCGGTGCCGACCTGGTCGGGTTCCAGGGCACCGGCGCGGCGCAGAACTTCGTGCGCCTGGTGCGCCAGCGCGTCGGCCACAAGACCCACCGCGACCTGGTCTACCTGCCCGACGGACGCACGGTGCGCGCCCACGCGTTCCCGATCTCCATCGACTCCCAGGGCTTCGAGGAGCTGTCCACCTCCCCGGCGGTCATCGAGCGCGCCAGCGCGATCCGCGAGGCGCTGGGCAACCCGCGCAAGATCTTCCTGGGCATCGACCGCCTCGACTACACCAAGGGCATCTACGCCCGCCTGCGCGCGTACGCCGAGCTGATCCAAGAAGGCCACTTCGACGTCGAGGACGCGGTGTTCGTGCAGGTCGCGGTGCCCTCGCGCGAGCAGGTCGAGCAGTACCGGATCCTGCGCGACGACATCGACCGCCTCGTCGGGCGCATCAACGGCGACCTGGGCCGCATCGGGCGCCCGGCGATCAGCTACCTGCACTCCTCCTACCCGCGCGAGGAGATGGCCGCGCTCTACCGGGCCGCCGACATCATGGTCGTCACGCCGTACCGCGACGGCATGAACCTCGTCGCCAAGGAGTACGTCGCGTGCCGCACCGACGCCACCGGCGCGCTGGTGCTCTCGGAGTTCGCGGGGGCGGCCGACGAGCTGCGCCAGGCCTGGCTGGTCAACCCCTACGACATCAACGGGATGAAGGCGGCCCTGCTCGACGCCTACCGCGCCGATGCCAAGGAGCTGACCCGGCGGATGAAGGCGATGCGTCGCACCGTCACCCAGCACGACGTGGCCCGGTGGGCGCAGAGCTTCATGACCGAGCTCGCCGACGTCCGCATCGATCACGGGAAGACGATGCGCCCGCCGGCCGCTTCCTGACACACTCGGCCCGTCATGATCTCGTCTCGGGCCGCTCGCTCCTCCCCCGCGGCGACCGTCGTCGTGCTGGCCGCACTCGCCCTGCTCGCCGGCCTCCTCCCGCTGCTCGCGACTCCCCCGGCCGCGGCTGCGGCCGGCGGTGAGCCCGGCGCGTCGGGGCGGCAGGCGACGCCGCTGCGGGTGATGTTCGTGGGCGACTCGATCACCCAGGGCCGCAGCGGCGACACGACGTACCGCTACTGGGTGTGGCGCGCGCTGGCCCAGCAGTCGGTCCCGGTCCGCTTCGTCGGGCCGACCACCGGCCTGCGCGGGGGCGAGACCTACCTGCGCACCGACCTCGGCTTCCAGACGGCGCACGCTGCCGCCGGCGGGTCGGGCTACGCCGACCACCTGCCGCTGCTGCGCAAGCGGGTGCGCGCCCACCGCCCGGACGTGATCGTGCTCGGGCTCGGCTTCAACGACGCCCGGGCCCATGGGGCCGCGGAGATCCTCGCCGACGTCGGCCGCTACCTGCGGCGGGCCTGGCGCATCGACCCGCGGATCCGCTTCGTGCTCAACGAGGTGACCACCAGCTCGGTCACCAAGGCGTTCACCAACACCCGGCGCCTCGAGGTGGACCGCGGCCTGCGGCGCCTGGCCGCCGGCGACGACCGTGTGCAGGTGGCCCGCATCGTCTCGCGCGGCCCCCGGGCCTGGGTGCCGGAGCTGCACACCTACGACGGCACGCATCCCACCCCCACCGGCGAGACGAGCATCGCCCACGGGGTGCTGCGCGCCCTCCAGCGCCACGGCCTCGCGCCGGCGGCGGGCCGGGTGTTCACCCGCCGCGACTGGGACCCCGGGCTGGTGCCCGCCGACGTCGCGGTCGACGGCGTCGACGTCACCGCGACGGTGCCCGCGTGGCGCACCGTCTCCGCCCGCGAGCTGCAGGTCCTGGCCCTCGACGAGGCCGGCGGCACCGTCGCGAGCAGCGCGTGGACGGCTGCGGCGCGGGTGTCCGTGCGCGTGCCGGGGCCGGGGAGCTACACCCTGCGCGTCGTCGCGCGCCGCGGCACCATGACCGGCGTCCCCGGCCCGGCGACGCCGGTCGTGGTCGGCTGAGCAGGCTCACCCGGCCGGCGGGACCACAGGGCGTGGGGTGGCCCGCATCAGCTCCTCGATCTCGGCGCGCAGGTGCGGGCCGGGCACGCCCCAGCCCTGCTGGTAGCCGTAGACCTCGCGCAGCGAGGTGGCCGAGCGGACGCCCTCGGCGAGGTCGATGTCGTCGGGACCGATCAGCGCCGGGTGCGGGACCCCGACCGCCTCGGCGACCTTGAGCAGGTCGCGGCGCAGCGCGAGCAGGTAGTGCGCCGCTCGGTCCGCCTTCAAGGTGGGGTCCAGGCCCCGTGCCAGGCGCGGGTCCTGGGTGGCCACGCCGGTCGGGCACTTGTCGGTGTGGCACTTCTGGGCCTGGATGCAGCCGATCGAGAGCATCGCCTCGCGCCCCACGTTGACCATGTCCGCGCCGAGGGCGAAGGCCACCACGGCGTTCTCGGGCAGCCCCAGCTTGCCGGCGCCGATGAACGTGACGTCGTCGCTGAGCCCCGCGGCGGCGAAGCGGCGGTAGACCTCGGCGAACCCGATCCGGAACGGGTAGGCCACCGAGTCGGCGAACACCAGCGGCGCCGCGCCGGTGCCGCCCTCGCCGCCATCGATGTTGACGAAGTCGACCCCGCGTCCGCCGGCGGCCATCTGCTCGACGAGGTGGTCCCAGAAGGTCAGGTCGCCGACCGCTGACTTGATCCCGACCGGCAGCCCGGTCTCCGCGGCCAGCAGCTCGACGAAGTCGAGCATCGAGTCGACGTCGTCGAAGACCGCGTGCCGGCTCGGGGACGCGCAGTCGCGGCCCGCGGTGATGCCGCGGATCTCGGCGATCTCGGAGGTCACCTTCGCCCCCGGCAGCATGCCGCCGAGCCCGGGCTTGGCGCCCTGGGACAGCTTGATCTCCAGGGCCCGCACCGGCGCCGAGGCGACCAGGTCCTTGAGCCGGGCGAGGTCGAAGTGGCCCTGGTCGTCCCGGCAGCCGAAGTACGACGTACCGATCTGGAAGACGAGGTCACCGCCGTTGCGGTGGTACGGCGAGAGGCCGCCCTCGCCGGTGTTCTGCAGCGCACCGGTGGCGGCGGCGCCGCGGTTGAGCGCCTCGATCGCCTGGCGCGACAGCGACCCGAAGCTCATCCCGGAGATGTTCACCACCGAGGCGGGCCGGAACGACTGGGCGCGGGCGCGGGCCGCGCCGATCACCTTGGCGGCCGGCAACGGCACGCCCTCCTCGGCGTGCCGTCCGGTGCCGGCGCCGGAGCCGGCGAAGGTCCGGTGCTTGATGACCACCTGGCCCGAGACGTTCTCGATGTCGTTGTCGGTGCCGAACCCGAAGTAGGAGTTCTCCCCCTTCGCCGAGGCGTAGACCCAGCGGCGCTGGTCGCGGCTGAAGGGCCGCTCCTCGTCGTTGGAGGTGACGATGTACTGGCGCAGCTCGGGCCCGAAACGCTCCAGCTGGAAGCGCAGATGCCCGATCACGGGGAAGTTGCGCAGGATCGCGTGCTTGCGCTGCACCAGGTCGTGCACGGCCACGGCACCCAGCGCGGCAGTGCCGGCGGCGGCGGTTCGGGTCCACTTCATGCTCCCCGTGTACCCCGTCGTGGAGGTAGCGTGCCCGGATGGACCTGATCCCCAAGCCCGAGCAGGTCGTCTCGGCGGCAGGCAACGTCGCCCACAAGCTGCTCTACGGCGGGATCGCCGACGTGCGCCCGATGCCGCGCACCCTGATCGACGAGGGCACCCTGCGCCAGGTCCACCACTACCACCCGGACCCGGAGGTGGAGAGCGCCTCCGGCGACCCGGTCCTGCTCGTCACCCCGCTGGCCGCACCCGCGATCTGCTTCGACCTGCGCCGCGGCTGCTCCCTGGTCGAGCACCTGGTCGGCCAGGGCCGGGCGACCTACCTCGTGGAGTACGGCGCGGTGTCCTTCCGCGAGCGCCACCTCGGCATGGAGCACTGGGTCGACGACGTGCTCCCCGCGGCGATCCGGGCGGTCTCGGCGCACGCCGGCGGCCGTCCGGTGCACGTGATCGGCTGGAGCCTGGGCGGCATCTTCGCGCTGCTCACCGCCGCCGACGACCCCGGCCTGCCGATCGCCTCCCTGACCGTGCTGGGCTCGCCCACCGACGTCTCGCAGGTGCCGCTGGTCGCGCCGCTGCGCCCGCTGCTCGACGTCACCGGGGGCCGCGGCCTGGTGACCCGGGCCTACCGGGCGATGGGCGGGGCGCCGCAGCCGCTGGTGCGCTGGGCCTTCCAGCTCTCCTCCTTCCAGAAGCTGGTGACCAAGCCTCTCGCCATCGCGGTGAACCTCGACGACACCGAGTTCCTCGCCCAGATCGAGGCGGTCGACCGGTTCACCGCCCACATGGTGGCCTACCCCGGTCGCAGCTTCGGGCAGCTCTACCACCGCTTCCTCAAGGCCAACATGCTCCACACCGGCAGCATGGAGCTCGGCGAGCGCACCATCGACCTGTCCGCCATCACGGTCCCGGTGCTGGTCGTCGCCGGCGCCAACGACGCCATCGCCCCGGTGCGCGCCGTCGAGGCCGTGCTGCCGCACCTGACCGGCTCCCCCGACGCGCGCCTCGAGGTGGTCCCCGGTGGCCACCTCGGCATGCTCACCGGCCGCGGCGCGCGGGACAGCACCTGGGTGGCGCTCGACGAGTGGCTCACCGAGTGGTCGGACATCGCGCCCCGGCGCCGCGGTCGCCGCCGGACCCCGCGCGGCGGCACCGGCATCGGCACCAACCCCGAGCGCCGCCACGGCTCCGGCGGGTCCCGCGCGCTGGTCCACTGACCCGGCCCGCCCGCCGCTAGCCTGCGGCACGTGAGCGCGCCAGTGATCCAGGACACGTCCCTGCCCCGCCGGGTCCGCATCGGCTACGGCTCCGGGTCGGTCGCGACCGGCGCCTTCGGCACCGTGCCCGGGCTGATGCTGCTGCCCTACCTGACCGACGAGATCGGCCTCGCCGCCGGGCTGGCGGGCGTGGTGGTGTTCGTGCCGAAGGCCTGGGACGTGCTGCTCAACCCGGTCGCGGGCCGCATCAGCGACCGGACCACCGACCCCCGCGGCCCGCGGCGCCCCTGGCTGCTGCGCGCCGGCGTCGTGCTCGCGGTCACCTTCGCGCTGATCTTCGCCGCCCCGGCGATGCCGACCGCGCTGGAGACCGCCTGGGTGCTGGTGCTGTTCTTGGCCTGTGCCTCGGCGTACGCGTTCTTCCAGGTGCCGTACGTCTCGATGCCCGCCGAGATGACCCCGTCGTACGACGAGCGCACCCGGCTGATGACCTGGCGGGTGGCGATCCTGGCGCTGACGATCCTGCTCGCCGGCGCGAGCGCGCCGTTGATCCGCGACGAGGTGGGCGGGCGCGACGGCTACCGGCTGATGGGCCTCGTGATGGCGCTGGTGATCCTGGCCGGCGCCGTCGCGGCGTACCTCGGCACCCGCCACGCGCCGGTCGGCGCGGTCCAGCCGGGGGCCGGCTCGCTGCGCGACCAGCTGCGCATCGTCGCCGGCGCGCGGGACTTCCGACTGCTGCTGAGCACCTTCGTGGTGCAGGCGCTCGCGGTCGGCTGCGTGCTGGCCGGGGTCGACTACCTCGCCGAGGACGTGCTCGAGAGCACCGGCGCGGTGACGGCGCTGTTCGCCTGCTTCGTGGCCCCCGCGTTGCTGCTGACGCCGGTGTGGGCCGCGGTGGGCCAGCGGGTCGGCAAGAAGGCCGGCTACGTCGCCTCCTCGCTGCTGCTCGCGGCCGGCTCGCTGGTCGCGGTGCTCGCCGACTCGGCGCCGACGGGGGTGCTGTTCGCGGCGGTGGCGGTGAGCGGGGTCGGGTACGCCGGCTGCCAGGTGTTCCCGATGGCGATGATGCCCGACGCCGCCGCGCTCGACACCCGGCGCACCGGCACCAACCGGGTCGGGGTCTACACCGGCGTGTGGACCGCCGGGGAGACCTTCGGCCTGGCGCTGGGCCCGGCGGTCTTCGCGCTGGTGCTGCAGCTCGGTGGCTACCGTTCCGGCAGCGGTGTGGTCCAGCCCGACTCCGCCGTCACCGCGATCGTGGTGGGATTCTCGCTGCTGCCGGCGGCGCTGGTCCTGCTCAGCCTGTGGTGGCTCGCCCGCTACTCCCTCGACGCCTCGGAGGTCGACGCCGCATGAACCCACCCGCTCCCGGCTCCACCCCCGCCACCGTGCTCGACCGGCTCCGCGAGCTCCAGGCGGGAGACCTGCCGGTGATCGGCGGGCGCACCCTGGCCTACGTCTACGACTCCGGGCTCGCCGAGGTCGACCGGGTCGGACGCGAGGCGGTGGCGGCGTACGCCGGCTCCAACGGCCTGGACCCGACCGCATTCCCCAGCCTGCTGCAGATGGAGAACGAGCTGGTCGGGTTCGCCCTCCGCCTGCTGGACGGGCCGGACGGGGCGGTCGGCACCCTCACCAGCGGCGGCACCGAGTCGGTGCTGCTGGCGGTCCAGGGCGCGCGGGACAGCCGCCCCGACGTCACCCGTCCCACCATGGTGATCCCCTCGACCGCGCACGCCGCCTTCCACAAGGCCGCGCACTACTTCGGCGTCGAGGCACGGGTGGTGCCGGTGGGTCCGGACTTCCGCGCCGACGCCGCCGCCATGGCCGCGGCCATCGACGACACCACCGTGCTCGTCGTGGCCAGCGCCCCCTCCTACGCCCACGGCGTCGTCGACCCGGTCACCGCGATCGCGGCCGCGGCGCGCGGCGTGCGCTGCCACGTCGACGCCTGCATCGGCGGCTGGGTGCTGCCGTACGCCGCCCGGCTGGGGCGCCCGGTCCCGGCCTGGACCTTCTCGGTCCCCGGCGTCACCTCGATCTCGGTCGACCTGCACAAGTACGCCTACGCACCCAAGGGCAGCTCGCTGCTGCTGCACCGCAGCCCCGCGCACCGGCGCCCGCAGTTCTTCGCCTCCGCGGCCTGGCCGGGCTACACGATGCTCAACGCCACCATGCAGTCCACCAAGTCCGGCGGCCCGCTGGCCGGCGCGTGGGCGGTCGTGACCACGCTGGGCGACGCGGGCTACGAGCGGCTCACCGCCGACGTGCTGGCCGCGGTGGACCGGATCGTCGCGGGGGTCGCCGCGCTGCCGGAGCTGCACCTCGTCGCCGAGCCGGACTCCACGCTCCTCGCGCTCGGCACCGACGCGACCTGCGACCCGTTCACCGTCTGCGACGAGATGGCCGCGCGCGGCTGGTACGTCCAGCCGCAGATGCGCTTCGCGGGCGCCCCCGCCACGATCCACCTCTCGGTCAGCGCCGCCACCCTCGCGGGGGTCGAGGACCTGCTGGTCGCGCTGCGCGAGTCGGTGGCCGCCGCCGTCGCGGCCGGGCCGGTGCGCGTGGACCCCGACGTCGCGGCGTACGTCGAGGCGCTCGACCCCGCGCACCTCAGCGACGCCGACTTCGAGGGGCTGCTGGCCGCCTCCGGGCTCGCGGCCGAGGGCGACGACGGCGCGCTGGTGCTGCCCGCGCGGATGGCCGACGTCAACGCGCTGCTCGACCTGGCCAGTCCCGTCATGCGCGAGGCGCTGCTGGTCACCTTCCTGGATCGGCTGGCGCGCCCGTGAGCGCGCTCGCCGAGCTCGTCGACCGCGGCCTGATGGCGCCCGACTGGGCGCGGGCGCTGGCCCCCGTCGACGACACGATCGCGGCGCTCGGCGGCTTCCTGCGCGCGGAGCTGGCCGCCGGACGGCCCTACCTCCCGACCGGGGAGCGGGTCTTCCGTGCCTTCGAGCGGCCGCTGGCCGACGTGCGGGTGCTGGTGGTGGGCCAGGACCCCTATCCCACGCCCGGCCACCCGATCGGGCTGAGCTTCGCCGTCGACGCCGACGTACGCCCGCTGCCGCGCAGCCTGGCCAACATCTACCGCGAGGCGGAGGCGGACCTGGGGATCGCGATGCCCGAGCACGGCGACCTCACCGCCTGGGCCGACCGTGGCGTGATGCTGCTCAACCGAGTGCTGACCGTGCGTCCCGGCGAGCCCGGCTCGCACCGGCGACAGGGCTGGGAGCAGGTCACCGAGTGCGCGATCCGCGCGCTGGCCGCCCGCGGCGGCCCGCTGGTCGCGGTGCTGTGGGGCCGCGACGCGCAGTCGCTGACCCCGCTGCTCGGCGGGGTGCCGATCGTCGCGTCGGCGCACCCCTCCCCGCTCTCGGCTCGCCGCGGGTTCTTCGGCTCGCGGCCCTTCAGCCGCGTCGACGCGCTGCTGGTCGAGCAGGGCGGGAGCCCGGTGGACTGGACGCTCCCGAAGGAATAAGGTTGAAATTGCAACCTTTGGAGTGATCATGAACGTGACGTCCCCGAGCAGCACCGGCCCCTCGCCCCGCAGCACCGACCGGATGCCGGCCCTCTACCTCGGGCACGGCGCTCCCCCGCTGCTCGACGACCCGGTGTGGTCGGGCCAGCTCGCCGCCCTCGCCCGCGACCTGCCGCGCCCGAAGGCGATCCTGATCGTCAGCGCCCACTGGGAGTCCGCCCCGCTGAGCCTCACCGGCAACGGTGCCCCGCTGGTCTACGACTTCGGCGGCTTCGACCCGAAGTACTACCGGATGACCTACGCGACCCCGGACAGCACCGCGCTCGCGCAGCGGGTCGCGGCGATGATGCCCGACACCGAGCCGGTCCACCAGCACGTCAGCCGCGGGCTCGACCACGGCGCCTGGGTGCCGCTGAAGATCATGTATCCCGAGGCCGACATCCCGGTGCTGCAGATGTCGCTGCCGACCCACGACTCGGAGCGGCTGATGCGCCTGGGCGCGCGCCTGCGCCCGCTACGCGACGAGGGCGTGCTGGTGATCGGCTCGGGGTTCCTCACCCACGGCCTGCCGTTCCTCACCGAGTTCCGCATCGACGCCGCGGCGCCGGGCTGGTCGCGCGAGTTCGACGCGTGGGCGGCCGAGGCGCTCGCGCGCGGGGACGTCGACGAGCTCGCGGCGTACCGCGACCGCGCGCCCGGGATGCCCTACGCCCACCCCACCGTGGAGCACTACACGCCGCTGTTCGTCGCGCTCGGCGCCGGCACCGCCCCCGAGACCCCGGCCGAGCAGATCATCGACGGCTTCTGGATGGGCCTGTCCAAGCGCAGCCTGCAGCTCGCCTGACCCGACGCCGAGTCGGCGCGAATGGCGGCGCGAGTCGGCGCGAATGGTTGCGCGAGTCGGCGCCAATGGCTGCGGGCCGCGGGGCGGTCGCCCGCCCGCTCAGCGCGCGGTGAGGTCGTCGAGGACCACCAGGTCGGCGCGGGTGGGCTGCCAGCGCAGCACCGCCGCGTTGGCGCGGACCTGCTCGCCCGAGGTGGCTCCCGAGATCACCGAGGCGACAGCGGGCTGGGCCGCCAGGCCCGCGATCGCCACGTCGAGCACGCTGAGGTCGCGCTCCGCGGCGTACTGCTCGAGGGCCTCGATGCGGTCCCAGTCGGCGCCGGCCAGCCAGCTGGCGCGGCTGGGCTCGAGCTGGGCGCGCGAGCCAGCCGGCGCCTGCTCGCCACGGCGGTACTTGCCGGTGAGCAGGCCGAACTCGAGGGGGAAGAACGGCAGTACGCCGAGCCCGAAGGTCTCGCAGGCGGGCACGACCTCCTCCTCGAGGCGGCGGTCGAGGAGCGAGTAGCGGTTCTGCGCCGACACGAACCGCTCCAGGCCAGCGGAGCGGGCGGTCCAGTCGGCGTCGGCGACCTGCCAGGCGGCGAAGTTGGAGCAGCCGATGTAGCGGACCTTGCCCTCGCGGACCAGGTCGGTGAGCGCCGACAGCGTCTCCTCGACCGGGGTCACGCCGTCGGGGCGGTGCAGCTGGTAGAGGTCGAGGTGGTCGGTGCCGAGGCGGCGCAGGCTCGCCTCGACCGCGCGGCGCACGTAGCGCCGCGAGGCCCGCGCGCCGTGGTCGGGACCGTTCGCGCCGCGCATGTCCATGCCGAACTTGGTGGCCACCACGAAGTGCTCGCGCTGCCCGCGCAGCGCCTCGCCGAGCAGCTCCTCGCTGCCGCCGGGCCGCCCGCCGTACACGTCGGCGGTGTCGAGCAGCGTCACTCCGGTGTCGCGGGCCGCGGCGAGGATGTCCCGCACCCCGTCGAGGTCCACGCGTCCGCTGAAGGCGTTGCAGCCGACCCCCACGGTGCTCACCATCAGCCCGGAGTCACCGAGCGGTCGGTAGGTCATGTCCGTCATGGGCCGGAGGCTAGCGCGACGGCACCCACCGATCGGGCCGACAGACGCTCACCGGATCCGGAAGCGCCGCATCATCCGCAGCCCGGACAGCATCTGCTCGACGTAGGCGTCGTAGTCCTGGCCCGGGCGGATGCCCATCACCTGCTTCTTCAGCACCGCAAGGTTCTGCACGTCGGTGTACTTCAGCAGGCCCTGGTCGCCGTGCCGGGCGCCGACGCCGGACTGCTTGATCCCGCCGGACGGCGTCCCCTTCGAGGCGTACGCCGTGGCGAGGGCGTCGTTGACGTTGACGTTGCCGGCCTCGATGCGGCGCGCGACCCGCTCGGCGCGGGCGACGTCGCTGCCCCACACCGACGCGTTGAGCCCGTAGTCGGTGTCGTTGGCCAGCGCGATCGCCTCCTCCACGGTGCGGTAGCGGTGCAGCGCGACCACGGGCCCAAAGGTCTCGGTGACCCCGCACTCCATCTCCGAGGTGACCCCCTCGAGGATCGTGGGCTCGAAGAACGCCGGGCCGAGGTCGGGGCGCGCCCGTCCGCCGGTGACCACGTGGGCGCCCTTGGCGACCGCGTCCTCGACGTGGGCGTAGACCCGCGCCATGTGGTCGGGTGAGATCAGCGACCCGACGTCCGGCCCGAAGTCGTACGCCGCGCCGAGCTCGAGCGCCTGCGTGGCGGTGACGAAGGCGGCCTTCAGCTCGTCGTACCGGCTGTCGGGCAGGTAGATGCGCTCGATGTGCATGCAGATCTGCCCGGTGTTGCCGAAGACCCCGAACAGCGCGCCGTTGACCCACTCCGCGGCGTCGACGTCGTCGAGCACGACCATCGGGTTCTTGCCGCCGAGCTCGAGGCAGCAGCCGATCAGGTTGCGCCCGGCGCGCTCGCCGATCACCCGACCGGTCGCGGTCGAGCCGGTGAACATCACGTAGTTGGCGCGGTCGATGAGCGTCGGGCCCACGTCGGGGCCCTCGCCGCAGACCACCTGGAACAGCCCCTTCGGCAGCCCGGCGCGCTCCAGCAGCGCGATGCCGTGCAGCGGGGACAGCGCGGTCTTGTTGTCCGGCTTGAGCACCACGGCGTTGCCGGCCATCAGCGCGGGGATCGCGTCGGAGAGGCCGGTGGCGAACGGGAAGTTCCACGGCGCGATGATCGCGACGACGCCCTTGGGCCGGCGGATCTCGGTCGAGGTGGACACCAGCGGGACCGGGCCGCCGCGGGTGGTCCGGCGCAGCAGCCGGGGCGCGCGCTTGAGGTAGTGGCTGATCACCATCGGCGGGTCGCAGGTCTCCTCGACCGCCATCCGCCGGTTCTTGCCGCTCTCGGCCTGGATCAGGTCCGCCGTCGTGTGGGTGCTCTCCAGCAGCAGGCGGTGCGCGGTGCGGAAGACCCGCAGCCGCTTGCGCACCGGCCACGCAGCCCAGATCCGCTGCGCCTCGCGGGCCCGGACGAACGCCTCCTCGATGTCGGCCGGGCTCGACTGCGGGAGGTCGATGAGCTTCTCGCCGGTGTAGACCTCGGTCAGCGGCCATGGTGCGGCGCCCGAGGAGGGCACCCGTGCCACGAGCCCGCGCAGGAAGGCGTCGGTGAGCGAGGCCGGGCGGGTCGGGCGCAGCGGGGTCGCAGCGGCTGCGGCGTCGGTTAGCCCGGTGGCGCTGGCGGTGGCGCTGGCGATGTCCATGGCTCAGGCCTTTCCGAGGACGAGGGCGGCACCGCGCTCGCCGATCATGATCGCGGGAGCGTTGGTGTTGCCGCCGGTGATCGACGGCATGATCGAGGCGTCGGCGACCCGCAGGCCCTCGATGCCGCGGACCTTGAGGTCGGGGGTGACCACCGCGCGCTCGTCGGTGCCCATCCGCGCGGTGCCCACCCCGTGGTAGACCGAGGTGGCCCGGTTCAGGATCTCGCTGCGCAGCTGCGGGCCGCGTACGCCGTCGCCGGGATGGATCTCGCTCTTGACCGCTCCCCCGAACGCCGCGGAGCCGAAGATCTCGCGCACCATCTCGGTGCCCTCGACGAGGGTGTCGAGGTCCCGGGAGTCGGCCAGGTAGTTGGGGTCGATCAGGGGCGTCGCGGTCGGGTCCGCGGAGGCCAGGCGCAGGGTGCCCCGGCTGCGCGGATAGATCAGCGTGGTGAGCACCGTCAGCGCCGGGCGCTGGTCGACGTCGTGGCGCACCGGCGCGTCCTGGTTGGGCGAGACGTAGGCCCAGGGCAGCAGGTGCAGCTGGAGATCGGGCACGTCGGCGGCCTGGGAGGTGCGCACGAAGCCCACCGACTCGAAGACCGAGTTGGCCAGGAAGGTGCCGCCGCGAGTGAGCTCCTTGGCCAGGCCCTTGGCGAAGAACAGCGCGCTGCCGCGCAGCGTCGAGGAGGTCGCGTGGAAGGTCAGCGCGTGGAACATGTGGTCGTGCAGGTTGTCGCCGACCGGGAGGTCAGCGACGCAGGTGATGCCGTGCTGCGCGAGGTGCGCGGCCGGGCCGATGCCGGAGAGCATCAGGATCTGCGGCGTGCCGATGAAGCCGGCCGAGAGGATGACCTCCTTGCCCGCGCGCACCACCCGACTGCCGCCGTCCTTGTCGCGCACCCGCACACCGACCGCGCGTCCGTTCTCGATCACGACCTTGGTCACGAGCACCCGGGTCTGCACCTCGAGGGTGCGCGGGGCGAGGTGATGGATGTAGCCGCGCGAGGCGCTGTAGCGCAGCCCGTCCGCGGCGTTCTGCTGCATCCGCCCGACGCCCTCCTGGGAGGCTCCGTTGTAGTCGTCGAGGACCTTGACGCCCAGGGTCTCGGAGGTGGCCTGGATGAACTGCAGCGTGCCCTCCTGCGGGCGCGGGTTGACCCCGACCCGGATCGGGCCGCCGGCACCGCGGTAGGCGTCGGCGCCGCCCTCGTAGTCCTCCATGCGCTGGTACGCCGCGTTGACACTGTCGGCGTCCCAGCCGGTGCAGCCCTCGGCGGCCCAGGAGTCGTAGTTGGCGCGGTTGCCGCGCACGTAGACCATCCCGTTGACCGAGCTGGAGCCGCCGAGCACCTTGCCCCGCGGGGCGGGCATCCGGCGCCCGAGGATGTGCTGCTGCGGCACCGTGTAGTAGCCCCAGTCATTGATCCGCTTGATCCGCGGCTCGGCGTGCATCGGCCCGATCATCCCGGGCTTCTTGGTGAGCAGCTGGTTGTCGCTGCGCCCGGCCTCGAGCACGATCACGCTCGCGCCGGACTGCGCCAGCCGGCCGGCCATCGCGGCACCCGCGCTGCCGGAACCGACGACGACGTAGTCGGCCTCGTTCGAGTAGGGAGTCTTGGCCATCTCAGTTACCTCGTTCGGGCCGACGGGCGGTCACATACTGACGGAATGTATGCGTGGTCACACTACGCCAACGACTGGAACGAGTTCTAGTTCTGCCCGACCTTCGGCTGTTCCGAGAATCCGTAGGTCGCGGGGGACACAATGGCGCCATGAAGCTGCTGTCCATCCAGTCCTCGGTCGCCTACGGCCACGTCGGCAACTCCGCTGCCGTCTTCCCGCTCCAGCGGCTCGGGCACGAGGTGTGGGCGGTCAACACCGTGCACTTCTCCAACCACACCGGGTACGGCGCGTGGCGCGGCCCGATGCTCCCGGCCTCCGATGTGCGCGACGTCGTGATCGGCGTGGAGGAGCGCGGCGCGTTCCCCGACGTCGACGCGATCCTGTCCGGCTACCAGGGCGGCGAGGACATCGGCGAGGTGATCATCGACGCCGTGGCGCGGGTCAAGGCGGCCAACCCGGCGGCGACGTACACCTGCGACCCGGTGATGGGCAACGCCCGCTCGGGCTGCTTCGTGAACCCCGCGATCCCAGTCCTGCTGCGCGAGAAGGTCGTGCCGGTCGCCGACATCATCACGCCCAACCAGTTCGAGCTCGGCTACCTCACCGACACCGAGCCGCGCACCCTCGACGACATCCTGGCCTCGGCCGACGCGGCCCGGGCGATGGGCCCGAGCACGGTGCTGATCACCAGCGTCGAGCGGTCCGACCGTCCCGAGGACACCATCGAGATGATGGTGGTCAACGGCGACGGCGCCTGGCTGGTGCGCACGCCGTACCTCCCGATGAAGGCCAACGGCTCCGGCGACATCACCTCGGCGCTCTTCACCGCCCACCTGCACACCACCGGCGACCCGGCGGTGGCCCTGGGCCGCACCGCCTCCTCGGTCTTCGGCGTGCTGCGCACGACCCTGGAGAGCGGCGAGCGCGAGCTGCAGATCGTCGCCGGCCAGGAGCACATCGCGCATCCGGCCGAGGAGTTCGAGGTCGAGCGGGTCCGCTGAGCGGACCGCTCGGATCACCCGCTCGGATCATCGAGCGGGACTGTGGAGCCGGTGACAGGGGTCGAACCCGCGACATCCTCATTACAAATGAGGCGCTCTACCAACTGAGCTACACCGGCGCGGCCCGATCCGGGCCGACGGCCATGCTAGCCAGCACGGCTCGTCGGCGCGGCGTCGGGCGCTGCTGCGTGGGACGACGGGCGCCCCGGAGCAGCCCTAGGAGAAGAAGGTGCCCCCACCGTCGACGTTGATCGTGCAGCCGGTGACATAGCCGGCGTCCGGCCCGGCGAGGAAGACCGCCGCCCGCCCGACGTCGGCCTCGGCGTCGCCGGCGCGCGGCAGCGAGAGGCGGCGCAGGACGCCCTTGAGCTCGTCGGGACGCTCGTCGTAGTGGGCCTTCGCGCCCTCGGTCAGCACGAACGGCGCCAGATTGTTCACAGTGATCCCGTGGCGCCCCCACTCCCGCGCCGCGACCCGAGTCAGGCCGCCCACGCCGGCCTTCGCCGCGACGTACGCGCCGTAGCCCGCGAGACCGCCCGGGTCGGAGGCGGAGCGCAGGTTGATGATGCGGCCGCCGCCCTCCTCCAGGGTCCCCTTGAGGTGCGGGAAGCAGGCGCGCATGAAGTAGTACGTCGCCTTCGGACCCGTGTCGAGCGCGAGGTCGATGTCGGCGTCGGTGGCGTCCTCGAAGCGGCTCTGGGCCGAGGCCATCGCGTTGTTGACCAGGATGTCGACGGTGCCGAAGCGCTCCACCACCTGGGCCACACTGGCGTCGACCTGCCCGGAGTCGCGGATGTCGCAGCCCAGCCCGAACGCCGGCGCATGCTGCTCCAGCTCCGCCGCCATCGCCTCGGCGCCTGCGGCGTCGAGGTCCAGGACCGCGACCCGGGCCCCCTCCTTGGCGAACGCCCGCGCGATCCCCGCACCCACGCCACGCGCGGCGCCGGTCACCAGCGCGACCTTGCCGTCCAGCACTCCCATACCTGCTCCCTCGCTCGTCTGTCCTGTGCTCAGCTCATGAACCCGTCGATCGCCAGCACCTCACCCGTGACGAATCGGGCCTGCGGCGAGGACAGGTAGCGGATCGACTCCGCCACCTCCTGCGGCGAGATCGTCCCGGGGAACTGCATGTGCAGTCGCTCGGCGACCTTCGGGTCCAGGTCGGTGGGGTACGTCGAGGCCACCTGGGCCACCATCGGAGTGTCGATGGTGCCGGGGCACACGGCGTTGACGCGGATGCGGCGCGAGGCCAGCTCGAGGGCGAGGTTCTTGGTCAGCTGGACCAGCCCGCCCTTCGAGGCACCGTACGCCGCGGCGTACGGCTGCGGGACGCGACCGGCCACCGACGCCACGTTGACCACACAGCCGGGACCGACCTCCAGCAGCGGCAGCGCCGCCTGGGTCAGCAGGAACGGGCCCTTGAGGTTGACCGCCAGCACCCGGTCCAGCTCGGCCTCGTCGATCCGCTCGAAGCGGCCGAACTGCACGATGCCGGCCACGTTGGCGAGCACGTCGATACGGCCGTGCTGCCCGCACACCGCGACCGCCGCGTCGACCGCCGCCTTGCTCGAGACGTCGCACTCGACGTACGTCACGCCCTCGGGCACGGTCGCGGCGCGGTCGAGACCGAAGACGATCTCACCGGCATCACGGAACATCTCGGCGGTCGCGAACCCGACCCCGGAGGCGGCGCCGGTGACCACCACGACGCGCTGCGTCTGCTGCTCGCTGCTCATGGCGCGGACGCTAGCGCACCGCGGTGGAACAGGTTCCAGATCGCTGCCGATGATCGGGACCGAGTGCCACCCCATCGCCGGGCGCACCCCACCGGTCGAGCTCGTCGAGCCCACGGCCGAGGAACCTGAAACAGCGGTGGAGAAACCCTTGTCGTCGAACGTGCGTTCGAGCAAGATGAGGCATGGCCGACCACGAGCTCCCCGACTGCGACACCCCAGCCGCCGTGCTGGCGTTCGCGCAACGCCGCCGGGCTGCCGCCCAGCGAGGGGACGCCGCTGGTGGCGGAGTTCGCACCCATGGAGTTCGGCGCGGCGATCGGCATGTCCACCGACTCCGCGCGGTCCTTGGTCGGTGACGCGCTGGAGTTGGCGCACCGGCTGAAGCAGACCTGGAAGCTGGTCCGGGCCGGCAAGGTCCCGCTCTGGAAGGCCCGGCGGTTGGCGCAGCTGACCACCACCCTGCCGTTGGACGGCGCGGAGTTCGTGGACCGCCAGGTGGCCGGGTTCGTCGGGAAGATCAGCTGGGCCGGGATCGAGCGGCTCGTCGACCAGGCCCGCGTGATGTTCGATCCCGAGGGTGCGGAGAAGCAGCGCCGCGAGGCTGCTGACGGTCGCCGCTTCGACGTCCACACCGACGAGGCCACCCACGACGGCACCGTCCACGTCGAGGGGGTTCTCGACCTCGGCGACGCGATCGACCTGGACGCCGCGGTCCGCCAGGGCGCGGAGGAGCTCGCGGCCCTTGGCTCCACCGAGTCGTTGGACGTGCGCCGATCCATCGCTGTGGGCGAGCTCGCCCGGCGCCAGCTGGCCTTCGACCTCCGGGCCGAGGCGGGCTAGGGCGCCGCGTCGGTGGTGAAGCCCCGCCAGGCGGTCATCCACGCGCACCTCTCCCACGCGGCGATCTCCCGCGATGAGGCAGGTATCGCGCACGTCGAGGAGACCCGGTCCATCGTGTCGACCGACCAGGTCCGCGACTGGTGCAGCGGCGACGCCCAGGTGACGGTCAAGCCGGTGATCGACCTCGAGGCCCACCACCACACCGACGCCTACGCGATCCCTGACCGGCTCGCCGAGCAAACCCGTCTGGCCCAGCCGGTGTGCGCGTTCCCGTGGTGCGAACGCCCTGCGCGGCGTTGCGACACCGACCATGTGGTCGCCCACGGCACCGGCGGCCCGACGTGCAGCTGCAACCTCGCCCCGCTCTGCCGGCGCCACCATCGGGCCAAGACCCACACCGCGTGGACCTACGACAAGACCGACGCCGCGACGTACCTCTGGCGATCCCCACACGGGCTGCACCTGATCAAGGAACGCGGCACCACCCGCCTCGTCACCGCACACCCACCCGACCAGTAGCCGCTTGCGGCTACCCGGCGGGGCCGAACGAACCGCCCGCCAGCACCGGGACAATGTCGGAGACGCTCAGGGCCGCCGCCGCACTCACGTCTGCCGCGAAGCCCTTGCTCGCGAGCTCCCGTCCTCCGACGCACCTCGCCATCCGTTCCCCGAGATCGTCCTGGGCGGCTGCGAAGAGGTCCACCGCCGCTGCGGCCTCCGGGCTCATCAGGTCCCCGTGGCCCAGCCGCGCCAGCGACCAGAGGATGGCGCCCGCGCCGAGGTGGTCCTCCAGCGCGGGCCGCAACGAGTCGTCGCTGCTCCACCGCTCACCCGCAGCGATGACCGCGACCGACAGCCCCCTCTCCAGAGCCGGCGCCAGCCACTCAGCGACCGCCCCGGCGTTGCGCAAGCAGCCGGCCACCACCTCGGCCCCTGTCTCCCGCAGCGCCTCGGCGATCGTCGATCCGTTCGGCGAGGGCAGGACGAGTCGTGGCACCACCTCGCACTCGAGGAGGCCAGCGGGCGACAGCGACGGGGCCGGGATCCCACCCTCCTTCGTCGCCTCGAGCCGGCCGACCGCGAGCACGGCCGCGTTCTCCCGGGCGAACTCGGCCGCCTCGGCGTCCTTCCAGCGGTACGGATAGACGCGCATGCCGCGCTCGACAGCGATGCAGACCGAGGTGGAGAAGCTCAGGACGTCGACCACGACCGACACGTCGGCGCGCGCTGCACGTGCACCGACCGGCCCCCAGTCCATGCGGAGACCGAAGGATCCCTGCCCGAAGAGGTCCGCCATGGGCCAGACAGTAGCGAGGCCGAGGTGGTGCCCCAGGCAGGAATCGAACCTGCGACCTTTCGCTTAGGAGGCGGCTGCTCTATCCGCTGAGCTACTGGGGCCTGGTCACGGGCGCTCACGCTGAGGACCCACGACGACCGTCACATCATGTCAGGACCGGGCCGGGCCGGACGAAGCAGCCCGACCGCGTGGCGGCGCAGGTCGCGCCGGCGCTGCGCCATCGCCGCGCCGCTCCGCCGCACATCCGAGGAGTGAACCCCACCACCCGGAGCGGCGCCCTCGTCCTAGCCTCGGGCCGGGCGCGTCCGCGCCGTACGACGACCAACGGGTGCACCGAGACCGAGGACATCACTGTGGATCTGGGACTTCGCGGCAGCGCCGCGCTCGTGACCGGCGGCAACCGGGGCATCGGCCTGGCCACCGCCAGGGCTCTCGTGGCCGAGGGGGCGCGGGTCGCGCTGCTCGGGCGCGACACCGAGGCGCTGGCGGTGGCGCGCGAGACGCTCGGGCCGGAGACGGTGACGGTGGTCGCCGACACCACCGACGACGCGCAGGTACGCCGTGCGGTGGACGCCGCGGCCGGTCAGCTGGGCCGCCTCGACGTGGTGGTGAACGCCGCGGCGCCGCGCGCGACCGGCGCCCAGCCGACCGGGCTGGCCGGCCTGGACGAGGCGGACTTCCTGCGCCAGGTCGACACCAAGGCGCTGGGCTATCTGCGCGTCGTGCGCGCCGCGCTGCCCCACCTGCTCGCCGCGGGCGGCGGATCGGTGGTCAACATCAGCGGCATGAATGCCCGCTCGACCGGCGCCATCGCCGGGTCGGTGCGCAACATCGCCGTGGTCGCGCTCAGCAAGAACCTCGCCGACGAGCTCGGCCCGCACGGGATCAGCGTCGTGTGCGTGCACCCCGGCCTGACCGTCACCGAGCGCAACGCCGACGACCCCGAGTACGCCGCGAAGGCCGCCGGCCTCAACGCCCTCGGCCGCGCGATCAGCGCCGAGGAGGTGGCCGATGTCGTGGCGTTCCTCGCCTCGCCGCGCGGCCGGGTCGCCAACGGATCGGTGGTCACCGTCGACGGCGGCCGGCCCGGCGCGATCTGGGCCTGAGCGATCTGGGCCTGAGCGATCTGGGCCTGAGCGCTCAGTCCAGGGTCTCGAAGCGCATCCCCGCCGCCCGCAGCCGCGCGGTCAGGTTGGCCCCCATTGCCTGCGCGGTGGTCACCTGCCCGGCGGTGTGCGGGTTGTCGTCGAAGGCGAGGCACAGCGCCGACTCCGCGAGCATCTTCGCGGTCTCGTCGTAGCCCGGGTCGCCGCCCGAGACCCGGGTGCGCACCGTGCGTCCGCCGCCCTCGCCGACGAAGTCCACGCTGAACCAGGACTTCTCCCGACGCTCCGGCGAGGGACCCTCGCCCTGCTTGACCCGGCTCAGCATCGCCCGGCGCAGCGGACCGACCTGGGCGCCGAGCGCGAGCGCGCCCACGCCGAGCGCCCCGCCCACGGCGTACGGCAGGGACCGGGTGCCGGCGTAGTGGGAGTAGGTGAACTTCGGGCCGTACGCCTCGAGCGCGGCCCCGCTGCGCGCGACCACGAGCGGGTCGATGGTGGGCAGCGGCAGCAGCCACCAGCCGAGCAGCGGGTCCCGGTGGGGGCGCCCGGCCACGGCGCGCGAGGAGCGGCCGTCGGGACGGGGCTCGACCCGGCGACGCTCCGCGGCCGCCTCCCGCATCTGCCGCGCCCGGGACACGGCGGTCAGCGCCGAGTGGAAGGTCCCGCCGGAGAACGTCGCGCCGGCCCGTACGACGCCGCGCACCGACACCGGGCCGGCTGCCTGCAGCTCCTGGACCGTGTAGAGCGCCCCGAGGTCGTGCGGCACCGAGTCGAAGCCGCAGGCGTGCACGAGCCGGGCGCCGGTCCGCTCGGCGGTGGCGTGGTGGGCGAGGTACATCCGGTCGACGAACTCGGGCTCGCCGGTGAGGTCGACGTAGTCGGTGCCGGCGGCCGCGCACGCCGCGACCAGCGGCTCGCCGTGGGTGAGGTAGGGCCCGACCGTCGTGATCACGACCCGCGCCCGGCCCGCGACGGCCGCGAGCGACGCGGGGTCGGTGACGTCGGCGCGGATCAGCTCGAGCTCGCCGAGGTCGGCGTCGGTCGCGGCGAGCCGGTCGCGGACCGCCGCCAGGCGCTCCTCGCTGCGTCCGGCGAGCGCCCAGCGCAGGCCGTGCGGGGCGTTGCGGGCCAGGTAGTCGGCGGCGAGCTCGC
The DNA here is from genome assembly GCF_009557055.1 of Nocardioides sp. dk884. Classification (NCBI taxonomy): domain Bacteria; kingdom Bacillati; phylum Actinomycetota; class Actinomycetes; order Propionibacteriales; family Nocardioidaceae; genus Nocardioides; species Nocardioides sp. dk884. Next base: position 664,308 of record NZ_CP045649.1, on the reverse strand, counting down.
CGGTGAAACCGGTGGCGCCGAACAGCACCAGGTCGAGGTCGCGCTCGGGACGGTCGGGTGCGGGTGCGCTCTCGTGGTCGGCCATGGCGACACTCTGACAGGCGGAACCACACCCGCGCGGGCGCCGTCACACCTGCCATGAGCCCTCGCACCCAGCCCCGCCTCGTGCTCGCCGCCACCGCACTGCTCGCGGCGGCGCTCGGCGCCGGTGCCGTGGTCCTCCTCGGCACCGTCGATGAGGACCCCACGACGCAACCGGGTGCCGCTCGCCTCCCGGTCGGCACTCCGGTCATCGCCCCGGCGAGCGGCGAGCTGCGCGCGGCGTCCTCGTGCGCCGAGCTGCTCGACTTCTACGTCGCCCGCGGCCTCGAGCACGTCGGGCCCACCGGCTGGCGGCACCGCCCCGACGTCGTCTACCGCGACGCATCCGGGCTCGCCATGGTGCACGCCGCTGCGCCGAGCGCGCAGCGCGCCCCCGGCAGCGCGACCGGGACCAACGTGCAGGAGAGCGGCGTGGACGAGCCGGACCTCGTGAAGACCGACGGCGAGCTGCTCGTGCGCCTCACCGACACCGGGGTGCTCCGCGTCCTCGACGTCACGGGCGCCGACGCGGTCCCCCGGGGCGAGATCGATCTGGGCGCCCGCTTCGGCAGCGGGGAGCTGCTCCTGGTCGGGGACACCGCGCTGGCCCTGACCGGCTTTGACGGCGAGGTGGAAGCCACGAGCGTCGACCTGAGCGACCCCGGGATCCCGGAGATCATCGGCACGACCCGCTTCGACGGAGCGCTCATCGAGGCCCGCCAGCACGACGACACCGTGCGGCTGGTGCTGGCCGCACCACTGCCCGACCTCGACTTCATGGTCCGGTGGGGACGCAAGCGCGCCGTGGCCGTCGAGCACAACCGCGCGCTCGTGCGGCGCACCACCCTCGAGGACTGGCTGCCCACGGTCACCGTCGAGGGCCGCACCGAGCCGCTCGTGGACTGCTCCGGGGTCGCCGTGCCGAGCCGCCCCGACGGACTCGGCACGGTCAGCGTCGTCGGCCTGGACCCCCGTGACCAAAGCGCCCGCTCCGTCACCACCCTCGCCGCGTCCGCCGACCTCGCCTACCTCTCCGAGGACCGGCTCTACCTCGCCACCGCCGAGCACGACGTCGGCGGCGGGCTGTGGTCCGTCGACCGGAGCACGGGCCCGGTCACCGGCATCAAGATCCCCGATGGGCGGGCCACCGTGCACGCCTTCGAGCTCGCCGACACCGCCACGACGTACGTCGCCAGCGGGCACGTGGACGGCACCCTCGCCGACCGGTGGTCGATGGACGAGCACGACGGCGTGCTGCGACTGGCCGTGGAGCGCTCGCGGCGCACCGACGACGCCACCTCCGTGGTCACCCTCGCCCAGCGGGGGGACACGCTGGTCGAGATCGGCCGGGTCGAGGCGATCGGGGTGCGCCAGGACCTCACCGCCGTGCGCTGGTTCGACCATCTGGCCCTGCTGGTGACCTTCCGCCGCATCGACCCGGTGCACGCGATCTACCTCCGCGACCCCGCGGCCCCCCGCGACCTCGGCGAGCTGGAGGTCCCCGGCTTCTCCGCCTACCTCCACCCGCTCGGGCCGCGCCGGGTGATCGGCCTCGGGGAGGGACCGACCGACAAGGGCTGGGGCGCCCAGGCGGGCCTGTTCGACGTCACCGACCTGAGCGATCTGCGCCGCACCGACGCCCTGTCCCTCGGCCGCGGCACCCGCTTCGCCGCCGCCGAGGACCCCCGCCAGCTGACCTGGCTGCCCGAGCAGCGGACCCTGGTCGCCGTCGTCGAGCGCGGATGGAGCGGTGAGCAGGGACGGATCGTCGCCCTGCACGTCGAGGACGGCCGGTTCACCGAGCGGACGCTGGCCGACCTGGACACCCCGACCGCGCGCGTGCGCACCGTGCCGCTGCCCGACGGACGGCTCGTGCTCAGCACCGACGAGGGCGCCCGGCTGCTCGGCGTGTGAGCCAGGGCGCACCACCGGCGCCCCGCCGTACGCTGGAGGCATGTGCCGCAACATCCGCCAGCTCCACAACTTCGAGCCGCCGGCCACCTCCGAGGAGGTGCACGCCGCGGCGCTGCAGTACGTCCGCAAGGTCAGCGGGGCCGCCAAGCCCTCGCAGGCCAACCAGGCGGCCTTCGACCGGGCGGTCGCGGAGGTCGCGCACGCGACCCAGCACCTGCTCGCCGAGCTGGTCACCACCGCGCCGCCCAAGGACCGCGAGGTGGAGGCGGCCAAGGCGCGCGCCCGCTCGGCCGCCCGCTACGCCTGATGGACCACGCCCTCGACCTGCTCGCGGACCGCCCGCTGGTGGTGCTCACCGGCGCCGGCCTGTCCACCGACTCCGGCATCCCGGACTACCGCGGCCCGCACGCCCCGGCCCGGATGCCGATGACGTACGGCGAGTTCGTCTCGGGCCCCGAGGCTCGGCGTCGCTACTGGGCGCGCAGCCACGTCGGCTGGGGCCGGATGCGACGTGCGGACCCCAACCCCGGCCACCACGCGGTGGCCCGGCTCGACGCCGAGCTGCTGATCACCCAGAACGTCGACGGCCTGCACGAGGCGGTCGGCACCCGGCGGATGGTGGCCCTGCACGGGCGCATCGCCGAGGTCGTGTGCCTGGGCTGTCGCGCGACCACCACCCGCGCCGAGCTGCACCGGCGGCTCTCCGAGCTCAACCCCGGCTGGGCCGAGCGCCACGTCGAGGTGGAGGTGCGCCCCGACGGCGACGTCGCGCTGGAGGAGACCGACGGCTTCGTGGTGCCGGACTGCGCGGGGTGCGGCGGCATCCTCAAGCCGGACGTGGTGTTCTTCGGCGAGAACGTCCCGCCCGCGCGGGTGCAGCGCTGCTACGACGCCGTCGACGCGCTCGCGGACACCGACGGCGCGCTGCTGGTCGCCGGCTCCAGCCTCACGGTCATGAGCGGACTGCGCTTCGTCAAGCGCGCCGCCCAGGCGGGCACCCCGGTGGTGATCGCCAACCGTGGCGCCACCCGGGGCGACCCGCTCGCGACGTACCGCCTCGACGTCGGGTGCAGCGAGTTCCTCACCGCGCTCGTCGAGGCGCGCGACCTCAGAGCCGCTTGACGAAGATGTGGTCGGCCGCCTCGGGCACGATCTCGGCGGTCTCGCCGCCGGAGCCGAGAAGCACGCCGTCGCCGGTCGTGATCACAGTGATGTTCTTGTCCGGCGTCGCGCCCACCCGCCGCAGGGCGCTCATCAGGACCTCGTCCTTCTGCATCTCCTCGGAGATGCGGCGCACCAGCACCCGGCCCTCGGCTTGGCTGGCGACCCGCGAGAGCGGCTCGACGCCGTCCATGAAGTCCTCGGCGACGGCGGTCTGGCCCAGCTCCGCCAGGCCCGGGATCGGGTTGCCGTACGGCGACTCGGTGGGCTGGCCCAGCAGCTCGAGGAGGCGTCGCTCGACGGTCTCGGACATCACGTGCTCCCAGCGGCAGGCCTCCTCGTGCACGAGCTCCCAGTCCAGCCCGATCACGTCGGTCAGGAGCCGCTCGGCGAGGCGGTGCTTGCGCATCACCCGGGTGGCGAGGCGCTGGCCTTCCGCGGTGAGCTCGAGGTGGCGGTCGCCCTCGACGGTCAGCAGACCGTCGCGCTCCATGCGGGCCACGGTCTGGGAGACCGTCGGGCCGCTCTGGTGCAGGCGCTCGGCGATCCGCGCACGCAGCGGGACGATCCCCTCCTCGACCAGCTCATAGATGGTCCGGAGGTACATCTCGGTGGTGTCGATCAGGTCGCTCACCCGGCCATTCTGTCCTATGGGCGATACCCCCGCACATTTGACTTGTTCCAGATTTGACCCAGGTCACCCCGGCGCTGTCATCGTGGAGCGACGATGACCGCCGTCTTCTGGTTCCGCCGCGACCTGCGACTGGGTGACAACCCCGCGCTCCGGGCGGCGTGCGCCTCCGGCCCGGTGCTGGCGCTGTTCGTCCTGGACCCCGCGCTGTGGGGACCGGCCGGTCCCAGCCGGCGCGCCTATCTCCTCGCCTCCCTGAGCGCGCTGGACGCGTCCCTGCGCGCCGAGGGCGGTCGGCTCACGGTGGTCCGCGGCGACCCGGCAGCTCAGGTCCCCCGGGCCGCCGAGGCCGTCGGCGCCAGCGAGGTGCACATCGCCGCCGACCACGGTCCGTACGGCGCCCGACGCGACCGGGAGGTGGAGGCCGCGCTCGCCGCGAGGGGGGTCGCACTGGTCCGGACCGGTTCGGCGTACGCCGTGTCGCCGGGTCGGGTCCGCAAGGCCGACGGGTCGGCGTACCAGGTCTTCACGCCGTTCTCCCACGCCTGGGCCGAGCACGGCTGGCGTGGCCCGGTCGAGGCCCCCTCCGGGGTCGCGTGGCAGCACCTCGACGAGGGCACGACCGAGCTCCCCCGGCCCCGGCTGCCCGCCGGCCTGGAGCTGCCCGAGGCCGGCGAGGACGCGGCGCGGCGCCGGTGGGCGGACTTCCTCGACGACGGCGTCGCCGACTACGACGAGCTGCGCGACCGCCCCGACCTGCCCGGCACCTCGCGGATGTCGCACCACCTGAAGTGGGGCGAGATCCACCCGCGCACCCTGCTCGCCGACCTGGCCCGGCTGCGCGGCGGCGGGGCCCGCGCCTACCGCATCGAGCTCGCGTGGCGGGAGTTCTACGCCGACGTGCTGGACCGCCGGCCCGACACCGCGCGCGACTACCTGCGCCCGGAGTTCGCCCGGATGCCCTACGACCAGCCCGACGAGCGAGTCGAGGCCTGGCGCGAGGGCCGCACCGGGTTCCCGGTGGTGGACGCCGCGATGCGTCAGCTGCGCGCCGCCGGCTGGATGCACAACCGGATGCGGATGGTCGTGGCGAGCTTCCTGGTCAAGGACCTGCACATCGAGTGGCAGCACGGTGCCCGGCACTTCCTGCACTGGCTGGTCGACGGCGACCTGGCCTCGAACAACCACGGCTGGCAGTGGACCGCGGGCTGCGGCACCGACGCGGCGCCGTTCTTCCGCGTCTTCAACCCCACCGCCCAGGGTCGTCGCTTCGACCCCGACGGTGCCTACGTGCGGCGCTGGGTACCTGAGCTGGCCGACCCCGAGCGGGTCCCCGACGCCCACGACCCCTCCACCGAGGTGCGCCAGCGGGTCGGCTACCCGCTCGCGATCCTCGACCACGGCACCGAGCGGCGCGAGGCACTGGACCGATGGGAGACGATCAGACGGTGAGCAGCACACCCACCGTGGCGAACAGCGCCGCAGCAGGCAGCACCCACCCCCTCGCAGCGACCGAGCTGGTCGTCCCTGGCCGCTTCTGCGGCCCGCCCGACTCGGGCAACGGGGGCTGGACCGCGGGCGCCGTCGCCCAGCTCGTGCGCCCCCACGTCAACGGCGCGCGCAGCTGGCGCGCCGTCGAGGTCACCCTGACCGCACCGCCCCCGCTGGACGTCGCCCTGTCCGGCACCGAGGAGGACGGCGTCGTGGTGGTCCGCCACGACGACACGGTGGTCGCGCGTGGCCGAACCGTCACCGACGACCTCGTCGCGGTGCCGCCGGTGTCGCCCGCCCGGGCCCGCGAGGCGTCCGCGGCGTACCCCGGCCACGTCGTGCACCCCTTCCCCGGGTGCTTCGTGTGCGGTCCCGAGCACGAGCACGGCCTGCGGATCTTCCCGGGCCCGGTGGTCCGACCCGGCCCGCACTGGTGGGCCGCGACCTGGACCCCCGACGCCTCGGTGCAGGAGGGGGCCGCGGCCGGCGGACAGCCAGCCCGCGCGTCGCTACCCGTGACCTGGGCGGCGCTGGACTGCATCGGCGGCTGGGCCGGCGACCTCGTCGAGCGCACCATGGTGCTGGGCCGGATGACCGCCCGGGTCGACACGCTGCCCGCCATCGGCGAGGAGCACGTCGTCGTCGCCGAGGCCCGCGGCCAGGACGGTCGCAAGGTCCACGCCGCGACCTCGCTGTACGACGCCTCCGGCGCGCTCCTGGCCACCGCGGAGCAGGTCTGGATCGTCCTTGAGCCCGCCCCCGCCGCCCGATGAGCGCCGCGGACCACGCCGAGCGGCCCGACGCCGGCGAGCAGCCCTGGTGGCGCCACGCGGTGACCTACCAGGTCTACGTCCGCAGCTTCGCCGACAGCAACGGTGACGGCATCGGCGACCTGCCCGGCATCACCGCGCGGCTGCCGCACCTGCGTGACCTGGGCGTGGACGCGCTGTGGATCACGCCGTTCTACACCTCCCCCCAGCACGACCACGGCTACGACGTCGCCGACTACACCGACGTCGACCCGCTGTTCGGCACCCTCCAGGACGCCGACGAGCTGATCGCCCGCGCCCACGACCTGGGGCTGCGCATCATCGTCGACCTGGTGCCCAACCACACCTCCGCGGAGCACGAGTGGTTCCGCGCGGCCCTCGCCGCGGGCCCGGGCAGCCCGGAGCGGGCGCGCTACCTGTTCCGCGACGGCCGCGGCCCGGACGGCAGCGAGCCGCCGAACAACTGGCGCTCGGTCTTCGGCGGTCCTGCGTGGACCCGGGTGCCGGACGGGCAGTGGTACCTCCACCTGTTCGACTCCACCCAGCCCGACCTCGACTGGCGCCACCCGGAGGTCGGCGACATGTTCGAGCAGGTGCTGCGCTTCTGGCTCGACCGCGGGGTCGACGGCTTCCGCATCGATGTCGCCCACGGGCTGCTCAAGGAGGCCACCCTGCGCGACCAGCTGGGCGGGGACGCCGAGCCCGACCACCCGCACGCGATGGTCGAGCGCACCCTGCGCGACGAGCCGATGTGGGACCAGCCCGAGGTGCACGACGTCTACCGCCGCTGGCGCCGCGTGCTGGAGGAGTACGACGGCGACCGGATGCTGGTGGCCGAGGCGTGGACCCAGACCCCGGAGTCGATGGCCCGGTTCGTGCGGCCCGACGAGATGCACCAGGCCTTCAACTTCGCCTGGCTCCTCGCGCCCTGGTCGGCCCGCTCCTTCGCCGACGTCATCGAGGGCACCTTCGCCGCGGTGGAGTCGGTCGGCGCCTCGCCGACCTGGGTGCTCAGCAACCATGACGTCGTGCGCCACCCCACGCGCTACGGCGCCGGCCCCACGGGGCTGGCCCGCGCCAGGGCAGCCACGCTCACGATGCTCGCGCTGCCCGGCTCGGCGTACCTCTACCAGGGCGAGGAGCTCGGCCTGGAGCAGGTCGACGTCGCGCCCGAGCACCGTCAGGACCCGGCCTGGCTGCGCAGCGGCCCGCAGAGCGGCGACCCGGGCCGCGACGGCTCGCGGGTGCCGCTGCCCTGGGAGGGCACCCACCCGCCGTACGGTTTCGGGCCGGGCGCCGCGGAGCTGTCCTGGATCCCCCAGCCGACGTCGTGGCAGGCGCACACGGTGGCGGCCCAGACCGACGACCCGGCCTCCACGCTGGAGTTCTACCGCGAGGCGCTGCGCGCACGGCGCACCTGGGCCGCGACCGCTGGCGAGCGGGTGAGCGACCTCCTCGTCGAGGGCGACGTGCTGCGCTTCCGCCGCGGACCGCTGCTGGTGGTGCTCAACTGCGGCCCCGAGGTGGTCGAGCTGCCCGAGGGCGAGGTGCTGGTGAGCAGCGCGGAGCTGGTCGCGCTCGACAACTCCGGCGCGGACTCCACCGGCATGGGCGTCAGGCGGGGTCTTCCGACGGACTGTGCGGTGTGGGTTCGAGTCCCTCGGTCTCGCTGAGGATCGCGTTGTAGCGGGTGAGCTGGCCGGCGAACCCGGCGAGGTCGTCGTCGGACCACTCCTCCAGGCGTCGGTCGAGCCAGTCCAGGCGCTGCCGGGAGACCGCCTCGAAGCGGCGCACGGCCTCCGGCGTCGCCTCGACGAGCGAGGCCCGCCCGTCCTCCGGGTCCGGGGTGCGGTCGACCAGGCCCAGGTCGACGAGGTGCTGGACCTGCCTGCTGATCGCGCCCTTGTCGACGTTGAAGACCTCGGCCAGCGCGGAGGACCGCATCGGGCCACGCTGCACCAGGTGGCCGAGCATGAGGTACGACGCCGACTGCAGCTGCGGGTCGATCATCCGCGCCCGCACGCCGATCACCTTGCGGACCCGTCGGATCAGCACGCCGATCTCGCGCTCGACGGTCTGCAGGGCATCCTGGCGGCTCGTGGTGGTCATCACCGCCGATTCTCCCCTGTCCCGGTCGCGGACTCCACCGCCGGTTGGCCAGTCGCCTCCGGCACCCCGCCCACGGTCGTGCGCAGCGGCACCTCCTTGATCAGCACGACGCACACGAACGCCAGGATCGCCGCGGGCACCGCGATCAGGTAGAGCTCGCCGATCGACGCGCCGTACGCGTGCTCCCAGATCGCCGCCTCCGCGCCCGGCAGGGTGCGCAGGTCCGGGATCGCGTGGCCACCGGATTCGACGCTCGGCACGAGCTGGGCCTCGCGGTAGCCGGCGACCACCCGGTCCGCGACCTGGGTGCCGAGCACCGCGCCGAGCACCGAGACGCCGGCCGAGCCGCCCAGGCTGCGGAAGAACGCGACCACCGAGCTGGCGGCGCCGAGCTCGGAGACCGCGACGTTGTTCTGCACCGCGAGGACGAGGTTCTGCATCGTCGAGCCCATGCCCAGGCCGAGGATCCCCATCCAGACGCAGACCGCGACCAGGTGGGTGCTCTCGTCGATGGTGCCGAGCAGCGCCAGGCCGGCGACGACCAGCGCCATGCCGCCCACCAGCCACCGCTTCCAGCGCCCGGTGCGGGTGATCACCCGGCCGCTGACCAGGCTGGAGACCATCAGCGGGACCACCAGCGCGATCGTCATCAGCCCCGCCTTCGTGGGGGTCATGCCGCGGGCGAGCTGGAAGTACTGGCTGAGGTAGACCGTCGAGCCGAACATCGCCACGCCCACCAGGGTCGAGGCGATCGTGGACAGCGTGATCGTGCGGTCCTTGAACAGCGTCATCGGGACCACCGGCTCCGCGGCGACCTTGATCTCGACGTACACCGCGGCGGCGAGCACCACCACTCCGGCGGCGACGAGCGCCGCGGTCGTGGTGGAGGCCCAGGCGAACTGGTTGCCCGCGAGCGAGACCCAGACCAGCAGGATCGAGACGCCCGCCATGATCAAGGTGGCGCCGAGGTAGTCGATGCGGACCTCACGCTTGACCACCGGCAGGTGCAGCGTCTTCTGCAGCAGCACGAACGCCGCGAGCGCGACCGGCAGGCCGATCGCGAAGCAGCCGCGCCAGCCCAGCGGGCTGTCCACGATGACGCCGCCGATCAGCGGCCCGCTGACCGTGGCCACCGCGAACACCGCGCCGATGTAGCCCGAGTAGCGGCCGCGCTCCCGCGGGCTCACCATCGTGGCGATCACGACCTGCACCAGGGCGGTCAGGCCGCCGATGCCGAGGCCCTGCACGACCCGGGCGCCGATCAGCAGCTCCATGCTGTGCGCGAAGGTGGCGATGACCGAGCCGACCGAGAAGATCACCAGCGCGGTCTGCACCAGCATCTTCTTGCTGAACAGGTCGGCGAGCTTGCCCCAGATCGGGGTGGTGGCGGTCATCGAGAGCAGCGTCGCGACGACCACCCAGGTGTAGCCGGTCTGGCTGCCGTCGAGGTCGGCCACGATGCGCGGCAGCGCGTTGCTGACCACGGTGCTCGACAGCATCGCCACGAACATCGCGAGCAGGAGGCCCGAGAGCGCCTCGAGGATCTGGCGGTGACTCATCGCCGTCTCGCCCGCGGATGTCTGCTGGATCACAGTGTCTCGCTTCACATCGGAGCCAAGGTTGCCTGGATCAACCTTATTCCCGAGTCGGCGCGAATGGCGGCGCGAGTCGGCGCGAATGGCGGCGCGAGTCGGCGCGAATGGCGGCGCGAGTCGGCGCCAATGGCGGCGCGAGTCGGCGCCAATGGCGGCGCGAGTCGGCGCCAATGGCGGCGCGAGTCGGCGCCAATGGCGCGAAATGGGGCGACCCGCAGGCGTGGCCCCGGGGATTCCGGGAGCCGGGCCGGGGGGACGGAGTCCGGCGCGCCTGCGGGTCGGGTGGCTGCGGTGGATTCGCCGCAGCGGCGCGGCTGCTAGCGGGCAGCCACCTCACGCGTCCTGAAGCTCTTCACTGTTCGGACCACCTCCTTTCCCGTGTCCTTCCACGGTACGTCGCGCGCCGGGACGCGACAACGAGTTTTGCCGCTGCCTCAGTCGGCCACCGGCGCGGCCTCGAACTGCGCGCGGTGCAGGCGCGCGTAGGCGCCCTCGGCCTCGAGCAGCTCGGCATGCGGGCCCTGCTCGACGATCGCGCCGTCCTCCATCACCAGGATCAGGTCGGCGTCGCGGATCGTGGAGAGCCGGTGGGCGATCACGAACGAGGTCCGGTCGCTGCGCAGCGCGGCCATCGCCTGTTGCACCAGCAGCTCGGTGCGGGTGTCCACCGAGGAGGTCGCCTCGTCGAGGATCAGCAGCGCCGGGTCGGTGAGGAAGGCCCGGGCGATCGTGATCAGCTGCCGCTCCCCCGCAGACAGGTTGGAGCCGTCCTCGTCGACCACCGTGTCGTAGCCCTCGGGCAGCGAGTGCACGAAGCGGTCCACGAAGGTCGCCCGCGCCGCGGCGAGCACCTCCTCCTCGCTGGCGCCCGGACGCCCGTAGGCGATGTTGTCGCGGATCGTGCCGCCGAAGAGCCAGGCGTCCTGCAGGACCATCCCGATCCGGCCGCGCAGGTCGGCGCGGGACATGCCGACGATGTCGTGGCCGTCGATGGTGATGCGTCCCGAGTCCAGGTCGTAGAAGCGCATGATCAGGTTGACCAGCGTGGTCTTGCCGGCGCCGGTCGGCCCGACGATCGCCACGGTCTGGCCGGGCCGGGCGACCAGCGAGAGGTCCTCGATGAGCGGCCGCTCGGGGTCGTAGGCGAACGACACGTGCTCGAAGGCCACCTCACCGCGGGTGATCTCCCCGCCGCTGCCGGCCGGCGGGTCGGCCGGCTCCTCCGGGGCGTCGAGCAGCTCGAAGACCCGCTCGGCCGAGGCGACGCCGGACTGCAGCAGGTTGACCATCGAGGCCAGCTGGGTGACCGGCTGGTTGAACTGGCGCGCGTACTGCACGAACGCCTGCACCTCGCCGATCGACAGCGACCCGCTGGAGACCCGCAGCGCGCCGACGACGGCGATCACGACGTAGCCGAGGTTCCCGACGAACATCATCGCCGGCATGATCAGACCGCTGATGAACTGCGCGGCGAAGCTGTCGCGGAACAGCCCCTCGTTCTCCTCGGCGAAGGTCTGCTCGACCTCCTCGCGGCGCCCGAGCACCTTGACCAGCGTGTGCCCGGAGTAGGCCTCCTCGACCTGGGAGTTCAGCGCGCCGGTGCGCCGCCACTGGGCCACGAACCGGCCCTGGGAGCGCTTCATGATGGCCCGGGTGACGATCAGCGACAGCGGCACCGAGACCAGCGAGACGAGCGCGAGCGCCGGGGAGATCCACAGCATCATCGACAGCACGCCGACGACGGTCAGGATCGCGGTGAGCAGCTGGCTCATCGTCTGCTGGAGGGTCTGGCTGATGTTGTCGATGTCGTTGGTGACCCGGCTGAGCAGCTCCCCGCGCGAGGAGCGGTCCACGGCCGCCAGCGGCAGCCGGTGGATCTTGTCCTCGACGTCGCCGCGCATGCGGCGCACGGTGCTCTGCACGATCGTGTTGACCAGCAGGCCCTGGAGCCAGGAGAACAGCGAGGCGAGCAGGTAGACACCGATCGCCAGGCCCAGCACCCGGCCCACGGCGCCGAAGTCCACGCCCTGGCCCGGGACGACGTCCTGGCCGCGGATCGCCTCGGGCAGCTCCGACTGCGGGGTGCCCGCCGGGAGGTCGCCGGCCAGCAGCCCGTTGAAGACCAGGTCGGTGGCGCGGCCGAGGATCGTCGGGCCGATCGAGACCAGTGCGACCGAGGCGACGGCGAGCACGACCACCGCGATCGCGGTGCCCCGCTCGGGGCGCAGCCGAGCGACGAGCCGCTTCGCCGAGGGCCCGAACGTCATCGCCTTCTGCGCGACCATGCCGCCGCCGGGGCCGCGACCGGGGCCGCCCGGGGGCGCCTCGATCCGCTCGGTCTCGCGCAGTCCTGCGGGCTTGCGGGGGGTGCTCATGCGGCGTCTCCCTCCTCGACGCCCAGCTGGCTGGCGACGATCTCGCGGTAGGTGGGGCAGTCGAGGACCAGGTCGTCGTGGGTGCCCAGCCCCACGACGCGGCCGTCGTCGAGCACGACGATCAGGTCGGCCTCGAGGATCGTGGAGACCCGCTGCGCGACGACCACCACGGTGGCCTCGGTGGTCACCGGGCGCAGCGCGGCGCGCAGCCGCGCGTCGGTGGCCACGTCGAGTGCCGAGAACGAGTCGTCGAACAGGTACAGCGAGGGACGTCGTACGACGGCGCGCGCGATGGCGAGCCGCTGGCGCTGCCCGCCGGAGAAGTTCGACCCGCCCTGGCTGACCGGGGCGTCGAGGCCCTCGGGCATGGCCTCGACGAAGTCGCGGGCCTGGGCCACCTCGAGGGCGGCCCAGAGGTCGGTCTCGGTCGCGTCCGGGCGCCCGTGCAGCAGGTTGGCGCGCACCGTGCCGCTGAACAGCCAGGCCTTCTGCGGCACCAGGCCGAGGTCGGACCACAGCTCGTCGGGGTCCAGCTCCCGCACGTCGGTGCCGGCGACGCGCACCGTGCCGGAGGTGGCGTCGACGAGGCGGGCCAGCAGGTTGAGCAGGGTGGTCTTGCCGGAGCCGGTGGACCCGACCACCGCGATGGTCTGGCCGGGGCGCGCGGAGAACGACACGTCGCACACGACGGGGTCCGCGGCACCGGGGTAGGCGAAGGAGACGCTCTCCACGTCGAGCCAGCCGCGACGGGCGGGATCGAGCGGCACCGGGTCGGCCGGCGGCGTGACGGAGGTGCGGGTGTCGAGCACCTCGGCGATCCGGTCCGCGCAGACCGCGGAGCGCGGGACCTGCATCAGCATGAAGGTCGCCATCATCACGCTCATCATGATCAGCATCAGATAGCTGAGGAAGGCGGTGAGCGAGCCGACGCCGGTCTCCCCGGAGTCCACCCGGTGCCCGCCGAACCAGATGACCGCGACGCTGCCGAGGTTGACCAGCAGGATCACGATCGGGAACAGGCTGGCCATCCAGCGCCCGGCGCGCAGCGCCACGTCGGTGAGCTCATCGTTGGCGCGCCCGAAGCGGCGGGTCTCGTAGGGCTCGCGCACGAATGCGCGCACCACCCGGATGCCGGCCACCTGCTCGCGCAGGATCCGGTTGACCGCGTCGATGCGCACCTGCATCAGCCGGAAGCTCGGCACCATCCGGCTGACCACGAACCCGACGGCGACGAACAGCGCCGGTACGACGACCGCCAGCAGCCAGCCCAGCCCGGCGTCCTCGCGCAGCGCCATCACGATGCCGCCGACCATCATGATCGGCGAGGTCACCGCGATGATCGAGGCCATCGCCACCAGCATCTGCACCTGCTGGACGTCGTTGGTGGTGCGGGTGATCAGCGACGGGGCGCCGAGCTGGTTGACCTCGCGCGCCGAGAACGTCTGCACGCGGTGGAACAGCGCGCCGCGCAGGTCGCGGCCCAGGCTCATCGCGGCGCGCGCGCCGTACCAGGCCGAGCCGACGGAGGCGAGCAGCTGCACGAACGAGACGGCCAGCATCACGGCGCCGACGCGCACGATGTAGCCGGTGTCGCCGCTCACGACGCCGCGGTCGATGATGTCGGCGTTGAGGCTGGGCAGGTAGAGCGCGGCGACGACGCCGAGGCCCTGGAGCAGGACGACGGCGAGCAGCCAGCGGCGGTACGGCGCGAGGTGCTCGCGCAGGAGCCGGATCAGCATGGGGTCACGACCTTCCGGGGCGGTGGAGCCCGTGGAGCACGGTGTCGACGGCCTGCTCGGGGGTGAGCAGCCGGCCGTCGGAGAGGGCGGGGTGGCTGCCGACGAAGACCAGCAGCCGCAGGCGGTGGGCGAGCTCGTCGGCGGGGACCACGAGATCGGCGGCGTCGGGGCCGATGACGTCGACGACGAGCGCGAGCAGCTCCTCGAGGCGGTGCCGCTCGCCGTCCCCCTCGGCCCCCGGGGGCGGGGTGACCAGCCCGAGCTGGCCCATCAGCTCGAAGGTGGAGCGGTAGCGCTGCTGGAGGATCTCCGCGACTGCCACCATCCGTTCCTCGAACGGGCGGCTGCGGTCGATCCCGGCCAGCCGCTCGGCGACGGCGCCGGGCACGAACGCCCGCGCGATGGCGGCGTCGACCAGGTCGTCCTTGGAGTCGAAGACACGGAAGATCGTGCCCTCCGCGACCCCCGCGGCCGCGGCGATCTGGCGGGTGGTGACCCCGCGCCCGTGGCGGCGCAGCAGCTCGAGGGTCGCCTCGACGAGCGCGGCTCGCCGCTGCTCGGGCGACATCGGCGCGGCACGTGGTGACATGGGTTCCATGTTAAGTGAGTGAGCGCTCACTCACATCCGGTTCCTCGCCTTACGGCGCGAGTCGCTCGGTGCGCCAGCCCGCGCCGGCGCGGCGATAGACGAGCCGGTCGTGCATGCGCCCGGGCCGGCCCTGCCAGAACTCCACCGCCGCCGGGCGCACGACGAACCCGCCCCAGTGCTCGGGCGTCGGCACGTCGCGATCCTCGAAGCGCGTGCTGACCTCGTCGTACGCCGCGGCGAGGGCCCCGCGGCCGGCGACGACACGCGACTGCGGCGAGGCCCAGGCGCCGAGCTGGGAGCCGCGCGGACGACCCGAGAAGTACGCCTCGACCTCGGCGCGACCCAGCGGCTCGGCCACCCCGTCGATGCGGACCTGGCGCTCCAGCGGGTGCCAGGGGAAGAGCAGCGAGCACCGCGGCTCGGCGCTCAGCTCGGTGCCCTTGCGCGACTCGCGGTTGGTGAAGAAGACGAAGCCCGGCCCCTGCGGCCCGGCCTCGGCGTGCATGCCCTTGAGCAGGACCATCCGCGACGACGGCGCGCCGTCGGGACCGACGGAGGAGACGACCATCGCAGTCGGCTCGTAGAGCCCGGCAGCGATCGCCTCGGCCAGCCAGCCCCGGAACATCGTCATCGGGTCCGCGGCGAGGTCGCTCTCGGTGAGACCGCCCGCGGCGTACTCCTCGCGCAGGGCGGCGAGGTCGGGCAGGGACGACTCGCGGCTCATGCTTCGACCCTAGCCACGCCTGCCGCACGGGCGCCTGCGCCGAACCCCTCCCGCGCCGGCGCGGGGGCTGGCACACTCCACGCATGTCTGTGACCCAGCGCACATCCGGCTCCGAGTCCGCCCTCCCCCACGCCGGCCGGTACGCCGGGTGCAGCGCGATCGTCACCGGGGCCGGCTCCGGGGTCGGCGCGGCGCTGGCCCGCGCGCTGGTGGGCGCCGGAGCGCACGTCTGGCTGGCCGACCTCGACGAGGAGGCGGCGACCCGGGTGGCCGCCACCCTCGCCGATCCCGAGGCCGGGCCGGGCACCGCGCGGCCCGCGCGGCTCGACGTCACCGACGCCGCCGCGGTGGCCGCACTCGTGCACGAGGTCGCCGACGAGCACGGGCGCCTCGACCTGCTGTTCAACAACGCGGGGATCACCTTCGGCGGAGAGACCGAGGACCTCACCCTCGAGCAGTGGAACGCGATCATCGACGTCAACCTGCGCGGGGTGGTGCACGGCGTGCACGCGGCGTACCCGCTGATGGTGCGCCAGGGCGCGGTCGGCGGGCGGGGCGGGCACATCGTCAACACCGCCTCGATGGGCGGGCTGATGGCGGCCGGGCTGATCACCTCCTACGTCGCGACCAAGCACGCGGTCGTCGGGCTCTCGCTCGCGCTGCGCTCGGAGGCCGCCGCGAAGGGCGTCGGCGTGACCGCGATCTGCCCCTCCGCCGTGGAGACCCCGCTGCTGGAGAAGGGCGAGCTCGGCCGGTTCCGCGGTCGTGACTACTACCTCAAGGGCCAGGGCGTACGCCGCCCGCTCGACCCCGACGTGCTCGCCGACCGGGTGCTCGCGGCGGTGGCCGCCGACCGGCCGCTCCTGGTCACCCCACTGCAGGCGCGGCTCGCCTGGCGCCTCGGGCGCCTCTCCCCCGCGCTGGTCGCCCGCTCCTCGATCGGCTTCGTGGGCCGCCAGCGCCGGTTGCAGGCCGCCCGCGCCGCCCGCGCGGTGCGCTGAGCTCCTCCGCCCACCCGGCGAGCAGCGTGTCCGTGCGCCCTTGCCGCTCGGGCCCGGGGCCGGTGCTTTTCGGCGCAATTGCTGGGTTTGGCACCTCCGAGCGGCGGCCGAGACCGGTGTTTTTCCTAGCAATTGCGCCGAAAAGTACGTGCCGCCCGGCCCCCGACCACCCCGCCCGTCGGGACCCTCAGCCGATCCGCTTGGCGAAGGAGCGGTTGATCGGTGAGTCCCGGTAGTGCCCGAAGCCGGGGATCTCCTCATAACCGGCGGAGAGATAGAGCTCGATGGCCTCCGGCTGGCGGTCGCCGGTCTCCAGCACGAGCGCCTCGTAGCCGGTCGCCGCCGCGCTGGCCTCCAGGTGCGCGAGCATCCGGCGGGCGTGCCCGCGGCGCTGGGCGGCCGGGACGACGTACATCCGCTTGACCTCGGCGGTGGCGCGGGTGCCGCAGGCCTCGACGCCGGAGCGGCGCCACGCGCCGGTGGCCACCGCGACGCCGTCGGCGTAGCCCACGAAGAAGCTCCCGCCCGGGGGCAGGAACTCCGCCGGCTCCACCGGGCTCTCGTCGCGCCCGCCGTAGCGGCGGACGTACTCCTCCTGGACCTCCTCGACCAGCCGCCGCGCGTCGGGGTCGTCGTAGCCGACGCGCACGATCTCCAGCCCGCCGGGCACCCGCTCGTCGGGCGCGGTCGCCCGTCCCTCTGCTCCGCTCACGCCCCCATGATCACCCGGCCCGCGATTCATCGCGCCCCCGGCCGGGCTGACACAATGGAGGGGCTGACAGCGCGGTCAGGTTGAGCCTCGCCGCCCTCTCCCGAAAAGGCAGTCCATGAGCCCCGCCCCGAAGATCCCCGCCGACCTCCTTCCCGCGGACGGACGCTTCGGCGCCGGCCCCTCGAAGATCGAGGCCGCCCACCTCGACGCGCTCGCCGCGACCGGGACGTCCCTGCTGGGCACCTCCCACCGCCAGGCGCCGGTGCGCGAGCTGGTCGGGCGGGTCAAGGACGGGCTGGCGAGCTTCTTCTCGCTGCCCGAGGGTTATGAAATCGTGCTCGGCAACGGCGGCGCGACGGCGTTCTGGGACGTCGCGACGTTCGGCCTGATCGAGGAGCGCAGCCAGCACCTCACGTTCGGTGAGTTCTCCGCGAAGTTCGCCCAGGCCGCGACCCGGGCTCCGTGGCTGGCCGACCCCTCGGTGATCGCCGCCGAGCCCGGCACCCGTGCGGAGCCGGTCGCCGAGGCCGGGATCGACGTCTACGCCTGGCCGCACAACGAGACCTCGACCGGCGTGATGGCACCCGTCGTGCGCCCCGTCGGTGCCGACGACGGCGCGCTGGTGCTCATCGACGCCACCTCGGGCGCGGGCGGCCTGCCGGTCGACCTGACCGAGACCGACGTCTACTACTTCGCCCCGCAGAAGTCGTTCGCCTCCGACGGCGGCCTGTGGCTGGCCACGATGTCGCCGGCCGCGCTCGAGCGCGCCGAGCGGATCGCGGCGAGCGGTCGCTACGTGCCGGCGTTCCTCGACCTGCCGAGCGCGATCGAGCAGTCGCGCAAGAACCAGACGCTCAACACCCCGGCCATCGCCACGCTGTTCTTGATGGCCGAGCAGCTGGACTGGATGAACGCCCACGGCTCGCTGCCGGGCATGGTCGAGCGCACCACCCGCTCCTCCTCGGCGCTCTACGCGTGGGCCGAGCGCACGCCGTACGCCTTCCCCTACGTCGCCGAGCCCGCCGAGCGCTCCCTGGTGATCGGCACCATCGACTTCACCGAGGACGTCGACGCGAAGGCGCTGGCGGCCGCGCTGCGTGCCAACGGCATCAGCGACACCGAGCCCTACCGCAAGCTCGGGCGCAACCAGCTGCGCATCGCGATGTACCCCGCGGTCGACCCGGCCGACGTCGAGGCGCTCACCGCCTGCATCGACTACGTCGTCGAGCGGCTCTGACCGCTCGCCAGCCGCGCCCGCACCACGTCGTACGCCGCGGGGCCGAAGGCCACGATCCGCACCTCCTCGACGCCGCTGCCACGCGCCTCGGCGGTCGCGACCCCCTCCAGGGCCGCGTCGACGGACTCCTCGGCCGACCAGCCGTAGACGCCGGCGCCCACGAGCGGGAACGCGATGCTGCGCACGCCGAGCTCGTCGGCGACCTCCAGCGCCCGCACGTAGCAGGAGACCAGCCGGGCGCGGTCGGTCTCGCCGGCGTGCCGGTCCGGGCCCACGACGTGCACCACCCACCGCGCCGGAAGCACCCCGGCCGTCGTCCAGCCGGCGTCGCCGGTCGCCAGCCCGTCGGGGAAGCGGCGCACGCAGTCGGCGAGCACCTCCGGTCCCCCGACCCGGTGGATCGCCCCGTCCACTCCCCCGCCGCCGCGCATGCCGCGGTTGGCGGCGTTGACGACCGCGTCGACCTCCTGCATGGTGATGTCGCCCTCGACAGCGGTGACCTGCATCCTCACTCCTCCCTCAGCAGCTCGAGCGTCGCGGCCTCCAGGGCCGCCTGCCGCTCGTCGGGTGTGTCGTAGTCCCCCGCGGTCGCGCGGTCGAGCGTGCGGCCCTGCTCGTAGGCCTCGACGACGCGCGGGTCGACGTAGGAGGAGCGCGCCAGGGTCGGGGTGTTGCCGAGGAAGCTCGACACCTCCTTCATCGCGGCACTCACCGCGCGGCGCCGCGACGCCTGCGACTCGCCGTGCTCCTCGGTCTCGGCCAGCGCCGCCGCGGCGAGCACCGTGGCGTGCCAGGTGCGGAAGTCCTTCGCGGTGGCCTCGATGCCGGTGGTGCTGCGGATGTACTCGTTGACCAGCGCGGGCAGCAGGTCGCGCCAGCTGCGCCCCTCGCGGTAGGACAGCAGCCGCCCGGCCCCGCGACGCCGGCGCATCTCCTCGATGGTCTGCACGACGACCTTGTCGTCGATCTCGATGCGGTGCTCGACCCCGGATTTCCCGACGAACCCGAAGACCAGCCGGTCCGAGCGCCGGCGGACGTGGCGGCGCTCCAGCGTGGTCAGCCCGAAGCTGCCGTTGGTGTCGGCGTAGACGTCGTTGCCGATGCGGAAGTAGCCCAGGTCGAGCAGCCGTACGGCGGCCGCGCAGGCCCGCTCCAGCGGCATCCCGGTCACCCCGAGGTCGCTCACCACGACCTCGCGGGCTGAGGCCAGCGCGGCGCCGAAGGCCAGCATCCGGTCGAACTTCTCCGCGTCGCGGCGCTCGCGCCAGGCCGGGTGGTAGAGGTACTGGCGCCGCCCGGCCGCGTCGGTGCCGACCGCCTGCAGGTGGCCGTTCGGGTGCGGCGTGACCCACACGTCGGTCCAGGCGGGCGGGATCACCAGGTCCCGCACCCGCTCGGCGTCGTCTTCCTCGAGCCGCGCGCCGTGCTGGTCGAGGTAGACGAAGCCGCGCCCGGCCCGCCGCCGGGTCCAGCCCGGCTGGTCGGGGGAGGTACGGCGCAGTCGAGGCACGCCTCGAAGTAGCCGCAGCGCAACCCGGACAAACCCCCGCCCCTCGCGTCGAGTCGAGAGCTCTGCCGGTCGAGTCGAGAGTTTGTGCGCGTTGAATCGAGACTTTCGACCGTCGAGTCGGTACGCCGCGCACCATTGGCGCCGACGCCGCGCACCATTGGCGCCGACTCGGCGCACCATTGGCGCCGACTCGCCGCACCATGAGCGCCGACTCGGGGAAGGGTCAGCGGCGGGGACGGCCCCACAGCCAGCGCAGCAGGAGCACCAGCACGCCCAAGCCGACCCAGCCGCCGAGGAACCACGGCCACGTCGGCCGGTTCTCGGTGTCGGCGCGGGTGGGCTCGGGGGCGGCGGAGGCGGTCGACGGCTCCGGGGCCAGCGCGGCGCGCACCTCCGGTGACAGCGCGACGCGCAGCACCGGCTCGTGGAGGCCCTCGGAGAGCACCAGCACCTCGCCGTCCTCGTCCACCGCGATCGTCTCGCCCTGCCGTTGGGGCGGCAGCTCCACGCTGGCGACGCGCTCCAGGGTCGGCCAGCTCAGCAGCGTCGCGCCGCTGTAGCCACGCACCAGCAGGTGCCGCCCGTCGGCCCAGAACGCGCCGTCGGTGGCGAAGGCCGGTGCCGGGGCGAGACGGCGCAGCCGGTTCGGTCGCTCCGCGTCGAGCCGGCGCGGCACGGCGTACGCGCTGCCGCCGAGGATCTCCTTGGACACCACGAGCAGCTGCCCGGTGTCCGGGTGGGCCACCAGCGTCTCGGCGTCGCGGGCCCCGTCGGGGTAGACCAGCTCGTAGGCCTGCGGCTCGACGGTCCGGTCCCCACGCCCCACCGGCACCCGCAGGAGGGTCACGGACTCACGGACCGCGCGGTTGTCGCCGATGTCGCCGACCCAGACGTGACCGGGACCGGCGGGCGCGAGCGCCTCGGTGTCGCGCGGCGCCTCGGCCCAGCTGGTGGTCCCGACGGTCCGCCCGCTCTCGGGGTCGACCACGAACACCCGCCCGCCGTCGCCGGAGTCGTTGACGACCACCAGGTCGCCGTCCGCCACGACGAGACCGCTGGCCTCGGTGATCGCGGGGTCGGCGATCTCGACCACGACGTCGCGCTCGGTCTCCGGCGCCGCCGCGGCCCCGAGGGCGAACGGGACCGCGACCAGGAGGGCGACGGCCCGCTCAGGCCGGGGCCGGGGCATCCTCGCTCGTCTCCTCGGCGGGCAGCTCCCCGAGCAGCACCGCCAGGCGCGGGCGCACCGCCCAGGTGCGCACCAGCTCGTCGTACTCGTTGCGCAGGCTGCCGCCCTTGACCGGCGAGCCCGCGCGCACCGCACGCAGGAGGGTGTTGCGCGGGGTGTGCTGGCTCTCGACGAACTGCACGACGTCGACGCGGTAGCCCTGCAGCCGCATCAGCGTGGCGCGCAGCCCGTCGGTCAGCGTGTCGGCCAGCCGTTCGCGCAGGATGCCGTGCCGGGTCAGCTGCGCGTACGGCGCGGGGGTGGGCGCCCGGCGCAGCTGCGCGGCGAGGTCGTGGTGGCAACAGGGCGCGGCCAGCACCAGCTGGGCGCCCCACTCGACCGCGCGCGCGAGGGCCTCGTCGGTGGCGGTGTCGCAGGCGTGCAGGGCCAGCACCACGTCGGGCGCCTGGTCCAGCTGGACCCCGTCGATGCTGCCGACCACGAACTCGGCGTCCACGCCGAGCTCACGCGCCACCGCGGTGTTGTGCTCGCGCGACTGCTCCTTGACGTCCACGCCGGTCACCACGACCGGCAGGTCGCGCACGGAGGAGAGGAAGCGCTGGGCGGCGAAGGTGAGGTAGGCGTTGCCGCAGCCGAGGTCGACGATGCGCAGCGGGTCCTCGGTGGTGGGGCGGCGCAGCTGGCCCTTGGCGAGCGCGTCGCTGATCGAGGAGTCGAGCAGGCGCAGGAACTCCTCCACCTGGCGGTACTTCGCCTGCCGGCTCGGCTTGAGCCGGCCCTGGGCGTCGGTGAGGCCGAGCGCCCGGAACAGCGGGTCGTCCTCGGCCAGCAGCCGCTGCTTGTCGCGGTCGTGGCCGCGCTCGACGGCGACCGGGGTCTCCCGGTCGGTGGTGTGCAGCAGCGCCTCGAGCTTCTTGGTGACCCGGACCTGGTGGCTCTGGGTGGTCGTCTCGACGTGCCAGTTGCCGAACGGCTCGTCGATGAGCTCGTCGACGGCGGCGCGGGCCGCGTCGCTCACGCCGTCGGGGCCCACCGGGTGGTTCGCCGTGTGGGCCTGGGTCTGGTCGTAGGAGGTGATCTGGAGGTGCCGGCCGGCCTTGAGGTCGACGTAGCGCAGCTCGACGCGGCGCCAGCGCGGCTGGGAGCCCTTCTGACGCCCCGAGGCGACGGCGCGGACCAGGCTGTCGGGGTCGAGCAGGTGGCTGCGCATCTGGGTCAGCACCCGCAGCAGCGGCTCGCTCATCGGGTCACCGCCGCGACCACCACGATGACCAGCAGCAGCCCCAGGAAGGCCGGGATGATGAAGCGGCGGTGGCGTGGGTTCACCGCTCCATTCTAGGAGCGCTGTCCCCGCGGACCGGCATCGCTGGGAGCCCCCGCCTCAGCCCTCGAGGCGCGCGGCGAGCAGCTCGGCGAGGTGCATCGTCTCGACCTCGGCGAGGTCGGCGAGCTGCACCCGGCACGACATGCCGTCGGCCAGCACGACCGCCTCGGGGTGGGCCCGGACGGCCGGCATCAGGTGCGTCTCCGCGACCGCCACCGACACCTCGTAGTGGCCCTTCTCCATGCCGAAGTTGCCGGCGAGCCCGCAGCAGCCGGCGACCTTGGTCAGGGTGGCCCCGGCGTCGCGCAGCAGCTTCTCGTCGGCGGACCAGCCGAGCACCGAGGAGTGGTGGCAGTGCGGCTGCGCCACGATCTCGGTGCCGGTGAGGTCGGGCATCCGCACCCGCCCGTCGCGCACCAGGTCGGTGAGCAGCTCGGCGAAGGTCCGCACCCCGGCGGCGACCCGCGCCGCGGCCGGGTCGGCGGTGAGCTCGGTGGCGTCGCTGCGCAGGGTGGCCAGGCACGACGGCTCCAGCCCGATGACCGGCACGCCGGAGTCGACGTACGGCGCGAGCGTGCGCACGGTGCGCTCCATGATCGAGCGCGCCTGGTCCAGCTGGCCGGTGGTGACCCAGGTCAGCCCGCAGCACGCGGACTCCTCGATCACCCGCACCCGCAGGCCGGCGGCCTCCAGCACCTTGATCGCGGCGTGCCCGCTGCGCGGGAAGAAGTGGTCGGTGAAGGAGTCCGCCCACACCCACACGTCCGGCGCCTGCTCCGCGCCGGTGGCCCGGCCGGCGCCCTTCGCGGCGCGCTGGCTGCGGCGCAGCGTGGTGGTGGCGAACGTGGGGATCGAGCGGCGCTGGTCGATGCCGGCGGTGGCGCGCGCGAGCGAGGCGAGCGGCTTGATCCGCATCACCGCGTTGGCCAGCGGCGCGACCGGGGCGCTCATCCGCACCCACTGCGGCAGCCGGCCGAGCAGGTAGTGGGTGCGCGGGCGCACCTTGCCGGAGTAGGTCTGGTGCAGCACCTCGGACTTGTAGGTCGCCATGTCGATGCCGGTCGGGCAGTCCGAGGAGCAGCCCTTGCACGACAGGCACAGGTCGAGCGCCTCGTGCACGGCCGGGTCCTGCACGCCCTGCACCAGCGCGCCGTCGAGCGCCTCCTGGAGCACCCGGGCGCGGCCGCGGGTGGAGTCCTTCTCCTCGCGGGTGGCCTGGTACGACGGGCACATGACGCCGGCGCTGGTGGCCGCGACGCACTTGCCGACGCCGGTGCAGCGGTGCACGGCGTTGCCGAAGGAGCCCTCGTCGTGCAGGAAGCGCAGCGCGGGGACGCCCTCACGGGTGCGCGGGCGCGCCGGGCGCAGGTCGGCGTCCAGCGGGGCGGGGTCGACCAGGACGCCGGGGTTGAGCACGTTGGCGGGGTCGCAGATCGCCTTGACCGCGCCGAAGAGCCGCACCGACTCCTCGGGATACATGATCGACAGCAGCTCCGAGCGGGCCCGGCCGTCGCCGTGCTCGCCGGACAGCGACCCGCCGTACTCGGCGAGCTTGTGGGCCGAGGCGGTCATGAAGTCGCGGAAGGACGCCCCGCCGTCGTCGAACTTGAAGTCGATGCGCACGTGCACGCAGCCGTCGCCGAAGTGGCCGTAGGGCACCCCGTCGAGGTCGTGCTCGCGCAGCAGCGCGTCGAAGTCGCGCAGCCAGGAGCCGAGCTGGGCCGGCGGGACGGCGGCGTCCTCCCAGCCGGAGTACGCCGGGGTGGGCAGGCTGCGGCTGGCGAGTCCGGCGCCGTCCTCGCGGATGCGCCACAGCGCGGCGGCCTCGGCGGCGTCGGTGACCACGCGGTGGTCCAGGGCGCCGGCGGCCGCGACCACGGTGGCGAGCAGTGCGGGGTCGACGACCTCGACCATCAGCCAGCCGGCACCGCGCGGCAGCTGCGGCACCGCGCCGCCGCGGGCGCGGACCAGATCGGCGATCCGGGCGTCCATGCCCTCGCAGGCGACCAGGGCAGAGCCCTCGGTGGAGACGTCCTGCTGGCCGACCGCGGCGAGCAGCCCGGGCACCGCGTCCGCGGCCTCGAACATGTCGGCGTAGCCGAGCACGACCAGGTGGCGCGCCACCTCCGGGACCAGCCGCACCCGGGCGCGGCGGACCACCGCGAGGGTGCCCTCGGAGCCGACCAGGAACTTGTCGAGCGAGCGGCGCTCGGGCAGCAGGTGCTCCAGGGAGTAGCCGCTGACCTGGCGCGAGAAGCGCCCGAAGCTGGTGCGCACGTGTCCGAGGTGGGCCTCGACCAGCGCGGCCAGCTGGGCGGGCACGTCGCCGTCGGCGGCGTAGGCCACGTCGAGGTCGACCACGTTGTCGGCGGTGCGGCCGTAGCCCAGGGCGCGCGAGCCGCAGGCGTTGTTGCCGATCATCCCGCCGATGGTGCAGCGCGGGTGGGTCGAGGGGTCGGGGCCGAAGCGCAGCCCGTGCGGGGCCGCGGCCTTCTGCAGGTTGGCGTGGATCAGGCCCGGCTCGACCAGCGCGGTGCGGGTCTCCGGGTCGATCTCCAGCACCTTGTTGAGGTGGCGCACGGTGTCGACCACGATGCCGGTGCCGACGGCGTTGCCGGCGATCGAGGTGCCGGCGCCGCGCATCGTCAGCGGTACGCCGAGGGTGCGGGCGGCGTCGAGCAGGGCGTCGAGCTCGTCGACGTGGCGCGGGCGGGCCACGATCTGCGGCACCACGCGATAGATCGAGGCGTCGGTGGAGTACATCGCGCGGGTGAGCGTGGTGTCATCGACGTCGGTGAGCCCGCGGCGGCGCAGCTCGGCCTTCAGGTCCCCGGTCGCGGGTGCGCCCGCGGCGCCTGCGCCTGCGGTGATGGTCTCGGCGCTCATCGCCCCTCCTCGGGTCGGTAACGGAACAGCGACATCCACAGCGACCACACGATGAGGCCGATGACTCCCCCGCCGAGCACGGTGAGCAACGGCGAGCCCAGGGTGGGCTCCCCGGCGCGCGCCGTGATCATGACGGAGACCAGCACGCCGCCCAGCAGCAGCATCGCCGCCGCGCCGACGCCGTACAGGTCGCCGACCATGCGGCGCTGGGCCTCTGCCTCACGCGCGGGCGTGGCGCTCCACCACTCGTGGTGCGGGACGTCGACCCACGGCGAGGACAGCGGCTGCCTCGGCAGCACCCGGGCGACCCAGGCGGTGGCGAGGGCCAGCGCGAGCCCGGCGACGCCGAACAGCGCGACGGCCTCGGCGCGCGAGCCCCAGCTCTCCGGATGCTCCATGAAGCCCAGGTGCACCGGCACCCGCTCGGGCAGACGGGTCGCGGCCGCGCCCAGCAGCACGGCGTACGCCGCCGTGGTCAGGATGAACGCGAACCGCACCGGCCCAGTCTCCCACCCGGCACCGGTGGCGCGCATGCCGCCCGGGACCGGTGAGACGTACGCCGACCGGCGCGTCGCTCAGGCCCGACGCTCGGCCGCGGCCAGGGCGGCGCGCACCACGTCGAGCACCTGGACCGTGCCGGACTCGATGTCGGCGAGCGGCACCCAGGCGGCGGCGTCGGTGGTGCCGTCCACCTCCGCGACACGGGGCTGCGCCCCGGGCGGCACCGAGCCCGAGAAGATGAGGTGCACGCCGTGGAAGTCCTCGCGGCGCCCGGTCGGCGCGGTGCCGGTGAAGTGCACGTCGTGGACCTCGAGCACCTCCCCCACCTCCGCGACGACCCCGCACTCCTCGAGCAGCTCACGCCGCAGCGCGGCGCGGGGCTCCTCGCCGTGGTCGATGCCGCCGCCGGGCAGTGTCCAGCTGCCCGGGTGCGCGCCGCGGGCGGAGATCCGGGTCAGCAGCACCGCGTCGCCGCGGCGGGCCAGGGCATAGGCGGCGACCCGCTGGTGCCGGGCGGCCGCGTGGTCGGCGAGCGCCTCGCGCACCAGCGCCGTCACCGGGAGCCTGCCCTCGAGCACCGTGCTCAGCGGCTGCCAGGCGGCCTCGACGGTGGAGCCGTCGACCTCGACCACCCGCGGCTCGGGCGCGTCAACCGGCACCCACGCGTCGTAGACCATCCGCACGGACCAGACGTCCACGCGCCGCCCGTCGCGCCAGGCGGAGGGCTGGTGGAAGGTGTAGACGCGGGCGCTCTCGCCCACGATGACCGGCAGCCCGGTCTCCTCGTACACCTCGCGGACCACCGCTGCGCGCGGCTCCTCCCCGCGCTCCAGGCCACCGCCGGGCAGGGTCCACATCTCGCCCTGGGCGATCCGCTCCGCGATCCGGCTGAGCAGGATCTGCTCGCCGCGCACGATGACGGCGTACGCCGCGACCCGCTGGACCTGCGCCTGGCGGCTCACGAGAACGGCGGTCGGGCGTCGCGTGCGATCGAGCGGCGACCGGCCCAGCGCCAGATGCGGGCGGCGCGGTCGCGGTCCTCCTCGGTGACCAGGTTGCCCATCCAGCGCAGCGCGAGAGTCATCAGCAGGTCGCTGCGCATGCCGGCGGGACCCAGGGTCGCGACCAGGCGCGGCAGCGTCGCGATCCCGGCCAGCCGGCGGGCGATCGAGAACGCCTCGCCGTAGTGCTCGCGCAGCACGGCGGGCCACGCGGTCGCCAGATCGGCGCCGTCCGCGAGCAGCTCGGCGACCAGTCGGCCGGTCTCCATGCCGTAGTCGATGCCCTCGCCGTTGAGCGGGTTCACACAGGCAGCCGCGTCACCGACCAGCGCCCAGTTCGCGCCGGCCACGCCGCTCACGGCGCCGCCCATCGGCAGCAGCGCGGAGGCCGGGGCGCGCAGCTCACCGGAGAGCCCGAACTCCGCGCGGCGCAGGTCGGCGTAGTGGCTCATCAGCGGACGCACCGCGATGTTGGCCGGACGCGCGGCGGTCGCCAAGGCGCCCACGCCGATGTTCACCTCGCCGGTGCCGAGCGGGAAGATCCAGCCGTAGCCGGAGAGCACGGTGCCCTCCTGGTCGCGCAGCTCCAGGTGGGAGCTGATCCACGGGTCGTCGCTGCGCGTGGAGGCGATGTAGGAGCGACCGGCGACGCCGTACACGGTGTCGCGGTGCCACTCGCGGCCCAGCACCTTGCCCAGCGGCGAGCGCACCCCGTCGGCGACCACCAGCCGCTCGCACCCGATCTCGAAGGTCTCGCCCGCGCGGCGGAACACGACGGCGGCCACCCGGTCGCCGTCCATCCGCACGTCCACGGCCCGCGCGTTCTCGACGCCGACGGCGCCCCGCTTGAGCGCCGCGGTGCGCAGGTGGTCGTCGAGCTCGGTGCGGGCGACGGCGGAGCCCCAGCTGGGGTGCTCACCGCCCGGCCAGGGCAGCTCCTGCACCTGGCCCCACCCATGGGCGCGCAGGCCGCGGTTGACGGTGTGCGAGCGCACCCAGTCGGTGAGGCCGAGCCGGTCGAGCTCGGCGATCGCGCGCGGCGTGAGGCCGTCGCCGCAGGTCTTGTCGCGGGGGAAGATCGCCGCGTCGGCGAGCACGACGTCCGCGCCGGAGGTCGCGGCCCAGGCCGCAGCGGCGGCGCCGGCGGGACCGGCGCCGACCACGAGGACGTCGGTCTTGACAGGGGTGCTCACCCCGCGATTCTCGCAGGGCACCACAGGGGCGACCAAGCCACCTCGCCCCGGCTCGCGCCCCGCCCGCTCCCGGGACGCCGAACGGCCCCGCTCCCAGGAGGGAACGGGGCCGTTCGTCGACTGCGACGAGCGCGTGCGTCAGTTCTGGTAGGACCCGAAGTCGAAGTCGTCCAGAGCGACGGCGGCGCCGGCGGTGCCGCCGAACTCGTAGTCGTAGGAGTCGTAGCCGGTGACGGAGTACGCCGCGGCGCGGGCCTCCTCGGTGGGCTCCACCCGGATGTTGCGGTACCGCTCGAGACCGGTACCCGCCGGGATCAGCTTGCCGATGATCACGTTCTCCTTCAGACCGCGCAGCGAGTCCGACTTGCCGTTGATGGCGGCGTCGGTGAGGACGCGGGTCGTCTCCTGGAAGGAGGCGGCCGACAGCCACGACTCGGTGGCCAGCGAGGCCTTGGTGATGCCCATGAGCACCGGACGACCCGAGGCCGGCTTGCCGCCCTCGGAGACCACGCGGCGGTTCTCCTCCTCGAAGATCACGCGATCCACGAGGTCGGAGGGCAGCAGGTTGGTCTCACCCGACTCGATGACCGTCACCCGGCGCAGCATCTGCCGGACGATGATCTCGATGTGCTTGTCGTGGATCGCCACGCCCTGGCTGCGGTAGACCTCCTGGACCTCGTCCACGAGGTGCTCCTGTGCCTTGCGCACACCCAGGATCCGCAGGACGTCCTGCGGGTCCGGGGTACCCGAGGTCAGGTGGTGACCGACCTCGACGTGCTGGCCGTCCTCGATGTTGAGGCGCGAGCGCTTCGAGACGGGGTACTCCTGGACCTCGGAGCCGTCGTCGGGGGTGAGGATGACCTTGCGGGCCTTGTCGGAGTCCTCGATCTCGACGCGACCAGCGGCCTCGGCGATCGGCGTACGACCCTTCGGGGAGCGGGCCTCGAAGAGCTCGACCACGCGGGGCAGACCCTGGGTGATGTCGTCCGCGGAGGCCACACCACCGGTGTGGAAGGTACGCATGGTCAGCTGCGTGCCGGGCTCACCGATGGACTGGGCGGCGATGATGCCGACCGCCTCACCGATGTCGACCAGCTTGCCGGTCGCCAGCGAGCGGCCGTAGCACTTGGCGCAGGTGCCGGTGCGGGCGTCACAGGTCAGCACGGAGCGGACCTTGACCTCCTCGATGCCGGCCGCGATCAGCTCGGCGATCTTGACGTCGCCGAGGTCGTCGCCGGCGGCGGCGAGGATCTCGCCGGTCTCCGGGTGGGCCACGTCGACGGCGGCGGCACGGGCGTACGCCGCGGTCTCGGCGTTCTCGTGCTTGACCACGGTGCCGTTCTCGAGGCGCTCACCGATCCGCTTGGGCAGACCGCGCTCGGTGCCGCAGTCGTCCTCGCGGATGATGACGTCCTGCGAGACGTCCACCAGACGACGGGTCAGGTAGCCCGAGTCGGCGGTACGCAGCGCGGTGTCGGCCAGACCCTTGCGAGCACCGTGGGTGGAGATGAAGTACTCCAGGACCGAGAGGCCCTCACGGAAGTTCGCCTTGATCGGGCGCGGGATGATCTCGCCCTTCGGGTTGGCCACGAGGCCACGCATGGCGCCGACCTGGCGGATCTGGTTGTAGTTACCGGACGCGCCCGAGTTCACCATCATGTGGATCGGGTTCGTGTCGACGAACGCCTTCTCCATGGCCTCACCGACGCGCTTGCCGGCCTCGGTCCAGATCTCGACGAGCTCCTGGCGACGCTCGTCGTCGGTGACCAGACCGCGCTCGAACTGCTTCTGCACCTTCGCGGCCTGGGCCTCGTAGCCGGACAGGATCTCCTTCTTGTCCGACGGCGTGGTGACGTCGTCGATGGAGACCGTGACACCCGAGCGGGTGGCCCAGTGGAAGCCGTTGTCCTTGAGGGCGTCGAGCGAGGCGGCGACCTCGACCTTGGTGTAGCGCTCCGCGAGGTCGTTGACGATCGCGCCGAGCTCCTTCTTGCCGACCTTGTTGTTCACGTAGGCGTAGTCGGCCGGGAGGCTGTCGTTGAAGATCGTGCGGCCCAGCGTGGTCGGGATCAGCAGCGGCTGACCCGGCTCCCAGTCCTCGGGGGTCTCGAAGCCGATCGGCGGCACGACGTCGGCGAGCCGGATGTTGACCTTCGACTGCAGCGTGATCTCGCGGCGGTCGAACGCCATGATCGCCTCGGCCTGCGAGCCGAAGGAACGGCCCTCGCCGGGCTGGCCCTCGCGGTCCTGGGTCAGGAAGAACAGGCCGATGATCATGTCCTGGGTAGGCATGGTCACCGGACGGCCGTCCGAGGGCTTGAGGATGTTGTTGGTCGAGAGCATCAGGATGCGAGCCTCGGCCTGCGCCTCGGCGGACAGCGGCAGGTGCACCGCCATCTGGTCACCGTCGAAGTCGGCGTTGAAGGCCGTGCAGACCAGCGGGTGCAGCTGGATGGCCTTGCCCTCGATCAGCTGGGGCTCGAAGGCCTGGATGCCGAGACGGTGCAGCGTGGGCGCACGGTTCAGCAGCACCGGGTGCTCGGTGATGACCTCTTCGAGGACGTCCCACACGACCGGGCGGGCACGCTCGACCATGCGCTTGGCGGACTTGATGTTCTGCGCGTGGCTGAGGTCCACCAGGCGCTTCATCACGAACGGCTTGAAGAGCTCCAGGGCCATCTGCTTGGGCAGACCGCACTGGTGCAGCTTCAGCTGCGGACCCGACACGATGACCGAACGGCCCGAGTAGTCCACGCGCTTGCCGAGCAGGTTCTGACGGAAGCGACCCTGCTTGCCCTTGAGCATGTCGGAGAGCGACTTCAGCGGCCGGTTGCCCGGGCCGGTGACGGGGCGACCACGACGGCCGTTGTCGAACAGCGAGTCGACGGCCTCCTGGAGCATCCGCTTCTCGTTGTTGACGATGATCTCGGGGGCGCCGAGGTCGAGCAGCCGCTTGAGGCGGTTGTTGCGGTTGATCACGCGGCGGTACAGGTCGTTGAGGTCAGAGGTCGCGAAGCGGCCACCGTCGAGCTGCACCATCGGACGCAGGTCCGGCGGGATGACCGGGACGGCGTCGAGGACCATGCCCTCGGGCTTGTTGCCGGTCTTGCGGAAGGCGTCGACGACCTTGAGGCGCTTGAGGGCGCGGACCTTCTTCTGGCCCTTGCCGTTGGCGATGGTGTCGCGCAGCGACTCGATCTCGGCAGGGATGTCGAAGTCCTGGAGGCGCTTCTGGATCGCGGTCGCGCCCATGTGGCCCTCGAAGTACTTGCCGAACCAGGTCTTCATCTCCCGGTACAGCATCTCGTCGCCCATGAGGTCCTGGACCTTCAGGTTCTTGAAGGTGTTCCAGACCTCGTCGAGGCGGTCGATCTCGCGCTGCGAGCGGTCACGCAGCTGCTTCATCTCGCGCTCGGCGCCGTCGCGCACCTTGCGGCGCTGGTCGGCCTTGGCACCCTCGGCCTCGAGCTGGGCGAGGTCCTCCTCCAGCTTGCGGCTGCGGTCCTCGAGCGCCTGGTCGCGGCGCTTCTCGAGACGCTCACGCTCCATGCCGACCTTGCCCTCGAGGGAGGACAGGTCGTTGTGGCGGGCGTCCTCGTCGACCGAGGTGATCATGTAGGCGGCGAAGTAGATGACCTTCTCGAGGTCCTTCGGCGCCAGGTCCAGCAGGTAGCCCAGACGGCTCGGGACACCCTTGAAGTACCAGATGTGGGTGACAGGCGCGGCCAGCTCGATGTGGCCCATGCGCTCACGACGCACCTTGGAACGGGTCACCTCGACGCCGCAGCGCTCGCAGATGATGCCCTTGAAGCGCACGCGCTTGTACTTGCCGCAGTAGCACTCCCAGTCCCGGGTGGGACCGAAGATCTTCTCGCAGAAGAGGCCGTCACGCTCGGGCTTGAGCGTGCGGTAGTTGATGGTCTCCGGCTTCTTGACCTCGCCGTGGCTCCAGGTACGGATGTCGTCCGCGGTGGCCAGGCCGATCTTAAGCTGGTCGAAGAAGTTCACATCGAGCACGGTGGCTGTTGTCCTTCGTTAGTTCTCGAAATCAAAGCTGAGGACTGATCGGCCCGGGCCGGCGGCGGTGGCCGCCGGCCCGGGCGCTCGATCAGACTTCTTCGACGCTGTTGGGCTCGCGGCGAGACAGGTCGATCCCGAGCTCCTCGGCAGCACGGAAGACGTCCTCCTCCGCGTCGCGGAGCTCGATGCGCGAGCCGTCCTGGCTGAGCACCTCCACGTTGAGGCAGAGCGACTGCATCTCCTTGACGAGCACCTTGAACGACTCCGGGATACCCGAGTCGGGGATGTTCTCGCCCTTGACGATCGCCTCGTAGACCTTGACGCGACCGGGCACGTCGTCGGACTTGATCGTGAGCAGCTCCTGCAGGGCGTAGGCGGCGCCGTACGCCTCCATCGCCCAGACCTCCATCTCGCCGAACCGCTGGCCACCGAACTGGGCCTTACCGCCCAGGGGCTGCTGCGTGATCATCGAGTACGGGCCGGTGCTGCGCGCGTGGATCTTGTCGTCCACGAGGTGGTGCAGCTTGAGGATGTACATGTAGCCGACCGAGACCGGCTCCGGGAACGGCTCGCCGGAGCGGCCGTCGAAGAGCCGCGCCTTGCCGGTCTCGTCGATCAGGCGCTCACCGTCACGCGTCGGGATCGTCGCGCCCAGCAGGCCGGTGATCTCGTCCTCGCGCGCACCGTCGAACACCGGGGTCGCGACCTTGGTGTTCGGCTCGGCCTTGTCGGCCTGGATCTTGATCAGGCGCTGCTTCCAGGCCGAGTCCTCAGGGTCACCGGAGAGGTTGATGTCCCAGCCCTGCTTGGCCAGCCAGCCGAGGTGGAGCTCGAGGATCTGGCCGATGTTCATGCGTCGCGGCACACCGAGCGGGTTCAGGATCACGTCGACCGGGCTGCCGTCCTCCATGAACGGCATGTCCTCGACCGGCAGGATCTTGGCGATGACGCCCTTGTTGCCGTGGCGGCCGGCGAGCTTGTCACCGACGGAGATCTTGCGCTTCTGGGCGACGTAGACGCGGACCAGCTGGTTGACGCCCGGGGGCAGCTCGTCGCCGTCCTCGCGGTCGAAGACCCGGACGCCGATGACGGTGCCGGACTCGCCGTGCGGGACCTTCATCGAGGTGTCGCGCACCTCGCGCGCCTTCTCACCGAAGATCGCGCGGAGCAGGCGCTCCTCGGGGGTCAGCTCGGTCTCGCCCTTGGGCGTGACCTTGCCGACGAGGATGTCACCGGTGGTGACCTCGGCGCCGATGCGGATGATGCCGCGCTCGTCGAGGTCGGCCAGCATCTCCTCGGAGACGTTCGGGATGTCCCGGGTGATCTCCTCGGGGCCCAGCTTGGTGTCGCGGGCGTCGACCTCGTGCTCCTCGATGTGGATCGAGGTGAGGACGTCCTCCTGGACCAGACGCTGGCTCAGGATGATGGCGTCCTCGTAGTTGTGGCCCTGCCACGGCATGAAGGCCACGAGGAGGTTGGTGCCCAGCGCCATCTCGGCGTTGTCGGTGCACGGGCCGTCGGCGATCGGGCTGCCGACCTCCAGGCGAGCGCCCTCGTCGACCAGCGGGCGCTGGTTGATGCAGGTGCCCTGGTTGGAGCGGCGGAACTTCGCCAGGCGGTAGGTGGAGTAGGTGCCGTCGTCGTTCATCACCTCGACGGCGTCGGCGGACACCTCCTTGACCACACCGGCCTTCGTCGCGGTGACCACGTCGCCGGCGTCGACCGCGGCGCGGTACTCGATGCCGGTGCCGACCAGCGGGCTGTCGGACTTGATCAGCGGGACGGCCTGACGCTGCATGTTGGCGCCCATGAGCGCGCGGTTGGCGTCGTCGTGCTCGAGGAAGGGGATCAGCGCGGTCGCGACGGAGACCATCTGGCGCGGCGAGACGTCCATGTAGTCGACCTCGTCGGCCAGGATCTCAGAGACCTCGCCGTCGCGCTGGCGCACCAGCACCCGCTCCTCGACGAAGTTGCCGTCGTCGTCCATCGCGGCGTTGGCCTGCGCGATGACGTAGCGGTCCTCGTCGTCAGCGGTGAGGTAGTCGATGTGGTCGGTGACCCGGCCGTTCTCGACCTTGCGGTACGGCGTCTCGACGAAGCCGAACGGGTTGATCCGGCCGTAGGAGGCCAGCGAGCCGATCAGACCGATGTTCGGGCCTTCCGGCGTCTCGATCGGGCACATGCGGCCGTAGTGCGAGGGGTGGACGTCACGGACCTCCATGCCGGCGCGGTCACGGGACAGACCGCCCGGGCCCAGCGCGGAGAGGCGGCGCTTGTGCGTCAGGCCCGCGATCGGGTTGGTCTGGTCCATGAACTGCGAGAGCTGGGAGGTTCCGAAGAACTCCTTCAGCGCCGCGACGACCGGACGGATGTTGATCAGCGACTGCGGCGTGATCGCCTCGACGTCCTGGGTCGTCATCCGCTCGCGCACGACGCGCTCCATGCGGGCCAGGCCGGTACGCAGCTGGTTCTGGATCAGCTCGCCCACCGTGCGCATGCGGCGGTTGCCGAAGTGGTCGATGTCGTCGGAGGAGATGTCGAGGGTGCCCTGGGGCGTCTCGAGCTGCTTCTGGCCGTCGTGCAGCGCGACGATGTAGCGGATCGCGGCGACGATGTCGTCGATCGTCAGCGTCTGCTGGTCGAAGGCCTCGAGCAGGCCGAGCTTCTTGTTGATCTTGTAGCGACCGACCTTGGCGAGGTCGTAGCGCTTGGGGTTGAAGTAGTAGTTGTTCAGCAGCGTCTGAGCGGCCTCCTCCGTCGGCGGCTCGCCCGGGCGCAGCTTGCGGTAGATGTCGAGGAGCGCGTCACGCTGGGTCTCGGTGTTGTCCTTCTCCAGCGTGAGCATCATCGACTCGTACTGGCCGAACTCCTCGCGGATCTGCTCGTTCGTCCAGCCGAGGGCCTTCAGGAGCACCGTGACGTTCTGCTTGCGCTTGCGGTCCAGGCGCACGCCGACCAGGTCGCGCTTGTCGATCTCGAACTCCAGCCAGGCACCGCGGCTCGGGATGAGCTTGCCGGTGTAGATGTCCTTGTCGGAGGTCTTGTCGACCGAGCGCTCGAAGTAGACGCCCGGGCTGCGGACCAGCTGGCTGACCACGACACGCTCGGTGCCGTTGATGATGAAGGTGCCCTTGTCGCTCATGAGCGGGAAGTCGCCCATGAAGACCGTCTGGCCCTTGATCTCGCCGGTGTCGTTGTTGGTGAACTCCGCCGAGACGTAGAGCGGAGCGGAGTAGGTGAAGTCCTTCTCCTTGCACTCCGCGACCGTGTACTTGGGGTCGTAGAAGACCGGGTTCTCGAACGAGAGCGACATCGTCTCGGAGAAGTCCTCGATCGGGGAGATCTCTTCGAAGATCTCCTGCAGGCCGGACTTCTCCGACACGTCCTCGCCCTCGGCACGCCGGCGCTCGAGGGCAGCCTGGTGACGCTCGTTGCCGATCAGCCAGTCGAAGCTGTCGGTCTGCAGGGAGAGGAGTTGCGGGACCTCGATGGGGTCCTGGATCTTGTTGAAAGAGATGCGGCGGGGGTTACCGGAGGTGCTGCGCGTGGCCAACAGGTGTCCTTCGACGGAATCGCACGGTGAGACGCGCCACCCACCACTAGGTCATCCAACCGGGCAGGAGACAAGCATTTGAGGGCAGGCGCAAAGCGCTACACTACCGCACAAATGGGCTCGCGGCAACGCCAGCAGCCACCTGTCGCATGATCCTGACGAAGATCATGCGGGGCTGGGTCGCGAAGGTCAAGCAGGCTGTCCCCAAGCGCGTCCCGTGTCGCGCTCCGGCCGCCCTCAGGCGCGGGTCTTCAGGCCCGCTACCAGCCACTCCTCGTCGGTCCGCTCCATCGTGACCGTGACCCAGTACTTGATCGTCGAGGGCTGCTTGCGCCGGGCGTTGGTGGTGGCCTGGTCGAGCAGGACGAAGACCTCCACGCGGTCCTCCCCCGAGCGCACCACGCCGGAGCGCACCACGCTGGTCTCCACCACGGTGCCGGTGCGCGGGGCGTTCTTCTCCATCACGCCCTCGAAGAACTTCTCGTACTCGGCGCGGTAGCCGGACGTCAGGTAGGAGGTCGCTGCGGCCCGCGAGGCCTCAAGGTCCGCGGCGTCGTAGGACAGGATCGGCACGACCGCGGTCTCTGCCGCCGCGCGCGCGGCCCGGGTGGCGTCCTCGACCTCGGAGTCGGCCGGGACGACGAACGCCAGCCAGGCCGCGATGGCGACGGCCAGCGCCGCCAGCACGCCGACGCCCGCGAGCAGCCAGGTGGGCACGATCCGCGTGGCGGGGGCCTGCGGCGCGTCAGCCTCCGGCGCGGGCGCGGGCGCGGGCGCGGCGGGGTCTGCGGTGTCCGGCTCCTGCTCGGCCAGCTCGGCGACCCGCACGGCGTCGTACGCCTCGCGCCGGTCGGGGTCGAGCAGCACCTCCGCGGCCTGGTTGTAGGCGCGGAAGCGACGATCGGTCGGGTCGAGGTCGGCGACCGCGGCCTTCCAGGCGGCGCGGACCTCGGCGGTGCTGGCCGTGGGGTCGACGTCGAGCAGGTCGTACCACGACGGGGTGCTCATCTGGGCGCTCACTGCGCGGCCTCCGATGCCTGCTCGAAGCCGTCGACCAGCCAGTCGCCGTCGACCTCGACGAGGTCGACGACCACCCGGAACAGGTCCGAGCGGGCCGGGACCTCCTTGCCCTTGGCGTTGCGCAGGGTGGAGGTGATCTGGCCGGTCACCAGGGCGACCGCGGAGTCGTCGTCGATGGTCTCGACGCCGACGCCGAGCACCTCCGCGCTGCGCGAGACCCCCTGCTGGGAGACCAGCTGCTCGGCGACGGTGACGGTCTGGTCGAACTCGGTCATGAACTTGGGGGTGACGACCTCCTCGACCAGGCCGCGGTACTCACCCAGCTTGCCGTCGTCGTCGAGGGCGTCGGGGCCGTAGGTCTGCCCCCGCAGCATGAACTGCCTGGCCTGGGCCATCACCCGCTCGCGCTCGTGCTGCACCGTGTCGGCGGCGCTGTCGCGCCCCGGCAGGGCACCGGGTCGGTCGGCCAGCAGCCACGCGCTGAGCGCGCCGCCGATGAGCAGGACCACGACGAGCACCGCGAGCAGCACGAGCCGCAGGCGCCCCGACGGGGCGTGCGCGGGGTGGCTCGGGTCAGTCGTCAGTCCCGGGTCAGGGGCTGGAGGAACAGCCACTTCCACGACTCCTCTCCTAGGGATTCGGGCGCTACCGTGCCACCGCCGTCGAGGCGTGCGGCACGCGCACCCCAGACGGTCCGGCCGGTCTCCGGGTCGTACGCCGCGAGGGGTGCGCGGTCGAACGCCGCCGGTGCGCGCGGCGCGAGGTTCTGCGGGCCGCGGGCGTTGGTGCGGGTGGCCGGCTCGGTGCAGCCCGCCTCCATGTTCATCGGGCGGTTGCTGCCGTCCTGGGGGATGCGCCGGTCGGTGCTCTCATAGCCCTGGCGACAGGCCGGCTTGGTGGTCAGCACCAGCCCGAAGTGGGCGTCGTACAGGCCGGTGTCGGGCGACTTCGACACGACGGTGAACCCACCCTCGACGACGTAGGGGTAGACGACGAGCAGCTGCTCGATACCGGGCAGGTTGGCCCGGACCACGTCGCCGGTGGTCCGCACGTCGTTGATCAGCTCCCCCAGCGCCACGCCGTTGTCCTCTAAGAACGTGCGCAGCTCGCGGGCCGCGACCGGGCCGGAGTCGATGACGCCGCGCAGGTCGCGGTCGGCGCCGGCCAGCGTGCCGCTGAACTTCGAGAGGTCGCGGGCGAAGGTGCGCAACGCGCTCTCGGAGTCGGCCTGCCCCTGCAGCACCGTGTTGGCGTCGCGGATGAGATTGGTGGTGATCTCGAAGTTCGCATCGGCGGTCTCGATGAACGAGGTGCCCGTGTCGATGATGCGCTGCAGGTCGCGACCGGTGCCCTCGAAGGCGAGGCCCAGCTCGTCGACGGTGGTGCGCAGCGCCTGGCGGTCCACCGAGGAGACCGTGCGCGAGAGGTCGGCGAGCAGCGTCTCGGTGGCGATCGGGGTGCGGGTGTCCTCGGCCTCGATGCGGGACTGCTCGGTGAGGTAGGGGCCCTCGTCGACCTGTGGCTGGAGCTCGACGTACTGCTCGCCGACCGCGGAGCGGTTGCCGACGACGGCCAGCGCGTCGGCGGGGATCTCGTCCTGGTCCTTGTCCACCGAGAGGTGCACCTCGACGCCGTCGTCGGTCAGCTCGAGCTTGTCGACCGAGCCGACCTGGACGCCGCGGTAGGTCACCTCCGCTCCGGCGAAGATGCCGCCGGAGGTCGTGAAGTGCGCGACCACGGTGTAGGTGTCGTCGATGATCAGCCGGTCCAGGCGCGCGTAGCGGGCGCCGACGAAGGTGACGCCGACCAGCGTGATGATCACGAAGACCAGCAGCTGGATCTTGGTACGACGGGTGATCACCGTGCGCTCCTCTGCTGGGCCGGGCCGGCGGTGTCGGCCAGGTCGTCGGCGACCAGTCCCGGCACCAGCAGGTCCACCAGCCCGGGGTCGAAGGCGCCGCGCAGGTCGCCCACGGTGAGGTCGCTGCGGCGCGGGTCCACGGATCCTGCGTCGCCGGTGACCGTGCGGCTCAGGCCGATGGCGCCGAGCAGGTCGTCGAGCGGGCCGATCCCGGTGTCGGGCAGGCCCGGCACCTGGTTGAGCAGCCGGCACACGACCGTCTTCTCGTTCTTCGGCTTCAAGCACTCCTGCTTGAGCTTCAAGACGCCACCGATGTTGGTGCGGACCTCCTCGCACGCCGGGCTGTCGAGGCGGCCCGAGGCGATGCACTTCACGACGTTGCTGACGATGTTGACGGGGTTCGCATCGCTCGGCAGCAGCGGCGGCGGCGTCCCGGTGCCGTCGAGCCCGAGGCTCAGGTCGATGTCGAGCTGGACCGACAGGTTGGTGTAGTCGCCGAGGTGCAGGTTGCGTGCGACCTGGGGGTCGCGCCCGACCACCTCGTCGACGAAGGGATAGGTCAAGAACACGTGGAAGGCGTCGACGAGGCCGTCACCGGAGTTGGCCAGCTGGGTGAGCACGGGCTGCAACCGGCGCACGGTCGCGATCGTGTCCTCCTTCGACGCCGAGATGACGTCGACCCCGACGTCGCCGAGCCGGTCGAGGGCCCGGAGCATCCGCACCAGGTCGCCGCGCTGGGAGTCGATGGAGGTGAGCGCGCTCGGCAGCTCCTCCAGGGCCGCGTCGATCGTGTCCTGCTGGGAGCGGACCTCGCGGGCCAGCCGGTCCAGGGACTCGATGGCGCGCACGATCTCGGCCTTGTTGTCGTCGAGCTCGCCGGCGAAGTCGTCGACCTGAGTGAGCACCGAGCGCGCGGCGTCCTCGCGTCCCTCGAGGGCGAGGTTGAGCTCCTGCGCGATGGTCTTGAGCTGGGCGACCCCGCCGCCGTTCAGCACCAGGCTGAGCGCGCCGAGCACCTCCTCGACCTCCGGGTTGCGTCCCGAGCGCTCCAGGCCGATGGTGTCGCCGGACTCCAACGGCTCGTCGCTCCCGCCGCCCTCCGGTGCCCGCAGCGAGACGAACTTCTCGCCGAGCAGGCTGGTCTGGCGGATCTCCGCGACCGTGTCGTCGGGCAGCTCGGTGTCACCGCGCAGCTCCACGACCACGCGCGCGGTGTAGTCCTCGAGCTCGATTTCCTTGACCTGGCCCACGCTGACGTCGTTGACCTTCACCGTCGACTTCGGCACCAGGTCGAGCACGTCGCGGAACATGATGGTCACCGTGATCGGATCCGCCCCGACGTCGGTGCCGCCGGGCAGCGGCAGGTCGTAGATGTCGGCGTCGCAGCCGGTGAGCAGCAGCGCGCCGAGCACGGCGCCGGTCAGCGGGCGCAGGACCCGTCGCAGCAGGCGGGTCATCGGGTCACCTCCACGAGGCCGCCGAAGCTCGGGTCGACGCGCTCCTCGCGGGCGGCGCCGGATGCCGCGCCCTTCGACAGCGCCCCGGCCCGGGGCAGCACCGAGTCGATCAGGTCGCACAGGGTGCCGGTCTTGTCGATCTGGGCCACGAAGCTGCACAGCAGCAGGCCGGGGTCGGAGACGATCTCGTTGGCGAGGTTGCCGATGTTGGCGTTGGTGTCGAGGGTGCCGGTCTGCGGGTTGTAGGCGAGGAACAGGTTGTTCAGCGCCAGCGGGCCGGCACGGAGCACCTCGTCGAGTGCGTCGCGCTGCTTGACCAGGACCTTGGCCACCCGGTTGAGCCCGGCCACGTTGCGGCCCAGGCTCTCGCGGTTCTCCCTCACGAACGTCGAGACCCGGCCGAGGGCGGTGGAGAGGTTCCCCAGCGCCGCGGCCAGCTCCTCGCGCTCCCCCTCCAGCATCGTGGAGACCTCGCCCAGGGAGGAGTTGAAGCGCCGTACGGTCTTGTCGTTGCGGGCCAGGGTGCCGATGAAGGACTCCAGCTCCGCCGCCGAGCCGAAGAGCTCCTCCTTGTTGTCGTCGAGGGTCTGGCTGAGCTTGCCGAAGTCGCGGATGGTGCGGTTGAGCTGGGCGCCCTGGCCGCCGAAGTTCTCCGCGGTGGTGCGCAGCAGGTCGCTCAGGGCGCCCTCGGAGTTGGCCCCGGTCGGGCCGAGCGCGACCGTGAGGTCGTCGATGCTGGCGTAGATCTGGTCCAGCTCGATCGGTACGCCGGTGCGGTCGGCCTCCAGGGTCGCGCCGTCCTCCAGCACCGGCCCGCCGTCGTGGACGGGGGTGATCTGGATGTAGCGGTCGCCCACCACCGAGGGCGCGACGATCAGCGCCTGGGCGTTCTTCGGCAGCGAGACGTCGGCGTCGTAGTGCATGCGCACCTCGACCTCGGTCCCCGTGGGCGTGACCGAGTCGACCTTGCCGATCGGCACCCCGAGCACCCGCACGTCGCTGCCCTCGTAGACCGAGACGGTGCGGGGGAACTTCGCGGTCAGGGTGCGGGTCTCCCCGCCGTCCAGGACGGTCAGCGCGAAGGCCAGGGCCAGGGCCGCGACCACGAGCGGCACGATCACGCGGCGCAGCACGCTCATCGCAGACCACCCCCGACGCCGCCGCCGTTGGCCAGGTCCGGGATCGGCGGGAGGTTCTGGATGTAGGTGTCGAACCACGGGCCGGTGCCGAGCGTGCTGGCGAAGACCCGGTAGAACGGCGCCATCAGCCGCAGGCTGTTGTCGATGTTCTCCTCGTTGCGGGTCAGCACGGTCACGACCTCCTCCAGCTGCGCGAGGGCCGGCTTGAGGTCGGCGCGGGTGCTGCGGACCAGGCTGCTCAGCGAGCGGGAGAGCTCGGTGGTGGAGACCAGGAGGTCGTGGATCGCCTCGCGGCGCCCGACCAGCGAGGCGAACAGCACGTCGGCGTCGCGCATCAGCGCCACCAGGTCCTCGTCACGGTCGTCGAGCACCGAGGAGACCCGCTTGAGGTTGCCGAGCAGCTCGTTGATCTGGTCGTTCTTGGCCGCCACGTTGGTCGACAGGGCCGAGACGCCCGCGAGCGCGGCCCGGAACTCCTCGGGGGTGTTGCGGGTCAGGTCCGACAGCGTGGTCAGCGCGGCCGCGAGCTGGTCGGTGTCGATCTTCGCGGAGGTCTCCGCGAGTCCCTCGAAGGCGTCCACCACGTCGTACGGCGAGGTCGTGCGCTCGACCGGGATCACCCCGCCGGCCTCGAGCTGGCCCTTCCCCTCCGGCTCGAGGGCGAGGTACATCGCCCCGAGCAGCGTCTTCACCCGGATCGAGGCCCGGGTCTGCGGCCCGAACTCCGCGCTCTCCTCGATGCGGAAGGCGACCTTGACCCGACCCTCGTCGAGCTCGACGGACTCGACCTTGCCGACCCGGACGCCGGCGATGCGGACCTCGTCGGCCGCCTTGAGCCCGCCGGACTCCGCGAACGTGGCGTAGTAGGTGGTGCCGCCACCGATCAGGGGGAGGTCCTGGGCGCGGAAGGCGCCGAGCAGGAGCGCGGCCAGCACGACGAGGCTCACCGCGCCGATGACGACGGGGTTGCGCTCACGGAACGGCTTCATCCCAGATCACACCTCTCCGAGCCGACGTGGTAGTTGACGTGCGGAGCGATGCCGCCGGGCAGCCGGACGCGGCCCTCGAGGTGGCACAGGTAGAAGTTGAACCAGGAGCCGTAGATCGCGGTACGACCGATCTTCTCCAGCTTGATCGGCATCACCTGCAGCGCCCGGTCGAGCTCGCCCTTGTTGCGGGTGATGTTGCCGGTGAGGCGACGCAGCTGGGTGATGTCCTCGGCCAGCGGCGCCTCGATGCCGGTGACCAGGCCGGCGGTCTCCACCGACAGCGCCGAGAT
Source organism: Nocardioides sp. dk884 (assembly GCF_009557055.1). Classification (NCBI taxonomy): domain Bacteria; kingdom Bacillati; phylum Actinomycetota; class Actinomycetes; order Propionibacteriales; family Nocardioidaceae; genus Nocardioides; species Nocardioides sp. dk884. The sequence goes on along the minus strand of NZ_CP045649.1, from coordinate 622,246 downwards.
CTGGTCCAGGGAGTCCAGGATCGCGCGTCGGTCGTTCTTGAGGCCGCCGACGAGGGTGCGGAAGTTGACGATGAGCTTCGAGAGCTCCTCGTCGCGGTCGCCGAGGTGGTCGAGGACCTGGTTGAGGTTGGTGATCAGCGAGGTGATCACGTCGTCGCGCTCGGCGAGCGTGCTCGTGACCGAGGCGGTGTGGCCCAGGAGGCTCTCCAGCGTGCCCCCCTCGCCCTGGAAGACCTGGACGATCTCATACGACAGCGTGTTCACGTCGGAGGGCGAGAGCGCCTGGAAGAGCGGCTTGAAGCCGTTGAACAGCACCGTGAGGTCGAGCGCCGGGCTGGTGCGCTCGATGGGGATGGTGGCGCCCTCCTCGAGCGGCTCGGTGTCCCCCACCCGGTCGTCGAGGGCCAGGTAGCGCTGCCCGACCAGATTGCGGTAGCGGACAGTGGCGTGGGTCGACCCGCTGACGACGGCGTCCTCCTGCACGGTGAACGTGACCCGGGCGCGCGAGCGGTCCTCGACCGCGACGTCCTTGACGGTGCCGACCTTGACCCCGGCGATGCGCACGTCGTCGCCCTCGTTGACGCCGGTGACGTCGGAGAACACCGCGCGGTACTCCTTGGTGGCCGCGAAGGAGAGGTTGCCGACCATCACGATCAGCACCGAGGTGGCCAGCGCGGTGACGACCATGAAGACCGTCAGCTTGAGCAGGTCCCCGCTGGTACGGCGGTCCAACAGCTTCATCGCAGGGTCACCTCCGCGCCCCGCGCCATCGGGGCCAGCAGCAGCACGCCGAGGTCGTCGACGTCCTCGGGCGTGGTGCCGGTGGTGGTGGCGAGCAGCTCGCGCAGCAGGGCGCCCTCCTCGAGAGTGCCGCTGACGCCGTCACCGCCGAAGCCGGTCGGGGCGCGCATGGTGCCCTTGCCGGTCGGCTCGTCGACGCCGTCGTCCATGTCGGGCTGGCTGCGCATCGGGTTGTCCTGGCTGTTGTCGGAGTCCGGCAGGCTCAGGCAGGACGGGCCCCGTTTCTCCCCGAAGCGCGGCGCGTCCTCGGGGGTGTAGGCCCGCGGCTGGTTGGGGAGCAGCTCCAGCACGATGTGCAGGGTGTAGCCGCGGAACGCCTCGGCCTGGCGCCCGCCCGCGCCCACGATGCCGTTGATCAGGCAGGGGAAGCCGGGTGCGTACTTGGCGAGCAGCCCCACGACGTCCTTGCTGACGTCCCCGAGCCGGATCAGGTTGTCGCCGTTCTGCTGCAGGAACGTGCGAGCGGTGCCGGAGAACGCCGTGACCTCGGTGAACAAGCGCGCGACCTCGGTCTCGCGGTCCTCGAGGGTGCCGGTGGTGGTGATCGTGTCCTCCAGGATCTGCGCCACCTCCGGAATCACGTCGGTGTAGACGTCGGAGACCTCGGCGGTGAGGCGCAGGTCCTCGATCAGCGCCGGGATCTGCGGGTTCAGCCGGGTGAGATAGGCGTCGAGGGTCTCCAGGCTCTGCCCCACCTGGTCGCCGCGCCCCTCGAGAGCGGTCGCCAGCGCGTTGAGGGTGGCGTTGAGCCGCGCCGGCTGCACCGTGCGCAGCAGCGGGTAGAGGTCGGAGAGGACCTCCTCGACCTCGGTGGCCACCTCGGTGCGCTCGATGACGGCGGCCGGGGCGATCGGCTCGGCTGCCGGGCGCGGCGGCACCTCGAGGGCGACGTACTTCTCGCCGAACAGGGTCTTGGGCACGATCGACCCGGTGACGTTGGCCGGGATCGTCTCGCGCTCGTCCGGGTGGAGGCCCAAGGTGAGCTCGGCGCCGTCCGCGGTGACCTCGGTGGCGAGCACCTCCCCCACGATCACCCCGCGGATCTTGACGTCGGCGCGCTGCGGGAGCTGCAGGCCGATGCTGGAGGTGCGCAGCGTGACCTCGTCGTACTCGGCGAACTTCTTGGTGAAGATCGCGTAGGTCAGATAGACCGCGACGAGGAGCAGGGCGAGGAAGATGACGCCGAGCAGCTTGGTCTGACGCAGGATCATCGCCGCTACCCCGCCAACCGCACGGTCGCGCTGGTGCCCCAGATGGCCATGGACAGCATCAGGTCGATGACGTTGACCGCCACGATGCTGGTCCGCACCGCCCGGCCGACCGCGACGCCGACGCCGGCCGGCCCGCCCGAGGCGTTGTAGCCGTGGTAGCAGTGGATCAGGATCACGACCACGGCGAAGACCAGCACCTTGCCGAAGGACCAGAGCACGTCCTCGGGTGGCAGGAAGGTGTTGAAGTAGTGGTCGTAGGTGCCCGTCGACTGCCCGTAGAACTGGGTGACCACCGTCCGGCTGGCGACGTAGGAGGACAGCAGGCCCACGACGTAGAGCGGGACGATCGCGATCATCCCGCCGATCACGCGGGTGGCGACGAGGAACGGCATCGAGGGGATCGCCATCACCTCGAGGGCGTCGACCTCCTCGGAGATGCGCATCGCGCCGAGCTGAGCGGTGAAGCCGCACCCGACGGTGGCCGCCAGCGCGATGCCGGCGACCAGCGGCGCGATCTCGCGGGTGTTGAAGTAGGCGGAGATGAACCCGGAGAACGCCGCGGTGCCGAGCTGGTTGAGCGAGGCGTAGCCGGAGAGGCCGACCTGGGCGCCGGTGAAGAACGTCATGCCGAGGATGACCCCGACGGTGCCACCGATGACCGCCAGCGCGCCGGAGCCGAGGGTGACCTCGGCGAGGATGCGCATGATCTCGCGGGGGTAGCGCACCAGCGAGCGCGGCATCGCCTGGAGGACGCGCAGGTAGAACGCGAGCTGGTCGCCCAGGGACTCCAGGGAGCCCATCGGCCGCTGGTAGATGCTGCGGAGGTTGGCCACGTCGTCGCCTCAGCCCGTCTTCGACGGGACGATCTGGAGGTAGATCGTGCTCAGGACGAAGTTGGTGACGAACAGGAGCATGAAGGTGATGACCACCGACTCGTTCACCGCGTCGCCCACGCCCTTCGGCCCGCCGGCGGCGTTCATGCCCTTGTAGCAGGCGACGACCGCGGCGATCAGCCCGAAGACCAGGGCCTTGAACAGGCCGATCCACAGGTCCGGCAGCTGGGCGAGAGCGGTGAAGCTCGCGACGTAGGCGCCGGGCGTACCGTCTTGCAGCACGACGTTGAAGACGTAGCCGCCGGCCACGCCCACGACGCTGACCATGCCGTTGAGGAAGACCGCGATCAGCATGCAGGCCAGCACCCGGGGCACGACGAGGCGCTGGATCGGGTCGATGCCCAGCACCATCATCGCGTCGAGCTCCTCGCGGATCTTGCGCGCACCGAGGTCCGCGGCGATCGCAGAACCGCCCGCGCCGGCGATCAGCAGCGCGGTGCCGATCGGGGCCGCCTGCTGGACGACCGCCAGCACCGAGGCCGAGCCGGTGAAGGACTGGGCGCCGAACTGCTTGATCAGCCCACCCACCTGCAGCGCGATGACCGCGCCGAACGGGATCGCGACCAGCGCGGTCGGGATGATCGTGACCGAGGCGATGAACCAGGCCTGCTGGAGGAACTCACGCAGCTGGAAGGGTCGCTGGAACAGCGCACGGCCGACGTCGAGGGCGAAGGCGAACAGCTTGCCCGCAGTCCCGATCGGTCGTAGCGCCCGGGAGGTGGTCAGGGAGGCCACGTCGTCCCTCAGCCGCCGGTGACCATGGACATGGCGCCGTCGAAGGAGCCGGGCGGCGGCACGATCCCGTGCTCGCGGCACCAGGCGCCGGGCTCGCGCTGGGAGCGGCGTGGGATCCCGTTGGACGGCTCGAGCTGCAGCGGGATCGGCGGCAGCGCGGGGAGCTCCTGGTCCTTCTCGGCGGCGAGCTCGTCGGCGTCCTTCTCCTCCGACATGCCGATCGGGCCGACCCGCTGGGCGTTGAGGAACTGACGCACCACCGGCTCCTCGGAGCTCAGCAGCATCTCGCGGGGACCGAACATCGCGAGGTGGCGGTGGTAGAGCAGCCCGATGTTGTCGGGCACCGTGCGCGCGGTGTTGATGTCGTGGGTGACGATGAGGAACGTCGCGTCGATCTGGGCGTTGAGGTCGACGATGAGCTGGTTGAGGAACGCGGTGCGCACCGGGTCCAGGCCGGAGTCGGGCTCGTCGAACAGCACGATCTCGGGGTCCAGCACCAGCGCCCGAGCCAGCCCCGCGCGCTTGCGCATGCCGCCGGAGATCTCCCCGGGCAGCTTGTCCTCGGAGCCCACCAGGCCGACGAGCTCCATCTTCTCCATGACCACGTCGCGCACCTGCGACTCGGTCAGGCGGGTGTGCTCGCGCAGCGGGAACGCGACGTTGTCGTAGAGGTTCATCGAGCCGAACATCGCGCCGTCCTGGAACAGCACCCCGAAGAGCTTGCGGATCTCGTAGAGGTCCTTCTCCGAGCAGGACGCGATGTCGGTGCCCTCGATGAGGATCGAGCCGCGGTCGGGCTTGATCAACCCGATCAGCGTCTTGAGGAAGACCGACTTTCCGGTGCCTGACGGGCCGAGCATCACGCAGATCTCCCCAGCGGGGACGGTCAGCGACACGTCGCCCCAGATCAGCTGCTTGCCGAAGGACTTCGTGAGTCCCTCGACCCTGATCTCCACACCCATGCCGCGACTCCCTCTCGTTCCGGCCACTCCCGTCGGCCGGAACCCGCTCCCGCGAATGTGACGCACGCCCCACTCGTCGGTAACAACGCGGTGACCGGCGCGAGGTTACGCATGGCCACGCCCCGATGCCGTCGGCCGCACGCACTCCCCCGGCGGTCCCCGCCCGCCCCTTCCGCGGTGCGACCTACCCAGCCTCCGACCTGCGGAAACGCGGACCATCCGAAATGCGGCGAAGGGCGGCCACCCTGGGGTGGCCGCCCTTCGGCGGTGGTGCAGGTGCCACCGGGCGCGAGCGCCCGGTGGCGGGGTGTCACTTGAGGGTGACGGTGGCGCCGGCGCCCTCGAGCGCCTCCTTGGCCTTCTCCGCGGCGTCCTTGGCAACCTTCTCCAGGATCGCCTTCGGGGCGGCCTCGACGAGCTCCTTGGCCTCCTTCAGACCGAGGGAGGTCAGGGCGCGCACCTCCTTGATGACGTTGATCTTCTTCTCGCCGGCCGACTCGAGGATGACGTCGAACTCGTCCTGAACAGCAGCCTCCTCGCCGCCAGCGGCGCCACCGGCGGCCGGGGCGGCAGCAACGGCAACGGGGGCAGCGGCGGTGACGCCGAAGGTCTCCTCGAACTCCTTCACGAACTCGGAGAGCTCGATGAGGGTCATCTCCTTGAACGCGTCGAGCAGCTCGACGGTGGTGAGCTTCGCCATGGTGGCGGTTCCTTCCATTCGGTGACCGGCTCCGCAGTGCGGGCCGGCCGGGGTTTCAGGTGGTGTGCTGCCGTGATCTGAGCGGGTGCTCAGGCCTCGGCGGTGTCGCCCTCGGCGGCGGCCGGCGCACCGGCACCACCTGCGAGGATTTCAGCGGAGTCCTGCCCAGACTCTTCGAGCTTCGCCTGCAGGGCGCCGGCGAGCCGGGCAGCCTGCGAGAGCGGAGCGTTGAGCAGGTAGACGGCCTGGCTGAGCGACGCGAGCATCGCGCCGGCCAGCTTGCCCAACAGGACCTCGCGCGACTCGAGATCGGCCAGCTTGGCGATCTCGCTCGCGTCGAGGATGTTGCCGTCCAGGACGCCACCCTTGATGACCAGGGTGGGGTTGGCCTTGGCAAAGTCACGCAGACCCTTGGCCGCCTCGACCACGTCGCCGTTGATGAAGGCGATGGCGGTCGGACCGGTCAGCAGGTCGTCGAAGCCGGAGATGCCCACCTCGTTGGCGGCGATCTTGGCCAGCGTGTTCTTGACCACGGCGTAGTTGGCGTTCTCGCCGAGGGAGCGCCGCAGGTCCTGCAGCTGCTTCACGGTGAGACCGCGGTACTCGGTCAGCACAGCACCGGCGGAACCGTTGAACGACTCAACGATGTCCGCGACGGCTGCCTGCTTGTCTGCCCGCGCCATGGGTCTCCTTCCGGACTGGCGAGACCACCGCCCAATCCCGGAGAAAGACGAACGCCCCGAGCACAGGTGCTCAGGGCGTGGACTGCGGGCCGAGGCCCGGGTCTTGCTCTTCGACACCTGCGCGGGTCGCCCGCTCTCGCGGAGCCTTCGGCCGCAGCGCTGGTGCGCCACGACAACCGGCGGTCTCTGGTTTCGAGCCAAACTCTACGAGGCGGGCGGCGTACGGTCCAAATCGTGACGCCGGCCCCTCCTCGCGTCCGCGAAGGGGGATCACGTGGGGCCCACGCCCCGGCGGCTGGCAGGATCGCAGTATGAGTGACCGTGCCCCTCTCGCGACCCTGTCCGCCGACGAGCTCGCCGCGTACCGCACGGCGAGGGAGTCCGACTACGCCGAGCTGAAGGCACGCGGGCTCCGTCTCGACCTGACCCGCGGCAAGCCCTCCTCCGCCCAGCTCGACCTCTCCGACGACCTGCTGCGCCTGCCCACCGGCACCCGTGACCGCGCCGGCACCGACGTGCGCAACTACGGCGGGCTCGACGGCCTGGTCGAGCTGCGCGAGATCTTCGCCGAGCTGCTCGAGGTCGACGTGGCCCAGGTCGTCTGTGGCGGCAACTCCAGCCTCACGCTGATGCACCAGGTGATCAGCTTCTCGATGCTGCACGGCGCCCCCGGCTCCGAGCGGCCGTGGAAGGACGAGCCGGTCGTGAAGTTCATCTGCCCGGTGCCCGGCTACGACCGCCACTTCTCCCTCCTCGCCGACCTCGGGATCGAGATGGTGACGGTCCCGATGAACGCCGACGGCCCGGACGTCGACGCCGTCGCGGAGCTCGTCTCCGACCCCGCGGTCAAGGGCATCTGGGTGGTGCCGACGTACGCGAACCCCTCCGGGGCCATCTGCAGCCCCGAGGTCGCCCGCGCCCTGGTGTCGATGCCGACGGCCGCGCCGGACTTCCGGATCATGTGGGACAACGCCTACGCACTGCACCACCTCACCGACGACGAGGCGACCAGCGCCGACATCCTCAGCCTGGCCGCCGAGGCCGGCAACCCGGACCGGCCGGTCCTGTTCGCCTCGACCTCCAAGATCACCTGGGCGGGCGCCGGCGTGGCCGTGCTGGCCGCGTCGGCAACCACCCGGGCCTGGTACCTCCAGCACCTCGGCATGGCCTCGATCGGCCCCGACAAGGTCAACCAGCTGCGCCACGTGGAGTTCTTCGGCGACGCCGAGGGCGTCCGCGCGCTGATGCGTCGCCACCGCGAGCTCATCGCGCCGAAGTTCGCGGCCGTCGACGCCGCGCTGCGCGCCGAGCTGGAGGGCCTGGAGATCGCCGAGTGGAGCCACCCCACCGGCGGCTACTTCGTGAACCTCGACGTGCTCGACGGCACCGCTTCCCGGGTGGTCGAGCTCGCGCGCGAGGCGGGCATCGCGCTGACACCGGCCGGGTCGTCGTTCCCGCTGGGCCAGGACCCGCGCGACCGCAACATCCGCCTGGCACCGACCTTCCCCGAGCTGCCCGAGGTCGAGACCGCCATGGCCGGGGTCGCGACCTGCGTGGCACTGGCGGCCGCGGAGAAGCTCGCCGGCAGCTGAGCCGCCGTACCGGCCCCGCACACACGACGAGGCCCCGACCACCTGGCGGTGGTCGGGGCCTCGTGCTGTGCGGTGGGACGTGATCAGGCGGTGGCCTCGTCCTCGGCCGCGACGTTGCGGGTGCGGTTCGGGTCGACCTGGATGCCGGGGCCCATCGTCGTGGAGACGGTGACCTTCTTGATGTAGCGGCCCTTCGAGCTGGCCGGCTTCAGTCGCAGGACCTCCTCCAGCGCCGAGGCGTAGTTCTCCGCGAGCTGGAGCTCCGAGAAGGACGCCTTGCCGATGATGAAGTGCAGGTTGGCGTGGCGGTCGACACGGAACTCGATCTTGCCGCCCTTGATGTCCGTGACGGCCTTGGCCACGTCGGGGGTGACCGTGCCGGTCTTCGGGTTCGGCATGAGGCCGCGGGGGCCGAGCACGCGGCCGAGGCGGCCGACCTTGCCCATCATGTCCGGGGTCGCGACGACGGCGTCGAAGTCGAGCCAGCCGCCGTTCACCTTCTCGATCAGCTCGTCGCCACCGACGATGTCGGCGCCGGCCTCACGGGCGGCCTCGGCCTTGTCCGCGTTCGCGAACACGAGGACGCGGGCGGTCTTGCCGGTGCCGTGGGGCAGGTTGACGGTGCCGCGCACCATCTGGTCGGCCTTGCGGGGGTCGACGCCGAGACGCATGACGACGTCCACGGTCTCGTCGAACTTCTTCTTGCTGGTGCTCTTCGCGATCTTGATCGCGGTCAGCGGGGCGTAGAGCTCGTCCTTGTCGAACGCCTCAGCCGCCGCGCGGTAGGTCTTGCTGCGCTGCATGTCTGGTTCTCTTCTCTGTCCAGGTGTGGTCTGAAGGTGGGCCAGCGCGGCCCTGCCACAGGTGGGTGCGGTCTGATCAGTCGGTGGTGACGCCCATGGAGCGGGCGGTGCCCTCGACGATCTTCATCGCGGCGTCGATGTCGTTGGCGTTGAGGTCGGGGAGCTTGGTCTGCGCGATCTCGCGGACCTGGTCCTTGGTCAGCTTGCCGACCTTCTGCGTGTGCGGGACGCCCGAGCCCTTCTGGAGGCCGGCGGCCTTCTTGATCAGCTCGGCGGCCGGCGGCGTCTTCGTGACGAAGGTGAAGGAGCGGTCCTCGTAGATGGTGATCTCGACGGGGATCACGTTGCCGCGCATGGACTCCGTCTGGGCGTTGTACGCCTTGCAGAACTCCATGATGTTGACGCCGTGCGGACCGAGCGCGGTACCGACCGGCGGGGCCGGGGTCGCGGCGCCAGCCTGGAGCTGCACCTTGACCAGGGCAGCGATCTTCTTCTTGGGAGGCATGTCAGCTTCTCTTTCTCGTTCGTGGTCTTGACGAAGGCGCGGAGCCTTCTGCCACCTGGGTACTACCTGGGTCGCGCGGCGCAAGCGCCGCGAGGCCCGGTGGAGCTTCTCAGACCTTCTGGATCTGGCTGAAGCTCAGCTCGACCGGGGTCTCCCGGCCGAAGATCTCGACGAGGGCCTTGACCCGCTGGGACTCCGCGTTGATCTCGGTGATCGTCGCGTGCAGCGTGGCGAACGGACCATCGACCACCATGACGGAGTCGGAGACGTCGAAGTCGGCGACCTCGACCGGCTTGCGGGCCGTGGCGGTCCCGCCCGTGCCGCGACCGGAACCGGACGCCGCGGCGGCAGCTGCCTCGGCCTCGGCCTGCGCGACGACCGCGGGAGCCAGCATCGACTCGACCTCGGACATGCTCAGCGGCACCGGCTGGTGGCTGTGGCCCACGAAGCCGGTGACCGACGGCGTGTGCCGCACAGCGGCCCAGGACTCGTCGGTGAGGTCCATGCGGACCAGGACGTAACCGGGGAGGACGGTGCGCTTGACCATCTTGCGCTGACCGTTCTTGATCTCCGCGACCTCCTCGGTGGGGACCACGATCTCGTGGATGTAGTCCTCCATGTTGAGGGAGATGATGCGGTTCTCCAGGTTCGACTTCACCCGGTTCTCCATGCCGGAGTAGGTGTGCACGACGAACCAGTCACCGGGCTTGGCCCACAGCTCGCGGCGGAACGCCTCGAGCGGGTCCTCGGCCTCGGCCTCGGCCTCGTCGTCCTCGTCGGCGCTGTCGGGGCCCTCGTCGCCCTCGGCTGCGCTGAGGCCGGCGGAGGTGGCGTCGTCGGCGTCGGTGTCGTCGAGGCCGAGCGCGTCGTCGGTGTCCTCGTCGGTGACCTCGGTGTCGAGGGCGGCCTCGTCGAGCTCGCTGTCACCCTCGTCGGGCTCGCCGAACTCGTCCTCGAGGCTCGCCTCGGGGTTCTCGTCGACCTCGAAGGGGTCCTGCTGCTCCGACACGTGGTGCTCCATCAGTTCGCTGTGGTCGTCTGGGACGTCCGGCTGCGCCGGGAAGTCATGGACCTCGTCGCGGTCGCCGCCGGGGCGAGGCCTTAGTCGTTCGGGCCGGTGAAGATCGAGAAGGCGAGCCGACCGAAGGCCAGGTCGAGCAGCGTCACGATCGCCATCATGATCAGGACGAAGACCAGCACGACGACGAAGTACGACGAGAGCTGCTCGCGGGTCGGCCAGACGACCTTGCGCAGCTCCGCGACCACCTGGCGGTAGAACGTCGCCGGACCGGTGCGCTTGGCCGGCTCGCCGTCGCGGGGCCCGCGGACTGCATTGCTGTCCGACACGCCGTCACCTCTCGTAGTTCGTCCGCCGGTCGTGCGACCGGTTCGTCTCGCAGGGCACGAGGGACTTGAACCCCCAACCTTCGGTTTTGGAGACCGATGCTCTGCCAGTTGAGCTAGTGCCCTTCACGGCGCCACCCCCACCGCCTCGGGCATGCCGAAGCCTGTGGGGAAACCACCGATCAGGGAGTCTACGTGCACGACCGCCGACTCGTCCAAACTCACGGCATCCCTACGATGGCGAACATGATCTCCACACCCGCCGTCGGCGCCCGCGCATGAGCGGCGTGCGGGATCCGGCCCGCGACCTCCACCGCCTGCCCAAGGCCCATCTGCACCTGCACTTCACCGGCTCGATGCGCCACACCACGCTGCTGGAGCTGGCCGAGCGCGACGGCATCGTGCTGCCCGACCAGCTCGTGGAGGAGTGGCCGCCGCGCTTGTCGGCGGCCGACGAGAAGGGCTGGTTCCGCTTCCAGCGGCTCTACGACGTCGCGCGCTCGGTGCTGCGCACCGAGGACGACGTACGACGGCTGGTGCGGGAGGCGGCCGAGGACGACGTCGCCGACGGCGGACGCTGGCTGGAGATCCAGGTGGACCCCAGCGGCTACGCCGCCCGGTTCGGCGGGATCACCGCGTTCACCGACCTCGTCCTGGACGCCGTGCGCGACGCCTCCGCCTCCACCGGTCTGGGCATCGCGGTCGTGATCGCCGCCAACCGGACCCGCCACCCCCTCGACGCGCGCACGCTCGCGCGCCTGGCCACCCAGTACGCCGGGCGCGGCGTCGTCGGCTTCGGGCTGTCCAACGACGAGCGCCGCGGCACCACCACCGACTTCGCCCCCGCCTTCGCGATCGCGGAGCACGCGGGTCTCGCGCTGGTGCCGCACGGCGGCGAGCTGCGCGGCCCCGACCACGTGCGCACCTGCCTGGACCACCTGCACGCCGACCGGCTCGGGCACGGGATCCGGGCCGCGGAGGACCCCGAGCTGCTGGACCGGATCGTGCAGGCCGGGGTCGCCCTCGAGGTCTGCCCGGTGTCCAACGTCGCGCTCGGCGTCTACTCCGACCTGACCTCGGTGCCGCTGCCCACGCTGCTCGCGGCCGGCGCCACCGTCGCCCTCGGCGCCGACGACCCGCTGCTCTTCGGCTCCCGCCTGGCCGGGCAGTACGCCACCATGCGCGCCGCCCACGACCTGAGCGACGCCCAGCTGGCCGAGCTGGCGCGGATGTCGGTGCGTGCCTCGCGCGCCCCCGATCAGGTGAAGGCCGGCGTGCTCGCCGAGGTCGACGCCTGGCTCGCGGCCCCGGCTGACTCCTGACCAGTGCCCCCGGGGGCTCTGGCCGGCCGGTGAGGCGCACACCACAGGGCTGCGATCAGAGGGTGCCATCATGGGAGTCATGACCGGCCCCGACGAACCGCGCGACGACGACCGCTCCGAGGAGCTGCCGCCGACGCACCAGCCCTACGGGCAGGAGCCCCCTCCCCCGCCGCGCCCCGGGGAGCAGCCGTGGTCCCCTCCGCCGCCGCACCAGCAGTCGCCGTACCAGCAGCCCTACGGCGCCGCGCCGGCCTACGCCGCCGCCCCGCCGCCGATGCACCCGCAGGCGACCACGGCGATGGTGCTCGGCATCGCCTCCCTGGCCGGCCTGGTCACCTGCCAGCTGCTGCTCGTGCTGGGCCCGGTCGCGTGGGTGATGGGCTCGCGGGCGTGTCAGGAGATCGACGCCGCCCCGGGACGCTGGCAGGGGCGCGACCGCGCCAACGCGGGTCGGATCATGGGCATCATCGGCACCGTGCTGCTGGTGCTCAGCGTGCTGGCGATCGCGGCGATGATCGTGGCCGTCGTCGCGTTCGGTGCCTTCGACGGCTGGGAGAGCGACACGGGCGTCGACGTCAACGCGCTCGCCGCGCTGGCCGGCCTGGGCTGATCGAGGCGGGTCGCGCGGACCGCGTCGACCCGGCTCAGAGCCCGCAGCCGACGAGCACGGGCTCGTTGACCAGCCGGATCCCGAAGCGCGCCTCGACACCGTCGCGGACCTCGCGGGCCAGCGCCAGCACGTCGGCGGCGCTCGCGCCGCCGCGGTTGGTGAGCGCCAGCGTGTGCTTGGTCGACAGCGACGCGGCCGGCCCGCCGTACCCCTTGGTGAAGCCCGCGTGCTCGATCAGCCAGGCGGCACTGGTCTTGACCTGCCCGTCGGCGAGCGGCCAGGCGGGCGCCCCCTCAGGGATGCGGTCCGCCGGCAGGATCGGGTTGGTGAAGAACGAGCCGGCACTCCAGGTGTCGTGGTCGTCGGGGTCGAGCACCATGCCCTTGCCGGCGCGCAGGCCGAGCACGGCGGCGCGCACGTCGGCGAGCGGGGCGCGCTGGCCGCTCTCGACCCCGAGGGTGCGGGCGAGCTCGGCGTAGGCGACCGGCGCGGAGAGGTCCCCGGTGCGCAGCTGGAAGGTGACCGTCAGTACGACGTGGCGCGCGGGGTCGGACTTGAACCGGCTGCTGCGGTAGCCGAACCCGCAGTCGGCGGCGGCGAAGCTGCGCACCCGGCGCTCGACGCGGTCCCAGGTGCGGACCCGCGCGATGGTCTGGGCGACCTCCTGGCCGTAGGCGCCGACGTTCTGCACCGGGGTGGCACCGACAGTGCCCGGGATGCCGGAGAGCGCCTCGACGCCGACCCAGCCGCGCTCGCAGGCCAGGGCGACCAGGTCGTCCCAGCCGGTGCCGGCGCCGGCGGTGACGCTCACGCCGCCGCAGGCCGGGCCGTCGTCGTCGCCCTCGACGCTCACGTCGTCCATCGCGAGCTCCACCACGGTGCCGGGGAAGCCCTCGTCGGCCACGAGCAGGTTGGAGCCACCGCCGAGGACCAGCACCGGCTCGCCGCGGTCGTCGGCGGCCGAGACCGCTGCCACCGCCTCGTCCTCGGTGCTGGCGCGGACCCAGCGGGCGGCCGGGCCGCCGACGCGGAGCGTGGTGTGGTCGCGCAGCAGGTGGAGCGACTCAGGCACGGACGACTGCCTTCGGCATGCCCAGCACCTTCGTGCCCCCGCAGGTGACCTCGAGGGCGATCGCCACCCGACCGTCCTCGACCGACTTCACGGTGCCGGCGACGCGCACCACGACACCGGTGTCGTCGTCGGGGACCACGACGGGGTTGGTGAACTTGCAGCCCAGCTCCAGCACCTCGGCGCCGTCGGTCCAGGACGCGACCGCGCGCGCGGCCAGGGCCATCGTGAACATGCCGTGGGCGATGACGCCGGGCAGGCCCACCGAGGTGGCGACCCGGTCGGACCAGTGGATCGGGTTGAAGTCGCCGCTGGCGCCGGCGTAGCGGACCAGGTCGGCGCGCGTCACGGCGTACTCCTGGGGGGCGAGGGCGTCGCCCGCGCTCAGCGCGCTCATGCGGCGGCCCGGTGCACGAGCGTGGCAGTGGTCGAGCAGACCAGCGCGCCGTCGGCGTCGCGGACCTCGCTGGCGGTGCCGATGATGTCGTTGCCGCCGATCTGGCGCAGGCTCGCGACCGTCAGGGTCGCGGTCAGCACGTCGCCCGGGACGACGGGGCGCGCGTAGGCGAACTTCTGCTCGCCGTGCACGATGCGGAACAGGTCGATCTCCTCGGCCGCCAAGAAGGCGTTCATCGCGTCGAAGGCCAGCACGATCGGGAACGTCGCGGGAGCCGGGCCCCCGTCGTACGTCGTACCGGTGGCGGTGGCGAACTCGCGGACCTTCTCCGCGGAGACGGCGTACGGACGGGTCGGGGGGAAGGTCTTCCCGACCAGGGCGGCGTCGACGGGCATGGCCTCCACCCTAGTGCCGCGCCCACCAACGACGACGACCCCGTCCGATCGCTCGGACGGGGTCGTCGTGGAAGACGTCTGCGCTGTGGTCAGCGGGTCTCGCGGTGCGCCGTGTGCGTCCGGCAGCGGGGGCAGAACTTCGCCAGCTCCATGCGGTCGGGGTCGTTGCGGCGGTTCTTCTTGGTGATGTAGTTGCGGTCCTTGCAGTCCACGCACGCGAGCGTGATCTTGGGGCGAACGTCGGAGCTCTTGCTGGCCACGGGAAGTCCTTGTAGGTCGTCGAGAAAGCTGCTGCTCGGTGGTCTTGCCTGGTAGCGGGGGCGGGACTCGAACCCGCGACACCACGATTATGAGCCGTGTGCTCTAACCACCTGAGCTACCCCGCCACATAGGTCGGGTTGCGCCACCATCCTACGACCGCGGCGCAACCCTCACCCAGAGCCCCTTTACGGAATCGAACCGTAGACCTTCTCCTTACCATGGAGACGCTCTGCCGACTGAGCTAAAGGGGCAACGACGGAAAAGATTACACACGTCCCCGCAGGACGTGAAATCGGGGGTCTCACTTGGACAAAACCGCAGGTGGGAGGGCCTGTTCGAGCTCGAGGCCGAGGGCCAGCAGCAGCCCCTCGCGACCCAGCCCGGCGCCGATCATCATGCCCTGGGGCAGGCCCGCGGAGGTGGTCGAAAGCGGCAGGGAGACGGCCGGGTCGCCGGTCACGTTGTGCCACGGGGTGAACGCCACCCAGTCGAGGAGACGGCCCATCACCACGTCGTAGTCCTGGGTGGGGTCGAGGTGCCCCACCAGGGGTGTGGGGGTGGCCACGACGGGCGAGAGCGCCACGTCGTACTGCTCGTGGAAGGCGCGGGAGACCTCCCGGGCGGCGCGCAGGCGCCGGATCGCGCCGGGGAGACGGTGCAGGTGGCGGCGCAGGTGTCGCTCCAGGCCGAGGGTGAGGTTGTCCAGGCGGGTGGGGTCCCACTGGCGGCCGTGGGTCAGCCGGCCGGTGCGCACGATCGCGCCTGCGAGCAGCGCCCAGTAGAGGACGAAGTCGTCGGGGAAGGTCGCGGGCGCGGGGACCGCCACCTCCTCCACGTGGTGGCCGAGGTCGGCGAGCAGCTTGGCCGTCTGACGTGTGAGATCGGTCATCTCGGGGTCCGCGTCGCGAGCGACGCCGGTGGTGTGGACGGCCACCCGGAGCCGACGCCGGACCGGGCGTGTGATGTCGCCCACGGGCGGGAGCTCGAGGGCGCGGTAGACCTTCTCGGTCTCGCGGAACAGCGCCGCGGTGTCACGCACCGAGCGGGTCACCACCCCGTCGGCGACGATGCGGATCGGCATCTGCCGGTTCAGCCGCTCGCTGGGCAGCCGGCCGCGGCTCGGCTTGAGCCCGACCAGGCCGTTGACCGAGGCCGGGATGCGGATCGAGCCGCCGCCGTCGTTGGCGTGCGCGAGCGGCACCGCGCCCGCCGCCACCAGGGCCGCCGAGCCGGCCGACGAGGCACCCGCGACGTGGTCGGTGGACCACGGGGAGCGCACCGGCCCCTGCCGGGGATGCTCGGCGACGGCGCTGAAGCCGTACTCCGACATGCGCGTCTTGCCCAGCGGCAGCAGCCCGGTCGCCAGCAGCGCCCGCGCGACGTCGCCGTCGGTCGTGCCCGGCGCCGCGGTGAACGCGTCGGAGCCGTGCTGGGTGGGCATGCCCGCCACGTCGATGTTGTCCTTGAGGAACGTCGGCACCCCGGCGAAGAACCCGCCGCGCGGCTCCCGCGCCTGCGCCCGGGCCCCGTCGTACGCGGCGTACGCGACCGCCCCGAGCTGTGCGTCGACCGCCTCGGTGCGGGCGATGGCCGCCTCCACGACCTCCGGCACCGACACCCGCCTCGCCTGGAGAGCGGCGACCAGCCCTACCGCGTCGAGCTCACCGAGGGCGTCGTCAGAGAAGGCGTGGACCCGCGTCATGGGGCCAACCTAGGGGCACACCGGTCGAGCAGGTCCTCGGCGGTCGGACCTCAGCCGCGGCGGTGCGCGTCGAGGCGGAGGCCCCAGGCCACGCCGGCGGCGATCACGCCGACGAGCAGGAGGGCGAGCCCGACCGTGAAGCACGCCCAGCCGATGACGAGCGGGCCGCCGGGGTCGGTCACCATCCACAGCCCCGCGAACAGCAGCACTGCACCCGGCAGGCCCACCGAGACGGGCGGGGCGGGAGCCGAGTCGGGGTCGGTCACGGGGGCCTGCTGAGCACGGGCGTCGGGAGCGTTCACGCGGGCCACTCTCCCACCTCGATGGGGTGGGCGCCCGCGGATCGCGGCGACCCCTCAGACGGGGCGAGCCGCGGTCGGCGGCGTCTGCGCGACGTCGGCCCAGACTTCCGTCATCCGCGAGATCCGACCGTCGCGGGCGGTGACGAAGCTCGCCACCTCGAAGCGGAGCAGCCGGTCCTCGGCGTACCCCGTCACGTGGCAGCGGGCGGCGGCCCGGTCGCCGACGCCGACCAGGTCCTCGAGGAGCAGGCGGTCGAAGCCCGGGTACTCGGCGTTGAGCCGCACCCACGACTCGCGGCCGAAGGTCTCCCCGGTGTGCACGTAGCGGCACTCGAAGTCGTCGGTGAGCAGCGGGACCAGCTCCGGCCACCGGCGGGCGTCGATGAGCCCGCACAACCGGGCCAGCAGGTCGGGGGCGTCCATGCCGGTCACCCTCGCACGCTGAGCGTCGCCAGACTGGCCTCCGGCTGGAACGACCGGGAGGGCTCGGTCAGCAATGGACGCCCACGACCTGCTTCCACGAGGCTCCTCCGGTTTCGACCTCGGTCCAGGGCACCCCCACCTGCACGGTGCTGACAGGCATGCGAGGTCCGCCTCATGCAGGTGCGAGCGCGCGTGACCGACCGCATGCCCAGCCACGAGCCCCAGCACCAGCGCGACGGCGGCGACGACCGCGGATCAGAGCAGGAACGCCGCCAGCACCGGGAGCGCCAGGCTGGTGGCGAGCGCGGTGAGTCCCATCGAGAGCCCGGCGAACGCGCCCTCGGTCTCGTTCTCGGCGAGCGCGCGCGAGGTGCCGATGCCGTGGGAGACCGCACCGAGGGCCAGGCCGCGAGCCCGGCGCTCCCGCACCCGAGCCAGGGTCAGCACCGCAGGACCCAGCACCGCGCCGACGATGCCGATCAGGATCGCCAGCACCGCGGTCAGCGGCGCGATCCCGCCCAGGCTCTCCGACAGCGCGAGCGAGACCGGTGTGGTGGCGGCCTTCGGCGCCATCGTGCGCTCGAGCACCTCGCCGCCGCCCAGCGCCCGGACCAGCAGCACGCCGGTCGTCACCGAGACCACGACGCCCACCGGGATCGCCACCAGCAGGGGGACGACGAAGCCGCGCAGGCGCGAGAGCTGGCGATACAGCGGTACGGCGAGCGCGACCGTCGCCGGCCCGAGCAGGAAGACCAGCACCTGGGTGCCGTCCAGGTAGGTCGCGTAGTCGATGTCCAGGGCCGTGATGGCGGCCGCGACCGTGATGATCGCGACCAGCGCCGGCTGGGCCAGCGCGTGACCACCGGTGCGGTCGCGCAGCTCGCGGCCCAGCCGGTACGCCGCGAGCGTGAGCAGCAGCAGGAAGACCGGGGACTCGAGGACCTCCCTCACGGCGCGGTCCCCTCACCCCGGTGCTCGCGGGTCAGCAGCTTCGCGGTCCATCCCACGGCCAGCAGTCCGGCCAGCCAGGAGCCGAGCATCGCGACGGCGATCGGCAGCGCGTCCTCGCGGATCACCGCGACGTAGGCGACCACCCCGACGCCCGCGGGCACGAACAGCAGCTGCAGATGGCGCAGCAGCCCGTCGGCCGCGCGCACCACCGTCGCGTCGTCGCCGGCGCGGCGGAGGACCAGGAGCGCCAGGAGCACCGCCATCCCGACGACCGGTCCCGGCACGGGCAGGTCGGTGAGGCGGACGACGACCTCCCCCACCAGCTGGCAGCCCAGCAGCCACATCAGTCCGTTCACCATCGCCGCCCATCCAAGCACGGGCCGAGGACGGCCCGACCACGGCGCGGGTCACGTCGCGCACCGCACCGGGTGCCTACGGTGGGGCCGTGCCCTCCCCCTCCGCGCGCCGCGTCCTGGACCCCGGCTCCCCCGACGTCGACGCCTACCGGTGGCTGACCGACCTGGTCGTGCCGCGCCCGATCGCCTGGGTCTCGTCGCTGTCGGCCGACGGGATCGGCAACCTCGCGCCGCACTCGTTCTTCACGGTCGCGTGCGCGCAGCCGCCGATCGTGCAGTTCACCTCCGTGGGCGACAAGGACACGCTGCGCAACGTGCGCGCCACCGGCGAGTTCGTCGTCAACCTCGTCAGCCGGCCGCTGCTCGAGGCGGCCAACGCCAGCAGCGCGTCGTACCCCCACGACGTGGACGAGGCCGACGAGCTCGAGATCCGCACCGAGCCCAGCGAGTGCGTCGCCCCGCCCCGGGTCGCCGCCTCCCCCGCCTCGATCGAGTGCGTGCTGCACTCCACGATCGGCCTCGGCGACTCCACGGTGGTGCTGGGCCGGGTCGTGCGGATCACCGTGCGCGAGGACGTGCTGGTCGACGACCGGCCCTCGATCGCGCTGCTCGAGCCGCTCTCCCGTCTCGGCGGCTCGCAGTGGGGCCTGCCGCCCGAGCCGGTTCAGGTACGCCGCCCGCGCTGAGCGTCAGCCGAGGTGCGCGCCACCGCGGCGGTGGCAGCCGAGCAGGTGCGGGTCGAAGATCCCGATCGCCTCCATCAGCGCGTGCATCGTGGTCGGCCCGACGAACACGAAGCCGCGCCGCTTGAGCTCCTTCGACAGCGCCAGCGACTCCGGTGAGGTGGTGGCGACCTCCTCGACGGTGGCCGGCGCCGGTGCGCGCTCGGGGGCGAACGAGGCGATCAGCGCCGCCAGCCCCTCCTGCGCGCGCAGCGCCACGGTGGCACGCGCGTTGAGGATCGCGGCGTCGATCTTGCGGCGGTTGCGCACGATGCCCGCGTCGCCCATCAGCCGGGTCACGTCGCCCTCCCCGAACCGGGCGATCGCGTCGGCGTCGAAGCCGCAGAACGCCGCCCGGAACGCCGGGCGCTTGGCCAGGATCGTCGACCACGACAGCCCCGACTGGAACGCCTCGAGCGTCAGTCGCTCCAGGTGCGCGGCCTCGCCGTGCACCGGGCGGCCCCACTCGGTGTCGTGGTAGTCGCGCATCGTCCCCGGGCGTCCCGCCCACGGGCACCGCGCGACGCCGTCCTCACCGACGACCGGGCCGGTCCCCGAGGTGTCCGCGCCCGCAGGTCCCGCCACGGCTCAGCCCCGCTCGCGCAGCCGCGCGTTGGGCAGCGGCGGCGCGGGGATCGGGGGCAACCGGTCGCCGACGACCACGCCGAAGCGCCCCGGGCGCACCCGTTGGGCGTCCGTGACCACCCCGTCGCCCGCCCGCACTTGGGCCTGCCACTCCTCACGGTGGGCGGCGATCTCCTCGTGGGAGCGACCCACGAAGTTCCACCACATCACGATCCGCTCCCCGAACGGCGTGCCGCCGAGCAGCAGCAGCCGGGTGGGGGCGTCCCCGGCGACGAGCGTCAGCCGGTCGCGCCCGGTGGGCACGTGCGCGAGCTCGCCGCGCTCGACCCCGTGGTCGTCCACCCGCACCGCGCCGGTGTCGACGAGGATGCCGTGCTCGAAGGCGGGGTCGACGTCCAGCTCGAGACGGGCACCGGGGCCGAGGAGCAGCTCCGCGCCGAGCAGCGGCGTGAACGTCGGCACCGGCGAGGTCGAGCCGAGCAGCGAGCCCAGGAACACCCGCGCCTCGTGCCCCTCGCCGCGCACCGGCTGGGGGACGTGGTGGACGAACCCAGGAGCGGTGTCGCGGTGCTCGGCGGGCAGCGCCACCCACAGCTGCGCGCCGTGCAGGGTGCTGGTCCCCGCCGTGGAGACCTCGGAGTGGCTGATGCCGCGCCCCGAGGTCATCAAGTTGAGCTCGCCGGGACGCACCATCGCGTGGTGGCCGGCGCTGTCGCGGTGCTCGATCTCGCCGGTGAACAGCCAGCTCACCGTCTGCAGACCGGTGTGCGGGTGCGGGGCGACCTTCATCCCGCCGCTCAGCGGGACGTCGTCGGGGCCGTAGTGGTCCAGGAAGCACCAGGCACCGATCAGCGAGCGGCTGCGCGAGGGCAGGGTGCGCCGCACGCGCATCGCGCGCGGCCCGCCGAGCGGCACCTCGCGCGGCGCGAGCACCTCGATCGTCTGGTCCCCGACTCCGGTGCTGGCGCAGGTCACCAGGTCGGGATCACGCTCCTGGTTGGTCACCGGCCCATCGTGGCACGGCTACCGTAGACCGGTGCTCGAACGCGTGCCCGCCGCCCTGGAGTCCCTGCTCGACGTCGCCACAGCTGCCGCGCCCGCGGTGCTCGACGACCCGCTCGCCCGGTCGCTGCTCGTCAGCGACCTCGACCTGCCGTCGGTGTCGCGCGAGGACGGCGGCGTGCCGGTCAGCGTGGTGCTGACCGGCGGCGCCGGTCAGGTGGCCGGCCCGGCGGCGTACTGCACGCGGAACGGGCTGGCGCTGAGCGCCCTGGTCATCACCCTGCGCGACCCCGGCGACCTGGCCGGCAACGCGCGCCGGGTGGTGGCGGCCGTGGACGCGGCCCGCGCGGAGGGGGCGCTGGCCGACGACGCGACCGTGCAGGTCGTGCTGCCCGCCGAGGACCCGACGTACGCCTGGCTGGCGGCCGCCGACGAGGTCGCCGGCGCCGAGCTCGGCCTGCGCCTGCCGGTCGGCGGGCCGGAGCGTCCCCCGGTCGCCCCCGCCACGCTCGCCGCCTGGATCGACGCGGCGCTGGACCGGGAGACGGCGTTCGCGGTGGCCGGCGCCGGCACGGCGTACGGCGACAGCGGGCGAGGCGTCCTGGCACTGCTGCGCGCGACCCTGGCTGCCTTCGACGGCGCGGCGCGCGGCGAGGTGGTCGCGCTGCTCGCTGACCCCGCACTCGCCGACCTGGACCTCGACGAGCTGGCCCGGGCCCGTCGGTGGTGCACGTCCGTGGAGTCCGCCGACCTCGCCGCCGTGCGCGAGGACCTGCGCGGGCTCGGGCTGCTCGAGCGAGCCTGACCGGGCTGGCCATGACCCGGGCCGCAACCGCTGCGTGAGCGGGACGGCAGGCGCCACGAGGCGGCGTCCGGACACCGCGCGCCGGCCAGCGGATGCGGGCCCACCAGGGCCGGCACCCGGTGGCGGACTCCCCACGTGGGCACAGCCGTGACGCTAGGCGCCGGCACCGACACCGCGGTGAACGCACGGTGGCCACCGACCGGCGGATCGGCGACGACCAGGCTCGGGAGAAGCCGCCCGAAAGCGTCACCCGCCCGGGGCCGCGCCCGTAGCCTGCGCGGATGCAGCTCGGCCAGCACCCCGCCCCCACGCACACCGTGGCGCACTTGAGCGACCCGCACCTGCTCACCGGCGGCGTGCGGCAGTACGGCGTGGTCGACACCGAGGCCGGGCTGTCGCGTTCCCTGGAGCGCCTGCGCCTCCTCGACCCGGTCCCGCAGGCACTGGTGTTCACCGGCGACCTCGCCGACCGGGGCGAGCCCGCGGCGTACGCCCGCCTGCGCGAGCTGGTCGAGCCGGTCGCCGCGGAGCTGGTCGGGCCCGACGGGCGCGGCGCCGAGGTGGTCTGGGTGATGGGCAACCACGACGAGCGGGCGGCGTACTCCCGCGGGCTCTACGACGCCGAGTGCTCGCGGCCCCAGGACCGGGTGCACGACGTGGCCGGCCTGCGGGTGGTCGCGCTGGACACGAGCGTGCCCGGCTACCACCACGGCGAGCTGGACGAGGAGCAGCTGGGCTGGCTCGCCGAGGTGCTGGCCACGCCCGCGGAGCACGGCACCCTGCTCGCCCTGCACCACCCGCCGGTCCCGGTCCCGATGATGGCGGCGGCCGCGATCATCGAGCTCGCCGACCAGCACCGGCTCGCCGAGGTGATCGCCGGCACCGACGTGCGCGGCATCCTCGGCGGGCACCTGCACTTCACGACGTTCTCCACCTTCGCCGGCGTGCCGGTGTCGGTGGCCTCGGCGAGCTGCTACACCTCCGACCCCGCCCCGACCGGCCGCTTCGTCTCCGGCGTCGACGGCAATCAGGCCTTCACGATGGTGCACGTGTACGCCGACCGCCTGGTGCAGACGGTCGTCCCGCTGGCCGAGGCGCCCGAGGTGACCGGCTAT